>JBARVS010000055.1:0-1776 GCA_049646385.1 Phormidesmis sp. | reverse complement strand
CTAGAATCTCTGGTCGGATATGAGGCCCCCAAATGCGAGTGCTACCTTCAGCTAAACAAGCAGAGATAAGACTGTTTTCTGTTGCTCCTGTAGACCGCAGCGGCAAATATATGTCTGCGCCTTTGAGCCTTTTCCCCCCAGGCACTTCAGCACAAAGATGGTCACCTTCTTCCCAGACGCACGCGCCGAGAGCCTCAAGCACCATGATGTGAATGTCGTATTTGCGATCGCCCAGTTTACAGCCACCGGGCAATGGCACCTTCCCACTACCCGTACGACCTAATAACGCACCCAAAATCAGCAGAGTGTTGCGAATTGATCGCTTTTCCCAAATCAGCTCGGATGGAGGCGCAGTAGCTTCCGTAATTTCTATTTCGTTCTCACTGATCAATCGGCAGGTTTTACCTAGCGCTTCCAGCATTTCTACATGAAGCTGAGCGTCAAGCAGGCTGCTTGGATAGTTTTTTAGGCAGGTAGGTGCCGCAGTTAGCAACGAAGCCGCTAAAAGGCGAAGGGCAGAGTTTTTTGCTCCGCTTACTCTCACTTCTCCAACCAAGCGAGAGGGCTGAACAATGATTTTGTTTAAAGTTTCCATTGTTTTTTAAGATAAAAAGCGAACTTCGGGATCTAAACGTATGCCAAGATCAGCTGCGACTGTGTTTTGAACATGAAGAATTAGCTGTTTGACATCTGCAGCCGTTGCACCGCCCAAATTTTCAATCCAATTAGCATGTATCGGACTGATGCGGGCCTTTCCCATTTGCCAGCCTTTGAGCCCAGCTTGTTCTATATACCATCCGGCTCCCTTACCACCCGAAGGTGACTTAAACGTGCTTCCTGCGGTCGGTTTATCGAGAGGTTGCTTGCGCTTGCGCTCGGCGAGGTGATCAAAAGTGGCGCGTTTAATCTCTTCAGGATTGCCGCACTCTTCTAATTGAAACCGAGCCTGTAGGATCAAACGCTTTCCATTTAATAAATTAGTATGGCGATAATCTGCCTGAACGTCTTCTAGCGTTATTGTTTCAATATTGCCGTTTAGGTCTATGACATCAAAGTCTTTTACAACCGCTGTCATTTCACGAGGACGGAATACCGTTAGCCCTGCATTCATGGCGATCGCCCCGCCCACAGTACCCGGAATACCAATCAAAAATTCAAAGCCAGAAAACCCCTCTCGCGCTGCAAACTGGGACAGATGAGGCAAAAACACGCCGCTGCCAGCCACGATATAGTCTTCCTCCCGTCGTAAGCTAGTTAAAGAATTTCGAGTTGAAATAACCAGTCCATCTAAGCCCGCATCGTCAACTAATACATTAGAACCACGACCTAAAAAATAGACAGGTATATCACGCTTAGAACACCAGATCAACAGATTGGGAATTTCATTTAAGGTCGGCTCCGTGAAGTATTTTGCAGCGCCGCCTATTTTCCAGCTCGTATAAGGGGCTAGAGAAACTTCTTGTTGAACACCGCAACGTATCATTTAGTCGAACTCCGCCGCTTATATTGTTTAGAATCAGTATCTTCAATACTTGACCTTTCTTTTATTGGATGCGTTTACTTTCGCAAAATTAATATTACATTTTTTACTAAGGACAGTCATCAAAGCTGTAGCTAAAAGTTTCAAAGTCACTGCGATAGAGAGAGAATATGCGTTTCTTATGCTTCCGAACGAGTTCAACTACGTCACTGCTACCTCTTCCTTTAGTTGAATGAGGAGCCCATTTTATAACTTCGCTCTCGTGGCCGAACACTTGTTTGGTGACAATCTTAAGG
>JBARVS010000054.1:0-4305 GCA_049646385.1 Phormidesmis sp. | reverse complement strand
GTGTGCGTCTGTCCAGCCTTCGGCGATTGTGATTTCTAAATCCTGTCGCCATGCTTCTACGTTATTCAGGCGGCGACGGGGCTTAGTCAGTCGGTTTTGTCGGGCAATGAGCAGAGCGCTGCTCAGTTCGCTCATGTCTTGACCGATTGAGGCGATGTCCCATATACGAAACAGGTCACTGAGCTGATTGCTAATTCCTTGCAGGTCATCGTCTAGCAGCCATGAGCCGGTCTCGGGCTGAAGCGGCAGGCGGTGGCCCTTATAGAGAATCTTCGTAACGACGCCGTAGCTTTTATCGTTCGGAAATATCTCTAGCTGCCCGTCTTGGACTGCAAAGCCTTGCGTTTGCAAGCAGAACTTGACGGCAACGGCTAAGTTGAACGTATTGACGGCTTCGGTCAGCGGGAAGTACAGGTGCAGCCCGTCGCTCCAGCTAGAACGCACCAGAAACGTTCGGGTAATCCCGATGGTTTCTAGCGCGATCTGAATGTTCGTGATCGCATTCGGATTTTGCCTGGGATGGTACTGGCTCTCTACGTCGATATCCAGCAGCCCGTATTCAGTCGTGTGATCAAACCGAACGCCTAGAATCTCGCTTGGGTCTGCCCAGCGGTGGTACAGCACCCGGCTTTTCATCGGGTAGCGTGTTTCGGTCTTCCACTCGGGCTTTAGCTTCATGTGCTCCGTCTGCCAGTCCAGCTCCTTTTGAACCGGTTGCTCTGGGTCTGGCACCTGGGCATAGATGAAGTCCCAGCGGTTCCTTAGGAAGGTATGGCTCAGGCGCTGAGCTAAGGGATCTGACGGTAGCAGGTCATCATTGCGAATCGCGATCATGTTCTATCTCTCTGGGGGATGAGTGAGAGACAGGCCGCTGTTGACTACATATCTAAAACTACGATCTTAGTTCTTGCAACTATGGGTTAATAGCTGCTAATATGAGTTGACAGCATAAAGGCTACTCAAAAACCGCCGTCCAAAGCAATTAGAGTCCCGCCTATCTCGATTAATCAGAAAGCCCTGGTTGTTAGCGCAACTGGGGTTTTCGCTTGTTCATGAAGTAATTAATTCGATATCGCTCTCCTCACATCATCTCGGTGCAGGTGTATTGTATATTAAAAGCGCAATATTTTTCCATGCGCGTGCGCAGTTATGAAACTTAGCAAGGCATTTACAGACACAGTATCTAAATTTGAGCTGACAGGAGCTGTACTAGCAGGTGCTGCGGATGTGTCTGTGAGTCTTATATCGCGATTTCGTGGAGGCAAACCTATTAGAACCGATGGGCTTGAGAAAATACTGGAATCATTAGACGATCAGGCTTTTAGCTATCTACTTGAACAGATAGCTTCCAGTAGAGGGTTTCACGTAGTACCGCAAGAACCACCGACCCTATCGGAGCTTGTAAGAGACCTCGATCAGGACGAAACAGCAGCATTACTCTTTGCGCTCGCAGAGAAAGTTAGACAAGACGGCAAGCCTGAGTCGCAGGCTAAGGTACTAGCTATCACATAAGCGATCTGAGTGTAGGATACAGGCGTTTCTCCTGTAACAAAGAAACTAAACAGGCGATAGAGTAATCGCAGCTTTGACATTCTTCTTCGGGTTTCTTGACAGTCTTAATACCTCAGCTTTAAACAAGTCTTACCGTAAAAATACGTAGCGAGACACAGCATTCTGTATTTTAAACCTACAACGTAATTTCGACGGGAATTCAAGCAATTGTGAAACTGCTCTGCCACGCTTTTGACGCAACCCTCAAGGAGTTCGATATCAAAGGGCTTTACCTCGCAGAGGAGGCTGACGTATCGACGGGTATGATCTCTAACTTTAGAAACGATACCAACGCGATCACCACAGACAGCCTAGAAAAGCTGTTAGCGGCCCTATCTGACGAAGCCTTCGCGTTTTGGATTTCGCAGGTCACCCATAACCGAAACCTAGAAGAATTTGTCGAAAGCCCGATTGCGCTCAGAAGCTTTGTGCATAAGTTAGACAACCATGCCGCTGCTGAACTGCTCTCGGCGCTCGCCGCCAAGCTGAGGGAAAGTACGCCAAATCAGTCTCCTCCTCAAAACTCGCTACCCTCCAAAGATTTAACCAAAGGATGATTTTTCTTTTTTGTCAAGAAGTCTTAAGTGGTCTACGTATATATAAGCACATGAAAGTATTTGCTATAGACGTAAACCTGCATTCAATTCCTAGACGATTTTCAATGGAAAGCGACACTGAAGGGCCGTCTTATCCGGATTATAGGACTGAGATAGAAACGGGCCTAGAAGTAGAAAACATCCGCGAAAGGATTGAAGTCCTTTCTAGAGAGGGAAAAGCCCAGCTCATTCACAGACTCATCGAGACGCTAACCATCGATGAGATAGCAACCGTCCTAGATGAAGTAGCTATCAGACTGCACGAGACTTAGCGCTCATCCCAAGGCTTCTCAGCCGTCCTCAAAGCGCTCAGACAGTTTGAGAACGGCTGATGCGCAAAGTCCTCACGACGCAAAATCATTGATGGCAGGTAGTCGATAATTCGTATCGGGCCACCTGCTGTAAGCTGCTGAGCCTAGCTGCTGGACTTCAACGCTATGTGACTGTACATCCCTCGCTGCGACGAATAATTGAGGATTTTCAGGATAGTAGCTTAGCGCGATTTCGAGCAGGTGTTTAACCATCTGGTCGAAGTTCCGATTTTGTGTGGGTGCGAGCTGCCAAATTCGCTCGGTCGGCAAAGACTCAAACAGCGCTATCCAGGCAAAGAATTCATCGAGGTGAGAAGACGTAGAAGTTCTCATCGGCAAAGACAGCACTCTTTCTAACAGCACGTTCAAGTACTTGGAGCGGGTAGCAACAGAGGAGCACCTGATATCGTCAGCGAGTCTGGTCAGCAAAGTCGGATCGTAGTAAGAAAACTGTAGCTTTAATCTGTTTCCATCTGCGGCTTTATAATCCACCACACGACATCTCCATGAACTGAAAAATATTTACGAACCAGCAAAAAACTCGCAACTCATCGTGACAAATGTAAAGTTTTTTGATGTGAGACAGCACCCTTTTTTTGAAAAATCCACACCCTTTACTGAGAAAAGGTGTGTTCCTCTCTAATCTTTTAGCATGAAACTTTAAAAAGGGATTAGCTTTTTCCAGAAAGTACTACTTTTTTTTAAAAAACCTGCTTTATTCCCCAAAACTCATGCCTTGATAGCTTTTGAGAGATCCCATAGCATCTTGAAATATCCAATTTTTGCTTTCGCTTCTCCGTACATACACGGAGCCAAGAAAATTAATTAAGCCCGCAAAGCAGGGAAAACTAAGGAGTTTCAAGATGACACCGAACCGGACTCGATACAAACAGGTCGCCTTTAGAATTATTTTAGGTTTTGCGGCCTGTAGCAGCTTGCTATTCGCGATTGCGCATCCACAAGTCTCATACCTCGGGTTGCTGGCCATATCAGCCGTATTTAGACAGCAATCTATTCACAGAATTGAATATTGGCTCAGGCGCTTTGCACCGATCAAGATGTTTGCGTCAATCGGTGCGTTGGCCGTGATCGCCAACCTCGTCACAGGCACAGCCGCTTCAGCCCAATGGACGGGCGCTCAAACGGCGGCTAACACGGCTTTGTCCACCTATATCGGCGCAGACGTAGTGACGCTCCTGTTTACCGTTGTCTTTCTGCTGCTGTTCTTTTTAATTATCGGTGGGCTGATGACCTGGGGCTACAAAGCCTTTCGCAATGAAGACGCTGCCGTGCCAATGACCGCCTTTATCGTTGGCACCGTCATCTTTGTTGGCGGAGAAGTTTTTTCAAAGCTGTTCTTTAGCGGTGGCGCAACGGCGACGACAACACCGCCTGGAAACTAACTCGTCATCTATTCACAGTCTGGACTTTACCGCTTTGAGATATGGAGAACCAGCCCTACGTAGAAGTTAATAAGGCGATGTCTGAACCGTTCATGGTGGGTCTACTGCCTGTGGGTCTCATCGGGCCAGTCGTCTTGTGCTTGTTTATTTCCTATCTGCTAACGCAGCTACTTTGGGCCGTGCTATTCGATGCCCCATCTTACTTCTGGACAATCGGGCTGTTCTTCTGGCTGGCTGTCACTTACTACACAGTCATTGGCGATCAGCCCTGGCGCATCAAAAATCAGCTTGCCTGGATACCGACCTATCGCAGAGGACTCTATGCGGTTAAACCGCTCCTAGAAAATCATGATTAAATTCAAGAGAAAGCTTCCTGGCCTTTCGGATCTAGCCTTTGAAGATCATTGTGATCTGCTAGCTATTACTCGCTTTGACGTGCAAGGC
>JBARVS010000053.1:0-35871 GCA_049646385.1 Phormidesmis sp. | reverse complement strand
TCGCAGCACCGTTTTTGCTTTTTCGCCCAACCGCGAAACCCTGGGCGGAACGGCCTATTTCATCATCGAAAAAGACAACGGCTTTAGCAGCCAGTCAAGCCATAATATTTTGGTTGACTCTCCGGCGCTGAGCGAGCCCCATCAGGCATTTATCGCCGACCAGGGCGGGATTGACATCTTGTTTATTACCCATCGGGGCGGTATGGCCCAAGTGCCTGAGTGTCAAAAAATCTTTGGCTGCCAAGTGCTGATCCAAGAGCAAGAAGCTTACCTGCTGCCGACGGTAGCGACCCAAACTTTTCATCGCGATTACGTTGTGTCTACGCAGGAAAATCGCGCGTCCCCTCCCCTCAGCCGAGTCTTTTGGACACCCGGCCATTCCCCCGGCTCATCCTGCCTGTATCACAGCAACCACGGCGGCATTCTCTTCACAGGTCGCCATCTCATCCCTAACCAAGCCAAAGCCCCACAGCCCCTCCGCCTTTCTAAAACGTTCCACTGGCCGCGTCAGCTCCGCTATAGCCAAAAAATTCTCTCTGATTTTACACCTGAGACCCTCCATTACATCTGCCCAGGGGCCAGCACTGGCTTTTTACGCGGCGAAAAAAAAATTAGTCAAGCTTACGCTCAGCTACAGCAAACTAATTGGGAGATGCTGAAGGCGACTCAACCCGGTTTATAGCTCACTTGTTATTCGCTATCCACCACCATCGCCAAATCCTTTTCTGGCAGTGGGCATAATCCCACAATGACTTCACTGGGATAAATCAGCCAAGTGCGCTGCGCAGGTAAGGAGAGCGTTTGCACCAGCGGCGAAAGCTGATTAATCTCTTTAAGACCTCGCTGCGTTCTAATCTTGATGCCTTCTTGATAGATGTCGTAGCCCTTACTCCAAATTTGCCGCAGACCGCTGTAGCGATGGGCCTCTACCCCTTCAGCAATGAGCTGCTGCTGTACGTTAGCCAGCAAGCTCTCCTGCTCTTCAAGCGTTGCATGAGTCACCTCTAGCACCTTGAGCAAGCGCCGATTGACAAAGCGAGTGCAAAAGTCAGCGAGCGTTGCATCAGCATGACGTTGCCAGCGCTGCACATGGTAGGCAAATACGATGTCATCACCTTCTAGATAACGTTCCATGGATAGCGCTGCTAATGAGGCACCTGGGGTAGAGCCCAGCAGCCAAGCCCTTACGGTGTCATCTGTCTCCAGCGCTTCGCGCTTCAGCAGCTCGCGGGCTCGGTTAAAAACCTGCTCCAATACCCAGGTCGCTGACAGGTTTTTAGGATGGTTGTAGATCTGAGCGTACATAAATGAGCGCACCACTAAATAGTGCTCAATGGCCGCGAGTCCTTTGCGTTCTACCACGAGCTGCTGAGTTACTGTGTCGTAGCTCAGTGCCAGCATGATGCGATCAAGATCTAGCTGGCCGTAAGACGCGCCGGTAAAGTAGCTGTCTCGCATTAGGTAGTCAATGCGATCGCAGTCCAACTGGCTAGAGACAAGCTGCCATATGCAGGGCACCGGATGGCTGTGCTGGTAAGTCTGAGTGATTGCCTGCCATAGTTCTAAATCAAAGCTGTCAAGCAAGGGGCGGATTTCAGGCGATCGCGCCACAATTGCCATCGTCCACTGCTCATGATGAGAGCCAAAAACTTCTTCGGCAGTATGGCTAAAAGGGCCATGGCCAATGTCATGCAGCAGCGCAGCGCAAAGGACGGTAGCTCGGTGCGGCAGCAGCTCCGAATGCAGGCCCGCTAGCCGATCAAACGCTCGTCGAGCCAAGGCCATCACGCCCAGCGAATGCGTAAACCGAGACATCTCTGCCCCGTGAAACGTCAGGCTCGCTGGCCCTAGCTGTCGAATCCGCCGCAGCCGTTGAAAAGCACTCGTCTCAATCAGCTCAGTCAACAGCGCCTCTACCGGATCGGCACTGTTGAGGGTAATCGCCCCGTGCAGCGGATCGTGGTAGGTGCGCGTTTTGCCGTGAGCCGTCATTGCGCGATCGCTAGCGTTTCTGGTTTAATCGATTGAGCCAATAAACCCACGGCTGCTTCATACTGCGCGTCTGCCGTGGTGCCAATCTGCGATCGCTGCTCCACAGAAGTCTCAACCATCTGATCGGGCGAAATCCCCAGCTTGTTAATATCTCGATGGCTCGGCGTTTCATATTTAGCGATCGTCACCGCTAGCCCCGCGCCATTAGGCAAGTCAAACAGCGACTGAATCAGCCCTTTGCCAAAGGTAGTTTCACCCACCAGCCGAGCACGACCGCTATCTTGCAAGGCACCCGCCAAAATTTCGCTAGCGCTGGCAGTGCCCTTATTCACCAGCACAATCAGCGGATCGGCGGTGATCGCTCTGCCGTTAGCATCGTAGCTCCCTAATGAGCCTTGGCGGTTCACCGTGTACACCACCGTGCCTTCGTCCATCCACATCCTAGCGATTTCAATGCCAGCCGTTAGCAGCCCGCCCGGATTGTTCCGCAAGTCCAAAATGTAAGCATCGGCTCCCTGCTTTTCTAGCGCTTCTAAAGAAGCTTTTAGCTCGCTTACCGCGTTGCCGTTGAACTGACGCAGACGCAAGTAGCCCAGCTTAGGAAGGCCGGGTTCGGTGCGCAGCTCGGCTGAAACAGGATTTATGGTGATGCGATCGCGCCTAATGCTCACCTCAAAAGACGGCTGATCGGCCCGTCCCACCTTCAAAGCTACCTGGCTCCCCACTGCCCCGCGCATTCGAGAAGCTGCTTCATCTAAGCTAATCGTGCGGGTTGGCGTTCCATTAATTTCTAAAATTTCATCTAAAGGCAGCAGCCCAGCCGCCTCAGCGGGCGATCCCTCAATCGGCGTAATCACTTTTAAATTGCCGCCTTCCTCCTCCTTTGCAATCTGCAGGCCCACCCCCATCAGTTCGCCATTCGTATTAGTTTGCAGGCTTTTGTACTGATCGGGCGGTAAAAAACGGGTGTAAGGATCGTCTAGAACTGCCAGCATGTCATCAATAGCGGTGTAGGTGTCCGCCCAGTCAGACAGCGGCTTTTTCAACACTTTTTGGCGCAAAAACCACCAGTTTTGATGATTGAACGTCTCATCTACATAGCTACGGTTCACGATGCGCCACACATCCATCACCATTTGCTGTTGGTTACTAAAGGCCAAAGCAGCAGGCATTCGTCCTAGCCAGCTTGCACCTATTTCACTGCTTGCAGGCGTCCAAGCAGCTAGAGCACCCAGCCAAAACGCCATCGACAGACCCACCGCCAGCACTGCTCGAAAAATCCGTCTTCTCATAAAATTCCAGCCAGCAGCCCATACAAATCATTTCAACTACCTTCTCCAAGATACCGTTTGGATAACGTCTAATGCCAAATCTCCGCTTACGCGAGCCACCATACAAACCCCAGAGATTGCCACATCTTTGTAAAGGTATATTAATTATATGAAATATTTGATTTTCTTAAACTTTTAAAAAATAACTGAGGCAAATGGCTAAAAGGGACTGAGCCAACCGAGAGCAGGATGGCTTTATTCGCTCGCGAAAGTTATTGGCAAAAGCTTATTAACCCCGATAGACTAGGGTTGTGTTACATTTTTTAGTATTGCTACAGACCCTTCAGAACACCTAAAATTTTTGCTTCATGTTTACTAAGCAAGTCACTGACTCAAAGCCCTACAAGTGGTTTGATGAGCGGCTAGAAATTCAGGCGCTGGCCGACGATATTTCTAGCAAGTACGTTCCTCCCCATGTCAATATCTTCTACTGCCTAGGAGGGATCACCCTCGTTTGCTTCATCATTCAGTTTGCCACCGGGTTCGCAATGACCTTCTACTACAGGCCCACTGTGACCGATGCCTTCGCATCTGTTCAGTACCTGATGACGGACGTTAACTTTGGTTGGCTTATTCGTTCTGTTCACCGCTGGTCGGCAAGCATGATGGTGCTTGTTATGATCCTGCACACCTTTCGGGTATACCTCACAGGTGGCTTCAAAAAGCCCCGTGAGCTGACCTGGGTTACAGGCGTCATCTTGGCCGTTATTACAGTCTCTTTTGGCGTAACGGGCTATTCTCTGCCTTGGGATCAGGTCGGCTATTGGGCTGTCAAAATCGTATCGGGCGTTCCTGGCGCGATTCCAGTTGTTGGCGGCACCATTGTTGAGCTAATGCGCGGCAGCGAAAGCGTAGGTCAAGCGACGTTGACTCGTTTCTACAGCCTACACACCTTTGTATTACCTTGGTTCATCGCTGTCTTTATGCTTTTGCACTTCATCATGATCCGCAAGCAGGGCATCTCTGGCCCCTTGTAAATCTCGATGTAAGCTTTGAGCTAAGTTAGTCTTACTTCAGCCGCCCAACGCAGATGCTTATTGAGCACTTTAAGGAATCCTTCCTAAGAGTCTGTTAGTAAGGCGGCAGCTCAAGCTAAAATACTTAGTAACTGTCGGCATCATATTTTTTTGGAAGCTTATCTATGTCAATTCTCAAAAAGCCAGATCTAACCGATCCTATGCTGAGAGAGAAGCTCAAGAAAGGCATGGGGCACAACTATTACGGTGAGCCCGCTTGGCCTAATGACCTTCTCTACGTTTTCCCGATTGTGATCATGGGAACCATTGCCTGCTGCACAGCCTTGGCTGTTCTGGATCCTGCGCTAGTAGGCGAACCTGCAAACCCCTTTGCGACGCCACTAGAAATTTTGCCTGAATGGTACCTGTACCCAACCTTCCAAATGCTTCGGGTTCTGCCCAACAAGCTCTTGGGCATTGCGGCAATGACGGCCATTCCTTTGGGACTCATTCTAGTTCCCTTCATTGAGAACGTTAATAAGTTTCAAAACCCCTTCCGCCGCCCTGTTGCAACCGCTGTGTTTCTATTTGGCACGGTTGTGACCTTATGGCTAGGTATCGGTGCTACATTCCCTATCGACACTTCTTTGACGCTGGGACTTTTCTAAGCGAACCCCTGCCGAAATAAGCGAACAAAAGCAGTTTACTTTAAGAGTCCAGGTTCCTGAGAGCCTGGACTTTTTGGTACTTAGCTTTTAGCCTTTATACGGGTCTGCTCATTTGGATAGCGTTCTGTTAAATAATTTTATGTTAGCTATTAAGTTTAGGTAGTGAATGGGAAAGCTCAGGGCTCAGTCAGCGTAGTATCGAAAACGTCAGGGTTTGAAGGTGATTAGGCAGCTAAAGCAAAGTGACAATTCAGAAAATCTGAACGATACCTTAAATGTTTGCTTGCAGAGTTGCTTCAACGCCAAAGCAGTCGAGCTAAAGCCACCCAACGAAATCCTGAGTTCTCTATGATTAAACAGGCTTATCTCTCTGTTAGCAGCCATTTAGAAGAACTATCGACCGTTCAGCAATGGTTTCAAACTCGAATATCTTTGGCAGCAGAAGAGTCTCCCTGGATTAATGAGCAGTTTGATCAGCTTAATCTAGCGCTTGCAGAAGGCTTTACCAATGCCGTTCGCCATGCACACAGCGACTTGCCTAGCAGTACGCCGATTGAAATTGAGCTAATTGTGCAGCCCAAGCAGGTAGAAATTCGCATTTTTGATCAAGGCGATCCTTTTGATCCTAATAGCCTGAGAGAACCCAAGCCTGGATCGCTGCGAGAGGGTGGGTACGGCTGGTTTTTGCTAAGAAGGCTAGCCGACCAGGTTTCTTATGACTGTGTTGCTATGGATAGTCAGCGAGCAGACGCGCCTGACAAACAGCTAGAAAATAGGTCTTCTTTTGACACTGACATTGAGGCTGAAATGCAGCGCAACTGTCTTAGGATTGTGAAAACGTCAAAGATTGTGTGAATCCTGGTGCTGGGCTGCACTATGTGATCGGTCACCGGACGTATGATCAAACCAGAGGTTGCAGCATAGTGCTTTGCTGCTAGTAATCGAAGAACGTATTTTAAAGGGCCCATGACTAAAACCGCACTGATCACAGGGATAACCGGACAAGACGGCTACTATTTGAGCTGCTTAATGCTAAAAAAGGGCTATCGTGTTGTTGGCCTCGTGCCGCCATCTCGACAGAGCAGTGTTGCCAAACTAGATGAGCTAGCGGATCAAGTAGAAATTTATTCGGTTGATTTAACAGATGCTGCAGCGATGACTCAAGCCGTTGAGCAATTACAGCCAACCGAAATTTATAATTTGGCTGCGCCTAGCTTTGTACCGCAGTCGTGGAACGATCCGTTAGGAACACTTGATCTGGTGACAGGCACCGCAACCCGTCTGCTGAGTGCGACTCGTGAGCTGGGCTTGCCCACTCGGTTTTATCAGGCTAGCTCTTCAGAAATTTTTGGCGATGTTCGCTGTGCGCCGCAGACGGCAGAAACGCCTTTTCGACCTAAGAATCCTTACGGCGCGGCGAAGCTACATGCGCATTGGACAATGGTGCATCATCGCGATCGCTACAACCTATTTGCCTGTAGCGGCATTTTATACAACCATGAATCGCCTCGCCGTCCGCCGCAGTTTGTCACTCGCAAAATTTCTTTAGCAGCAGCAGCGATTAAGCTAGGACTGCGCGATCGCTTTTCTATCGGCAACCTTAACGCCAAACGCGACTGGGGCTTTGCTGGCGACCATGTAGAAGCTATGTGGCGAATGCTGCAAGCCGATACCGCTGAGGACTATGTAATCGGCACTGGTCTGCTGCATACGGTTCGCGACTTAGTAGCGGCTGCTTTTAGCTGCGTAGATTTGGACTGGCAAAAGTATGTAGAAACCGATCCAGGGCTGATGCGAGAAGACGAGCACTTTCAGCTTGTTGCTGACCCAACCAAGGCCAAACAAAATTTGGGCTGGGAGCCTCAGGTAAGCTTTGAGCAGCTAGTAGAAAAAATGGTGCAAGCCGATCTCGACCGATTGAAAGTTGGTGCGATCGCGCCTGTAGGAATGGCATAAGTATGAGACACACCTTTATATTTCTCGAAGTTTTTAGCTGTGAAGGGGGCATTCAATCCTACATTCAAGACATTCTAAGCGCCTACGATCACTTAGCCGCTCAATCTACAGATAAAGCTGGTATGAGCGCCGATGTTTTTTTGCTCAGAGATTCTGAAACGGATCATTCGCTTAAAGGTGGCAGCCTCAGATACCGCTACTTTCAAAGCTCACGCCCAACGGCTGATCGAATTCGGCTAACGCTGGCCTTAGCAGCGCATCTGATCCGCACTCGCCCTGATCATGTGTTTTGCGGACACATCAACCTTGCGGTGATGGTCAGCCAGCTATGCCGCCTCTTGAAAATTCCTTTTACCGTACTTACCTATGGTAAAGAAGTATGGTACGAGCTACCCGAGTCCGAAAAAAGAGCGTTGAACAGTGCGACAAGCGTATGGACTATCAGTCGCTATAGCCGTGACCTAGCCCATGCCGCTAACCAGGTTCCCAAAGCAAAGTTTGATATGCTTCCTTGCGTCGTAGATGGCAGCATTTTTACACCTGGGCCAGCCCCTAACGAACTGGTTGAACGCTATCAGCTGCAAGACGCGCGGGTGCTGTTGACGGTCGCGCGGCTGTGGCCAGGAGACATTTATAAAGGGGTAGATGTTACTATTCGAGCCCTACCTGCGATCGCAAAAGCATTTGCCAATGTAAAGTATGTCGTCATTGGTCGAGGCGATGACCAGCCGCGCCTTGCTCAGCTAGCCACTGATTTAGGCGTTGCTGAGCGGGTTGTTTTTGCAGGGTTTGTGCCGGATGAAGCGCTGATAGATCACTACCGCTTGGCCGATGTGTATGTGATGCCTTCGAAAGAGGGTTTTGGCATCGTTTATTTAGAGGCAATGGCTTGTGGTGTTCCTGTCATTGCAGGCGATGACGACGGATCTGCCGATCCTTTACAAGATGGGCGAGTCGGCTGGCAGGTGCCTCATCGAGATTCCGTCGCTGTGACAGATGCCTGTATTGAAGCTCTAAGCGGTAAAGATCCCCGCTGTAATGGCGAATGGCTTAGGCGTGAAAGTCTGACGAGCTTCAGTGTCCTGGCGCTAACCAGCCGTTTGAGCGAGCTGTTGGGGTTGAGCGGCTCATTGTGATAGATGAATTATTAGGCGGGGTACGGTTTGCCAGCTTTGCGCAGGTAAGCCTTCACACTACGATAGAAAAGACAGTGCAATTTTGAATGATTCCTCACTTGGGAGTAATACCACAGTGAATCAAAACTTTAATCAACTACAGGTTCGCTTTCCAAGCCTGGGCTGCTGGCTTTTTATTCTGGTCTCTCTTTGGCTAATAGGCGCTATTGGCATTGGCAGCATTCTTAAGGTCACCTTTGCCTTAGTGCTCTTCATCTTTTTGGCTCCTGTGCTGGCGTTTCTTGCCCTTCAGTTTTGGATAAGGCGCAACTTAGTCAATGGTGAATGTCCGGTGTGCGCTCAGTCGCTGACAGGCTTAAAAAGCTCAAAAATGCCTTGTCCTAACTGCGGTACGGCGCTCTTAGTGACTGCTGAAGGGTTTGAGCGATTTGCCGCCGAAGGCGTTATTGACATTCAAGCCGTTGATATTCAAAGCAGCCCTAAAGATTTTGCTGACACGTCGGCTACGACGATTGACGTAGAAGTGCAGCGCCTTCCAGAGGCGGAATAGTGAAGTTTGAGCCAACAAGTTAGGCAAACAAAATAAAAGCTAAAAAGCACCGGAAATGTTTCTGGTGCTTTTTGTGTTAACTGTATTCTTGATGACGATGGACATCTATTGGGTAATTGACAGGGTGTAGGGATGGCTTTCGCCTCGGCGATCGCCCACATAAACCCGATAGCTACCCTCATTTAGCAAGCCAGGAGACTGAATGACGCCGCCATCATAATTATGGGCAAATACGCATTCGCTAAATCCATTGGGGCCATTAATTAGCAGAGTGTAGTCACCTGTGCTCTGTACTTTGAATTTTAGGGAAGCAAACGCTTCGCTCACTTGAACGACCTGCGCAGCAGCGGTATCAATATTGCCGCAGACTGAAGCTTCGCGGCCTCCCGACATGCCCGTTAGCTCTACGGGTGCCGACAAAGGCGTACGAGTAACTGACTGCGCCTGCGCTGCTGAACTCATAGCACCGACGGAACCCATAGAAAATGCAGTGACTAAAGCCAGGAAGAGAGGAGAGAAGCGTCGCATGTTTGTTCCTTTAGAAAGCTGTTAAAAATTTACGCTATACAGATGTATCTGTATCTGTTTTCCGTATATTTGATGCTTATTTATAGTGAGATCGTATCTTGCCGCGACGGGTGCCTACAGGGAAAGCTGTGACACTTCGTTGAATGGCGATGAAAACGTGGCTGTGAAAATACGGTGAAAACTACGGTAGGGTAGCAGTAATCGGGCCTACAATTGCACCGCAACGCCTATGCAAAGGACTAGACTCAACACACTTTTCAATCAGGCCGTTCTCCGCTTTAGGCAGTGGGTGTTTAACCCTTGGCGACGGCTTTCCATTATTCTCATTAGTCTGCTGTTTGGAAATTTCTTTGCAACGGCGGTTTCAGCCACCGCTGGGCAAACCTCTAAGCTAGATGTGGTGATCGCTGCTTTTTTAGTGCTAAGCGTAGAGTTTATTAGCTGGCTGTACTATCGCTTCACCCCTCGGCAGCAAAGAGAGCGAATTAGAGAGCGGATCGATCAGTCTACGAGCTTACCGTCTGGCCAAAATATGATGGCGGCGAGCGGCATAGATTCTGGGCCGATGCGCGCGCGCTCTACTCTGGCAGAATCGCTCAATGCGTTCAAGCTAGGAATGATTTACGGCCTGTTTGTTGAAGCTTTTAAGCTAGGCAGCTAATGAGTCGTCTGGTGGGCGAGTAGCGCTAGCAAATAACGCGATCGCGCCTCAATCGCGGCCCAGTCTTCTGAGGTAACTTCTGCTTTAGGAAACAAAGCCGTTGAGAGGCCAACCGCCACCGCCCCGGCCTCAATCAGCCTGATGGCACTTTCGCTAGTGACTCCGCCAGTGGGAATTAAAGGAATTGGCCCTAAGGGTTTCAAAACACTGCGAATGTAGGCATCGTTGCCCAGCGCTGAGATCGGGAAGACTTTGACGCTCGATGCGCCTGATTGCCAAGCCGTGATAATTTCAGTTGGCGTCATCGCCCCTGGAATAATCGGAAGCTGATGGGCCTGAGCGAGTGAGATTAGCTTAGGGTCAGTATGGGGCGTGAAGCAAAACTGAGCGTTGGCAGCGATCGCCCCACCCAAATCAGCCAAGCTTAGCACCGTCCCCACACCTACAACACAGTGGGGCAAAGCCTGACGGATCAGCGTCATTAGCTCGCTAGGCTGAGCGTTATTCCAGGCCACCTCAATTAAGTGAAAGCCTCCAGCCGCCGCCGCTTTTGCCATAGATAGCCCCACTGCGGTTGAAGGGGCGCGAATAATGGCGATCGCCCGGTGACGTGCTAGCAGCGAAAGCCATCGCTCTTTAAGCAACCTTAAGCAACCTTGACGCCACGCTTACGCAAAGCCGCCGCCCGCCGTTTGGCCGTTTCGTTATTAGGCTCAGTGGTCAGCGACTGCTCGTAGGTCTCTAGCGCCTGAGGCATAAGCTGTTTGCGTTCGTAGGAATGTGCCAGGTTATTCAGCGCCGTCACATAGCCAGGGCTAATTTTTAGCGCTTCGTTATACTGGCGAATTGCCGAATCGAACTGATCTTGCGCAAAGTATGAATATCCCAGCGCGTTATGCACCAGCACAGCATTTTCTTCTTCGTCTGCTGATAGCTCCTTTAGCGCCTTTTTTAAATAGAGGGTTGCTTGGGCATACAGCTTTTTATCCAGCAAAATGCTGCCCAGCTCGTAATATTCTACAGCGCTGCCTTTTTGCTTCGTCAGCTTACCCTGCAAGTCAGATAGGGTCAACTCAACTCGGCGAGTCACCCACACCTGCTTAATTACAAAGAAGGTTGCTATGCTCAGGAGCGCTAGCAAAATCCCTAAATAAACAACCAGATAGTTGCCATTTTCCATATCAGTCGTTAAGTCTTTAATTTTTCTACGCTGGCCCTATTTTATAGCAACACACCAAAGCTTGAACGAAGCATTGATTTAGCGCTTACAAAACGAATCATCGTGGCTGACTGTTGACCGATGTGTCTACCAGCGATGAGGTTTCAGCGGGCAGTTGCCAGTAGGCCGCTCGCGACTGCAGCCAGCCCTCAGCATACCAGCGGCGCAGGGCTTGGTTGATTTCGGTGCGTAAGGGGTCGTATTGGGTGCCTTTAGGAAGGGCGATCGCCAAAGGCTCAGCCGATAGAATATTAGGCAATATCCGATAGCTGGCGGCACCAGATTCCCCACTAGATTCCCCACTAGATTCCCTATTCCAACCCGATAGCGCCGAGACATCTCCTGCAAAGGCATCAACCCTGCCGCTAGCGAGCAAGCGACGGCCTTCTGCATACGAGCTAACTCCGATAAGCTGCGCCCCTGGCAGAATGTATTTAACATGAGACACAGTGCTAGATCGATCTATCAGAGCGATGGTGCTGGTGCGTAAATCTCTTAGGGTCTGAACATCGGGGCTTTGAGTAATTAAGGCAGCGCCGTCTAGGTAGTAAGGATCGCTAAAGCTGACGATGCGACGGCGAGGTTCGGTAAGCGTGATGCCTGCGATCGCAATATCCACGCGATCTTCTAGCACGGCATTGAGCCTATCGATATTGCTGGTGGGCACAAACCTTACGGCTGAACTGTCGCCCAACAGCACTTCAGCCAAGCGATGAGCAATGTCTATTTCAAACCCGTTCAGCTCGCCTGTTTCATCGATAAAGCCTAAGGGGGCTCGGTTGTTTTTAACGGCAATGATGAGGTAGCCGCGATCGCGAATCTCCGGCAGCTCAGCCGCTATAGCCGTTCCTTGTGCAGCAGTTTTTTGCACAGTCTTCTGCCAGGGCGCAAACAAAAATGGGAACGGTAGCAGCCACTGCATCGTCCCCATCAAGGTTACTGACAAAGCTACTCGTTTCAGCTTTGATCTGATCTTTAATAAGCTACTCATCAACGCGCAGCCCGTTAGTTAATCGCCAAGAACTACTTGCTGCTTGCCTGCTCAACAACCTTGGTAAAGCTTTCAGGTGCCAACACCGCTAACTGAGCGAGCATCTTGCGATTGATCTCAATATTGGAAGTTCTCAAATCACCTATTAGTCGGCTATAGGTTGTGCCATTTAAGCGAGCAGCCGCATTGATTCGAGCAATCCACAGGCGGCGAAAATCGCGCTTGCGGCGGCGTCTGTCGCGGTAGGCATTCCGCAGCGCCTTCATCACCTGCTGATTAGCCGTCCGAAACAGCTTAGAGTGAGAACCCCGGAAGCCTTTAGCCAGTTTAAGAACTTTTTTGCGGCGTTTGCGAGCTACATTACCGCGCTTAACACGTGCCATGGTCTAGTTTTTCCTATGTATTTACTTTCTTGAGTGCGCCAGTCTTGAGTGCGCCAGTCCAACCGAAAAGGCTTTGAGTATAAACTAACGTTGAAGTCTTTACCGTTAAAGCCCTTACAAGTAAGGCATCATCAATTCTACGTTACGCACGTCGGTTTCATGTACCGTCGTCATCTTCGAGAGCTTGCGCTTGAGATCCTGACTTTTGTGCTCTAAGAGGTGGTTCTTGTAAGCTTTGCGGCGCATAATTTTGCCACTTCCACTGCGGCGAAATCGCTTTGCGGCGGCGCGGCGGGTTTTGAGCTTGGGCATGATATCTATTTTGGTAAGTTTCGCAGATCTCTGATACTACTATGCCACCTAAGCCGTGGCAAGGGGGGTAAAACTCACAAACCAATTCCCAGGCAGAATCTCTGACAAGATCTCTGGCAGAATATACAGGTGTAAGCTAATACCCACGAACTTGTATGACTCTTTCTAATCGGCAAACCGCCTTGCAGCAGGCTCTTGACAGTGCTCATGCGCTTAAAATTATCAGCGGCCTTACCAATTTAGACCATAAAAATGTAGCCGACGTGGTCAAAGCCGCTCAGCAAGGCGGCGCAACCTTTGTAGATATTGCCGCTGACGCTGATTTAGTTCGCCTCGTGCGCGGCCTGATAGATTTGCCCATTTGCGTGTCGTCAGTTGAGCCCGAGCAGTTTGTCGGTGCGGTAGAGGCCGGGGCCGACCTGCTTGAAATTGGTAACTTCGACGCCTTTTATGCCCAGGGCAGACGGTTTGAAGGGCCGGAGGTGCTAGCTCTAACGAAGCAAACGCGATCGCGCTTTCCCCACATCACCCTTTCGGTCACCGTTCCTCATATCCTAACGCTCGACGCCCAGGTACAGCTTGCCGAAGCCCTTGTTGCCGCTGGAGCCGACATTATTCAAACCGAAGGCGGCACCAGCAGCACCCCTACCCACAGCGGCGTTTTGGGCCTAATTGAAAAAGCAGCGCCGACCTTAGCCGCCGCTCACGCGATTTCTCACGCGGTGTCTGTGCCTGTGCTTTGCGCCTCTGGCCTTTCAGATGTGACTGCGCCGATGGCGATCGCAGCCGGGGCAGCAGGCGTCGGCGTGGGTTCAGCCGTCAATAAGCTCAACGACCCACTGGCAATGGTCGCTGTTGTTCGCACGCTAGTCGAGTCTATGCAGGCTACTAAAATCAAACAGGCTTTTGCTCAATAGAAGCCTTACGGTTTACGGCCTGCCCTTGTCGTTAGCTTGGTAATGGGCCTGCAATTGCTCAATCGTAAAAATAGGTTGAAAATTCAGGCCCGCCTTGTCGTAGAGCGATCGCCCCCCCTGTTGCCTATCTACCAAAGCCAAAATAGTGTTCACTTCATAGCCCGCTGCTCGCAGCCGCTCCACCGCCTTCATCGCCGAGGCCCCAGTCGTCACAACATCTTCTAAAATGGTCACCGCGCTACCTGAAGGCAGCTCTGGCCCTTCGATATAAGCACGGGTACCGTGTCCTTTAGCTTCCTTGCGAATAATTAAAGGCGTTATAGGCTGGTTTTCATAGGCACCCACGATGCTGACCGCGCTCACCATCGGGTCAGCACCCAGCGTCAATCCACCTACGCCAGCTGTACCCGCTGGCAGCATATCCAATAGCAAGCGAGCCACCATTAGCCCCCCTTGTGCATGTAGCGTTACCTGCTTGCCGTTGATGTAGTAAGTGCTTTTTTGACCAGAAGACAGCGTAAAATCGCCTTCTTTATAAGCAACTTCACAGATCAAATCGAGCAGAGCCGAGCGCACTGAAGCCAAGTCCGCAGCGGGCAAATCAACTAAAGAGATAGGCATGGCGTAGCAATTAGCGAAGATAAAATGCCTGATTAGTGTATCGGCATTTACACAACCCAAGCTATTAAGATCAGGGCGGTCGTGGGTATCCTTAAGGAAAATATGCGCAAGCTACTCTTGAGGAAAAATAACAGCCATGGCTATTGAATTGAAAGACACAGCGTTAGATAGGTGTCTTAAAGTAGCAAGTGCCATTATTACGACCGTGATTGCGACAGGTGCGATCGCCAACATCTCAACGCCTGCTGCTAGCGCTCAAGAAACCGTTCTAGACAAGCTAGAAAACATCAACGAACAGCGTTCGGGTGGCTACTACGACCACCAGTCTATTTTTAGCCAAATTCGGTTTATCTCGGGCATAGGCGGCTTTCCCGACCAGCGAATTCATCGAGACGCAGCCGCGCTTTCCGAAGCCCATAAAGAGCTATCGATATTGCAAACGCAAAGCACAGTCACTATCCGCGTACCCGACTTGCCCAACCCCTATACGACCTCGGTGCAGCTTCTGCCCACCTCACAGATCAACAGCCGAGTCGTTGGCAGCGAACTCAACTTTGAGCCGTTACCTCGCCGTTAGCGTGCATGGTTAAAGTAGGCTAAAACACAGTTGCTTTAGCTTGCCTGTCAGGAAACAAATTTTGAAGAAGGGTATGCGCGAGATCAGGCATACCCTTTTCAAGTTCTACGCTGATGGCTAGAGCAATTCAAATAATCCAGGGTGCAGGAGTTGAACCTGCCTGGGGCGAATTATGAGTTCGCTGCCTAATCCGCTCGGCCAACCCTGGTCGTTGCTAATATACTACTAAAATTAGGTCAAGATCGGGTAGACTCCCAAGATGCTACGCAGACAAATTTGACCTATCCTTAGGTTGGCTAGCTTATCTTCAGTTTCTTTCGGTCATAGAATCTTTCTAAGCTTTATGAGAATTAATCCGGCTGTTGCCTTCACGCTAATTTTGCTGACGCTGATGTTTGGCGCAGGGATTGTAAGTTCTTCATGGGGATATGCGCTAGGCCGACAGGCGCTGACGGGCGTTCGTCAGCCAGAAACCCGCCCTTCTAACGCAGCCATGGCTAATCGTAGTGGTGGAAAGCATCACGAGCTAGTGCTCTTAGACGAAAACAAAATTATTGAAGACGTCGAAGCTAGAATTGATAGCGGAAACTAACTATTGACACCACTGCCTTTTACGATTGGCCTGTGGCGTTGTTTACGCTTGCCCGAGTCATGCTTGGAATCATGGTTGGAGTCATAGTTGGAGTCACGGTCACTTGAGTCATGCCTGAGCTTATAAAAAGCAGTTTTTCTAAAAATCGTCCTTAGCAGGCCCATTTCCTTTCAAAATCTATGGTTTTGCCTGCTGGTTGGCACTCTTTATCCTCGTTACTCGTTTCGCTGCTAGCTCAAGCGCCGCTGACTGGGCCTGCGGTGTCGACGAGGCTGCTGTCAGTGGTTACGTTGATTGCGCTTAATGCGTTTTTTGTAACGGTGGAGTTTTCGATTGTTTCGGTGCGGCGATCGCGCATCAATCAGCTTGCATCAGCAGGCGACGCACAGGCCAAAACAGTCCAAAAATTGCAGCACCAGCTCAATAACCTGCTTTCTACCACTCAGCTCGGCATCACCCTTTCGAGCCTAGCCCTAGGCTGGATTGGCGAACATACCATGGCAGCGCTCATCCGGCATTGGCTAGCCTCACTAGCGGCCTGGTTACCCATCTCTGCTAGCCAAGTTCAGCTACTTTCTCACTCAGCAGCGGTGCCGATTGCCTTCCTGCTGCTGGCCTATTTGCAAATTGTGTTAGGTGAGCTGTGCCCGAAATCAGTTGCCCTGATTTATCCTGAAAAAATTGCGCGCGTGCTAGGCCCACCGAGTTTGACCATTGCCCGCTTGCTGAGTCCGTTTGTTTCGCTACTCAATCAGTCAACTCGCCTTTTGCTTTCGCTAGCAGGCATCAAGCACAGCAGCCACAGCCACTACGGTAGAGTGACGCCCGATGAGCTGCGGCTGTTAATTACCACCGCCACCGAAATTCCAGAGCTGCAACAAGAAGAGCGTGAAATTTTGAGCAATGTCTTTGAGTTTCGCGGCTCCATCGTTGAAGAAATTATGGTGCCGCGCATCAGCATTGCTTCCCTGCCTGAGAGCGCAACCTTCCAAGATTTACTCAACGAAATGGTTGTATCAGGCCATTCACGCTATCCGATCACGGGCGAATCACTCGATGACATCAGAGGGATTATTCACTTCGACGACTTAGCAGTGCCGCTCTCTAAAGGAGAACTAGCCCCTGGTACGTTAGTCGTTAACTGGTGTTTGCCCGCGCGAGTTGTCCCTGAAGCACTGCCCTTAAATAAGCTACTCACGCAGATGCAGCAGTCTGCTCGCGAGATGGTGATGGTCGTAGATGATTACGGCGGCACGGCTGGGCTGGTGACCTTAAGAGATTTGACCGCTGAAATTATTGGCAATATCGATAGCACCGCGCCCGAAATGCAAGTGATTCAAAAAGATAGCCATACGGTAATTTTTCCAGCTCAAACTGATTTAGAAGATGTGAATGAGCGCCTGTCGCTATCGCTGCCCACGAGCGATGAATATTTGAGCTTGGGTGGATTTGTTATCTTTGAGATGCAAAAAATCCCGCAGGTGAATGAGCAGCTAAGCTACCAAACGTTAGATCAAGTCCTGGAATTCACGGTTGTTGCAGCAAAAGGCCCGAGGCTGGGCAAAATTCAAATTCATAGCCCTGGACAAGCTCTTACGCTCACCTCTAAAGTGGCTCCTAAAGTCGCCCCTGCGGTCATTAGAAAATTGGTGCCGCCTGCTGCCAAAAGTGTATTAGACCAGTCAAATATCCGCACAACGCGAAAGCAATCGTAAAGAGATAAGGCGGATAATACTCTTCGGAAAGGGCGATCGCCAGGCCATTGGCAACGGCTCAACCCTGTAATATTTACTAGGATATCTCCAGTGCTACAAAGTGCCGTAGCGTAACTTAGTCTTAGTTCAGTGTCTTAGTCAGTTTTAAGTTAGTGTTCAACCAAGAGGTGTGAGATCTGTGCAAAGCAACCCGCTACCGTCATTTGATGCCGACTCTTGCCCGTTGGCTGAAGCTGAGTTTCATCAGCTAGCTAGCGCCAATGCGCGTGTGTCAGCTAGCGCTAGACCCTATAGCCATAACCATCCTGAGCCCGTAAAAGTAGGCGTGATTGGAATTGGCAACATGGGTCAGCACCATGCGCGGGTGCTCTCTAGGCTTAAAGATGTGCAGCTAGTGGGGGTCTCTGATGTCAACGTTGAGCGGGGGATTGAAACGGCCAGTAAGTATCAAATTTATTACTTTGAAGAGTATCAAAAGCTGCTAAAGCACGTTGATGCGGTGTGCGTCGCGGTACCGACTCGGCTGCATTATTCGGTCGGGATGGCCTGCCTAAAAGCGGGCGTACATGTGCTGATTGAAAAGCCAATTGCCGCCAGCATTGCCGAGGCTGAATCGCTGGTTAATGCCGCCGCAGACTTTAACCGAATTTTGCAGGTGGGCCATATTGAGCGGTTTAATCCGGCCTTTAAGGAGCTGCACAATGTTTTAAAAACCGAGGAAGTGCTAGCGATTGAGGCCAGACGCATGAGCCCCTATTCGCAAAAGGCAAACGATGTCTCGGTCGTGCTGGACTTAATGATTCATGACATTGACTTGATTTTGGAGCTGGCAAATTCGCCGGTTGCTAAGCTGACGGCCAGCGGCAGTAAGGGCACTGACTCGCCGTATTTAGACTATGTGACGGCGACGCTGGGGTTTGCTAACGGCATTGTGGCAACGGTGACAGCAAGCAAGGTGACCCACCGTAAAATTAGAACGATTTCGGCGCACTGCCGCAACTCTTTAACAGAGGCTGATTTTTTAAACAACAAAATCGAAATTCATCGGCAAACGACTGAGAACTGTATGGCCGACTATGGCCAGGTGATGTACCGGCAGGACGGCTTGATCGAAAAGGTGTATACCAGCAACACTGAGCCGCTGCACGCTGAGCTTGAGCATTTTGTGAACTGCGTACGCGGTGGTGATAAGCCTTCTGTGGGGGGTGAACAGGCGCTTAAGGCGCTCAGGCTCGCTAGTGTGATTGACCAAATGGCCTTAGACGGGCAGGTGTGGAAGCCTTTGGACGAGCTGCAGTTAGTGCTAGAGCCGGCAAAAACGATGGTGCTTGGATAGCCGTTAGGGGTTAAGTAGCGGCGCGATCGCGCCTGCAATCACTTTCCCTACCAGCGCATCTCCAGCCGGGCTCAAATGAATGTGATCTCGATAAAGGCGCTCAGGCTCAGGCTGCTGGCGGTAGGTTTCTATCAGGTCTAAATACGGAACGTTGTTTTCAGTTGCCCAGTCTTTGAGCCGCTGACGAGCCGCCAGCTCATAATCGCGCGATCCGGCTAGCTCTCGCTTGAGAGGTGATAGCACTAAGACAAACTTGCCGCCATCGGCGCTGACGTTTTGATAGATACCGTTAACGGCGGTCAGATTTTTGCCAACGCGATCGCCCCTTTCATTACGAACTTCTTCAAGCTCAGGAATGACAGGCGTTTTTTTCAGGCGACTCAACACCTCAAAAATTGCCAGCGGTGGATTATGGTCTGGATAGCTAGTGTCGCGTCCCACCTGCAAAGGCGTAGGCTCCGTGCCAAACAGGTCATCAGTGTTGAGCAAGAGCACCAGTACCGATGCGCCAAATGTTCCATAGCGCTCTAGATAAGCCAGCTCGTTGCGTGGCCCCCAAGAGTTAGCCGACGCGTTGATTGCTTCTATCGCGCTGTACGATTTTGTCAGCGCAGGCTTTAGGGCCTCAGCAATTCGCGCTGAGAGAATCTTAGGCTGGTCTGTCCACCAGTTGCCGTTGGCCAATGAGTCGCCCAGCAGAAATATCCGCAGGGTGTCTGAGGCAGGAAGTGGGGCGATCGCATCGGCTCGCATTGAATAGTCGTTAATCGTAATTTGATGGCCGAAGCGACGCAGATTTTGATTAGGCGCAAGCAAATAGCCGATGTGCTGATCGGCCACGTAAAGAGGCGGACGGCCCAGCCCATAGCCAATTCTTAAAATAAGCTCAATTAAAATTGTGAGAGCAGCGATCGCCCCCAACCCCAGCAGGAGCCAGCCAGCAGGCCAAGTTACAGGCAAATCCAATAGTTTCATACGTCAATATTTTCATGCGCCCCGTAGATAATAGAGGAGAAAGCAGGCAGAAGCACTGGAGAAAAACCCATGGCAGATATCTTATATCCGCTGCATGTCGCCATACAGGTGAGCAATTTAGAGCAGGCCGAAGCGTTTTATAGCCGTATCATTGGGCTCCAGAAAATAGAGCGAAAGCTGACCTTTGCAGGCGCCTGGTATCAGATTGGCGATTTTCAGCTGCATTTGATTGTCAGCGAATGGGCAAAGCATCCAATTCGAGAAGCCAAATGGGGCAGGCACCCCCATATCACCTTTGCCATCCATGATTTAGAAAGCATAAAGCAAACGTTAAGCCAGCAGGCCGTTCCTTTTCAGATGAGTTCATCGGGTCGGGCGGCTCTGTTTATCAAAGATCCAGATGGCAACGTTGTAGAACTCTTGCAGATAGAGGCTAACCATTGAACCTTCGCAGCACAGTGTTGTAATAGGGATACAGCGGAGTCATAAAGGATATTTTTGATAGATGCTTGGGTTTAATAAGCCTAAGCACTCACTTTGACAAACGTTAGTATGAGCACCATCAGTCCACTCACCCTGGCTAGCTATATTCCTTCCAAAAAGCCTCGGATGCTCGTCGTTGATGATGAGCCAGACAATCTGGACCTGCTATATCGCACCTTTCGTCGAGAATTTAAAGTGCTGCGGGCAGAAGGCGGTGCTGAAGCCTTGAAAGTGCTAGCTGAAGAAGGCGAAGTGGCCGTGATCATTTCCGATCAGCGGATGCCTGAGATGAAAGGAACTGAATTCTTAAGCAAAACGGTGCCCGAGTTTCCAGATACCGTACGCATCATTTTAACCGGCTTTACAGACGTAGAAGATCTCGTAGAGGCCATCAACGCCGGACAGGTGTATCGCTACATCACAAAGCCATGGGATCCAGATGAGCTGAAGAGCGTAGTGGGTCGGGCTTCAGAGACCTATGATTTGCTCAAGCAGCAGAGCGAGGCACTCCATGTTGCCGAAAAGCAGTCGAAGCTGATGGTAACCGTTGGTCAGCTTGCCGCGCAGGATATGAAAACAGCAGCTCTTTTGACGTTTTTGGCAGAGGGCTTTGGGCAAATCTTAAATGCTGATGCCTGTCTGCTATGGTCGATTGAAAACAATGTAGAAAAGAATGAAGCAGGTTGCTATGGCTCGGTTGATCGAGCGGCGACGATGGCGAGCGAAATGGCGGTAGCGGCGATCGCCACTCAAGCCGCTCAGTCTGCCGTTAACCTGCAAAGCGACCCAGCCCAAGCCAGCGATGCTCTATACAAAAGCGGCACTGAGTGCCATACCGTTACCCCCGTTGTCTATCAAGGCCAAACCATAGCAGCGCTTTCCCTTCAGTGGAACACAGCCTACGCTACCGTAGGCGATGTCACCCAGCTTTTAACGCTGATTGCCCCCCAAATAGCCCTTTGCCTAAAAGCAACGATGCCGTAATCAACTGCCTCAGGCGTTGGCTGCCTCGTGGTGATGTATGTGATGATGAAGGCAGTGGTCAATCATACAGATAATGAGCAATCGTTCACTTACGTCATCGGCTCAGCCTAACGCCGATCAAATTCGGCAGCTCTTTGATCGAATTGCGCCTCAGTACGATCAAATGAACCGGGATATGAGCTTTGGCCTGCATCAGGTGTGGAAGCAGATGGCGGTGCGCTGGAGCGGTGCGGCTGAGGGCATGAGCTGCTTGGATGTGTGCTGTGGCAGCGGCGACTTGGCTTTGCTCTTAGCCCGCCGAGTGGGTGAGACCGGGCAGGTAATAGGGGTGGATTTTGCGGCGCGGCAGCTGGCGATCGCTGCCCAAAAAAATCCTTACCTGCAAAACCGCCTAAGCTGGATTGAGGCCGACGCGCTCAACCTCCCTTTTAACGACAGCAGCTTTGATGCGGCGACGATGGCATACGGCCTGCGCAACCTTACCGATATTCCAAAGGGATTGCAATCGCTGCACAACGTGCTTAAACCAGGCGCAAAAGCCGCTATTCTCGATTTTCATACGCCCACTAATCCATGGGTGAGCCAGTTTCAGCAATGGTATTTAGATACGATTGTTGTCCCTACGGCGGAGCGATTTGATATGAGTGAGGAGTATGCTTATATTGGCCCTAGCGTAGATCGCTTTCCATCGGGGGCTCGGCAGGTCGAGATGGCTAAGGTGGCTGGATTTGCAAGCGCGGTGCACTATCCAATCGCAGGTGGAATGATGGGCGTTTTAGTCGCTACCAAGTAGTGGCTAAATGATGTGTTGCCAAATAATTTGCTGCTAAGCAACAAACTTATGAGTGGGGCCAACCTATGGATAGTGATTTTACCGCCAGTGCTGGGCGGTGTGATTGGCTATTTTACAAACGATATTGCGATTAAAATGCTGTTTCGGCCTTACAAGCCGAAAGCTTTGTTTGGCTGGCGGTTGCCTTTTACGCCGGGGCTGATTCCTAGCAATCAGCAGCGCTTGGCCAAGAAAATTTCGGAAGTGATTATGCGATCGCTCCTCACTCCCGAAGAGATGCAGAAGCTCGCTCGCCGACTGCTACAGACCGAGCGCACTGAAAAAGCCATTAGCTGGCTGCTAAGCTCAGCGCTAGAGCAAATGCAGGGCAGCAGCCAAAATAGAACGGCGAAGATTTTAGGCAACGTTTTGCAAGACTTGATGGGCCAGTCGCTGCCCCGGCTGCTGCGCGTGTGGTCACGGCGAGAAGACTTTTTAGAAGCACAGCTCAACCAAATATTTGATCAGGTGCTGCTTGACTTTCAGCTCAAAGAAGATCAGGCCGCTCAAGTTTCTGACTGGATGGTGAACGGTGTGCTGCCGCCGAATCGAGTCCGCCAGCTGCTAGTTGATTTTTTAAGCGACTACAACATTCAGGTGATTGATGAAACCCTACGCTCTAAAACCAGCGGCACCTACTGGGTCGTCGCAAATATTTTTGGCGTACGTAATGCGCTCACTCGGCTGCGCACCGTTTGTACAGAAGAGCCGGAGAAAAGCAACGCTCGCATCGCTGAACTGACAGCAGGGCTAGGCGTAAAAGTCCGATTGCAGCGATGGCTTCAGCAATTTTCACTGCAAGAGCTGCCGATTTCTACCGTGCGGCAATTGCGAAAGACGCTGCGACAAACCATTAAAACCTATTTAAAGAACAACGGCAGCGATTTGCTGCAAACGCTCAGCGTGTCAATAGATTGGGAGAAGCTGGCTTTGCAGCTACTAGGCCGCTTGCAGTCATCTGCGGTGATGAGTGAATCACTAGATATGGTGAGTCAGGAGCTAGCGCTGATATTAGAGCGTTACTTAGAGCGAGATTTGGAATCGATTGTGATGCAGGCTATTCCTATTCTCAATATCGATCAGGTAATTATTGAGCGAGTCAATGCAACTTCGCCAGAGGAACTAGAAAAGGCAATTAATACCATTGTGCGAAACGAGCTGCAGGCAATTGTTAATTTGGGTGGGATATTAGGGTTTGCAATTGGCAGTTTGCAGGCGGTTTTTTTACTGCTTCAGCGGTAGAGCCCTTACTTTTGGCATATATCATTAAGCCATCAAGCTATTGAGCCATTAAGTCATCAAGTTCGGCGTAGTCGGGTAGGGCCGTGTCAATTTGTTTGCCTTGGCGAATGACGGTGCGATCGCTCTGCTCCCTCGCCATCAGCTCGTTAAAGCTCCGCGCCCTAAATACCACCAAATCTGCCGATAGCCCCTCGCCAATCACGCCAACAGCCTCTAATCCCATCATTTTCGCTGGAATGCTGGTAACCGACTGGGGCCAATCACCCATCGGATGATCCAAATGCCCAATGCGAGCCGACTGCTTAAACACCTCTAGCCCATCGTGATCGCCATAGGCAAAAAACGGATCGCGACAGTTATCTGAAGCTAATGCTACCTTTACGCCCGCTGCCTTTAGCTCATGTAAAAGAGTCACCCCTCGATATCGCGGCGTCCTCTCGGCCCATCTATCTTGTAGGTATAAATTGCACATTGGTAGGCTCACAACAGAAATATCAGCCTCTTTTGCTAAATCAATTGTCTTGCTAGCCTCATCATCCGACTGCACAGACAAACTACAGCAGTGCCCACAGGTAATTCGTCCAGCAAATTTATGTCGAATCGCCGCCGCTGC
Source organism: Phormidesmis sp. (assembly GCA_049646385.1). Lineage (GTDB taxonomy): Bacteria > Cyanobacteriota > Cyanobacteriia > Phormidesmidales > Phormidesmidaceae > Phormidesmis. Next base: position 12,301 of record JBARVS010000053.1, on the reverse strand, counting down.
TACATGCCTCAGAGTAATATCATTGGGATTTAGGCTTTCATCTGTGTGAAAATCTAGATCCAAATTCCTCTCTTTTGCCAGCTCGAACGCCCGATCAATCTGTTGAACAATATCAGTATTCATGAAGGCAACACCTCCCAAAACGCCATCGGAGCCTGCAACAAGATCGGCTAATTTCTCTCCTTTTGGCCCCATAAGCTGGTCTAGTGAAACTAAGCAAACCGCCTGTAAAAGAATCTTATTTGTCCACTGTTTGCGCAGCTCGCGAAATACCTCAAAGCTAATTTCACCTTGTGAATCAAAAGCATCTAAATGAGTGCGAACCGCCTGCGTTCCGTGCGCGTAGCTGCACTTTAGGCCAAACTCCATTCGCCGATATACATCCTGCGCTTCCCATCGCTGCGCACTGTCTTGCGACACGGCTGCCAACGCACCTGTAAACGTCCCGTTAGGATTAGGCCGCCGTGACCAAATGTGCCCTTTATCCAAGTGCGTGTGCATATCTAAAAAGCAAGGCCAAATCAGTCCTGATCGGACATCAGCCGCAGGTAAATCATCTTCAATTCTTGAGCCAGCGGGCTGTAGTGCAACAATTTTTCCATCGCTCACTTTTATATTTAAAGAGACAAGGGATTCACGATCTGAGCGCTGTTGAGAGCGACCAGCCATTAACAAGCTAGAATCCCTATCGCTTAGCAGCGTCAACGGAACTTGCCCGTTGCATAGCCAGTAGTCGGCACTGTTCGGTATCTCGAAGAAAGAACTCATCTGGGTTGAGAATGAAAAATAAATGGCACTGGTTAGCTACACTAAGGTCAGCCGCTCAGCGATTAAAGCCATGGTTCAGCAGCTCTCTAAAGCAGACGTTGTTTATCCTGACAGCGACGGTCAGCCAATGTCAGACAATACGAAGCAGTTTAGATGGATCGTCACCATTAAAGAAAACTTAGAAATCATCTTCAAAGACGATCCTAACGTTTTTGTCGCGGGAGATCTGCTGTGGTATCCGATTGAGGGTGATAACAAAACTCGTCAGGCTCCTGATGCAATGGTGGCTTTGGGTAGGCCAAAGGGCGATCGCGGCTCATACAAACAGTGGCAAGAGGACAGTATTGCACCTCAGGTCGTGTTTGAAATTTTGTCACCGGGTAATCGCGGCGGTGAAATGGCCAAGGAGTTCCAGTTCTACCAGCGTTACGGCGTCCAAGAATATTATCTCTACGATCCTGATGATATAGAATTTATCGGCTGGCAAAGGGTTGACCACTATCTAGAGCCCATCGAAAGTATCAATGACTGGACAAGTCCACTGCTAAACATTCGGTTTCTTTTAGGCGAAGACACCTTAGAGATTTATCAACCCAGTGGTAATCCTTTCTTAACATCTGTCGAGCTGCAAGAAAGGCTAACCGAGTCTGAGCAAAAGCTAACTGAGTCTGAGCAAAAGCTAACCGAGTCTGAAGCCAAAAATGCTCGGCTTGCGGCACGGCTAAAAGAGCTTGGCATTGATCCTTTAGAAATTTAACCAGAAGGCTAGCAGCTTAAAGACACTAGCTCGCTAGCTTTTAGCGTTTTTCTCAACCCACTCTATAACCTGATGACCTAGCCGAACGTCATCTAGGCGATCAATCTCGCGGATACCCGTCGGGCTCGTAACGTTTACCTCTGTAAGGTAGCCCCCAATGATGTCAAGCCCTACAAAAATCAGACCGTCTCGGCGCAGGGCAGGTGCAACCTGCTGGCAAATTTCTAGGTCGCGCTCGGTTAGCTGAGTTTTTTCGCTGCGGCCGCCCACGGCCATGTTGCCCCGAAATTCTTTGCCCGTAGGCACCCGGTTGACAGCGCCAATCGGTTCGCCGTTAAGCATCACAACCCGTTTATCGCCTGCTTTGGCGGCTGGCAAGTAAATTTGTACCATGACAGGCTCTTGTCCGTAATGAGTGCTCACTTCGATGATGGAGTTGAAGTTGCGATCGCCCCCCTCCAGAAACAAAATTCCCTCACCACCCTTGCCGCCCAAAGGCTTTAGCACGCCAGCACCCCACTGCTCTACCGCCTCACGAATGACCTGCTTATCGGCGCTCACAATCGTATTGGGAATCGCCTCTACAAACTGAAGAGCGTACATTTTCTCGTTTGCCATTCGCAGGCCCGCTGGCGAATTGACTACCTGAGTTTTGGCCTTATCTATATAGTCGAGTATGTAGGTAACGTAAAGATAGGGCACCGTGACGGGCGGATCTTTACGCATAAACACCGCGTCCATTGCATCGAGCGATCGCCACTTAGGTTCACCAAGCTGATACCAGTCGGGCACTGAAATCCAGCGATCGCCCTGGCGAGTCACTGGCTTCATCGTAATCGGCTGTAGCCACCCTTTCGCCCGTCCCTCTACAACCCCTAATTTATCAACCTGGGTCGTATACACCTCGTGACCAAGCACCTGCGCCGCTTCCATCATGGCAACGCTCGTATCATGGCCCGGATCTAATCGTATGATCGGATCAATAATGAATGCAAATTTCAAAAGAACTCTCCTGAAGAAACCAGGGCTTGTAACCTCTAAAGCAAGCCAAAGCTGAAAACATCAAAGCAAAAGAACAGGCTAGAGCAGCTAACAAATCACACTTGCGTCTTGAACGCTGCCGATAGCGCTAGTCAATGGAGTGAGACTACTTAACATATATCAAAAAATGTTTGTTAAATCTTTATTCTGTCCACACCCTAAAGATAGATGCCAGGAGCTATGTTATGGAAATGTTGGCAATTAGAAAAACACTCCCTTAGCTAAGCTCACAGCACCACTCACAAAGACTGCGATCGCACACTGATTCAAAAGAATCTTTATGCAAAACCGCAGGCGCTGTGCCAATTCAAATTGGGTAACATCACTGATTCGCGATGATAGCCAAACTCACTAATGTAAGCGGTAGCAAGGGGTGAGAGGAGATAATAAATGTTCGTTAGGTTAATTCAGGCCACAGCTATTACAGTAGCGCTCTATGGATTGTTAGGGCTAAACAGTTTGCAAGCAACCACCGCTGCTGAAAAGGACGCTACAAAAATGGCGGTAGAGCCTACCGAAATGCTTGTAGCGCTCAAGCAGGCACTCGTTCGTCGTCAATAATTTGCCGTCAGTTGCCGCTAATACGCTCCCTTAAAAAAGTATAGCGGCCTTAAAAAAGCAAAATAGCCTCCACATTCCAGAACAGATACAAAAGCGCACCCCAGATCGCAACTTTAGATCTTAGGGCGCGCTTTTTGATGTGGTAATCCTATGCTTAGGCCGCAGTGACCACGCGAGCATAAGCAGAAGGCGAAAAGCTAGGTGCATACGCTTCAATCACTCTGCCTGTTTCCGCACAGAGCGTCATTAAATAGTCACAGTGAGAACATTCCGTGCGAACGATGCCTTCTTGGTAGCGACGCTCAGCATGGCTGCCACAGGTAGGGCAATGTACTTTTTGCACCCTAGCGGGCATAGACGCCATTCTGATATCAGTCGATAAGAGTGACTCAAAAAGGTGTTTCACTGGTCGTTCCATGGCCTTCATAGTTCTTAATAGCTTTCTCTAAGGTTTCAAGATGCTGTCACCGAGCTGCTACACATAAGCCACCAAAAAGCTTGCGGGTTTCAGAAGTTCGACATCGCTGTTTACTCTTCCATTATGCCAACCCTTTTGGCTTCGGTAAAGCATCTTAAGACGTATAAAATTCCGGGGATCGGTCTGAGAGCGGGCGATCCCCGGAATCCTAGAATACTTGATGTTCCAAGGATAGATAAGTATTTATGCTCGTTAAAAATGGCTAAAACGGCTTCGTTTATATGGGGATCGCTGATGACAACTAAAGGTTTACTTTATATTTCAAGGCCGTTATCGTAACGCTTCTCAACACATTTTTATATCGTCATGTTGATAAAGATGACGATAAATTGAAATCCTGATAGTTTAGGGATGAAATGTATTTGGCCAAACATCTTTTTGAGTGCCTTTTCTAAATACACACCAAGTAACTTATGGGATATTCATAGAATTTCCTTTGATAAATTTTTCCACTCGAAAAGGCGCTTTTAGAAAATATAAAAAGCAGCAAAAAAATGCATCAAATAATGCATTTAAGCCTCGTTAACAGACGAAGGCATATGCTTTTTATTCTTTCATTTAGCGTAAAATCACTTAGGAAATGGTTAAAAGGAAATGGTTAAAAAAGCGGCCAGCTTTATCAGCAGTAACTGGCTACTATTAACGGCTATTTCTTAATAAAAACGCTGAAGATCGGTTGGGTTCTGTCTATATGCAGCCGTTTTAGCAGGTTAAGAAGCGGCAGACGGATGGAAATATTCGTAGATTTGCTGAGCAAGCTGAGGGCCGATACCGTCTACAGTAGCTAGCTGCTGAGCAGATGCCTCGCGGATGTAGTCGATAGAGCGGAAAGTAGCTAGCAGCTGCTTGCGGCGATGATGACCCAGACCAGGGATGTCTTCTAAACGCGATCGCCGCATCCGACCCATCCGCCGCTTGCGATGAAAGCTCACCGCAAACCGATGTGCCTCATCTCTTAGGCGACGCAGCAGCATCACCCCCGGCTGATCGGCCTCAGTCTCTAGTGATTTCTTTTCACCCGGCAGAAAAATCTCCTCTAGCCGTTTGGCTAAGCTCACAACCCGCAGCTCGCTCAGCAGGTTCATCGCCTCTAGCTCGGCGACTACTGCTGATAGCTGTCCTTTACCGCCGTCAATCATCACTAAGTCTGGCCAGTCTGGGTTGCCTACACGCTGCAAGTTAGGATCTTCGGCGTAGCGACGAAAGCGGCGGCGAATCACTTCAGCCATGCTAGCAAAGTCATCAGAATGGCCGCTCGTAACGGTAGGGTCTTTGATTTTGTAGGTGCGATAGTGCTGTTTAGCGGGAAGGCCGTCAACAAATACAACCTGTGAGGCTACGGCATCTGAGCCTTGAATGTGGGAGATGTCATAGCCTTCAATGCGCTTGGGTGGCCCCGGCAGGTCAGCCAGCTCAGCGAGGTCTTGCAGGGCCTGATGGTTGCGATCAGCAAAGCGCTGAGTGCGGGCTAGTTCATACTGAGCGTTGCGCTCTACCATCTCTACAAGTTCAGCTTTGGTTTGTCTTTGCGGCACGTCAATAGAAACTTTGCGTCCTTTTTGGGCCGTTAAAAATTGTGCCAGCATATCGCTCTCAGGCAGCGGGTGCTGTGCCAGTATCTCAGCCGGAATTTCTACCGGATCTACTAAGCGGTAGTGTTCTTCTAAGACGCGCTGGAGAATTTCTCCGGGTGTGCCTGACTGGGCCTCGGCAACAAAGCCCAGGCGACCTACCAATCGGCCCGCGCGAATTTGAAATAGCTGGATGCAGGCGTGCTCGTCGTCGGCAGAAAGGGCGATCGCATCTCGTGAAATTGTGTCGTCTGGCAGAGCAACCTTTTGATTAGCGCCTAGCGTTTCTAAGCCTTTAATCTGATCGCGAACCAGGGCAGCTTTTTCAAAATCTAAAGCCTCAGCCGCTTTTTCCATTTGAACGGTAAGGATATCGACGAGTTCTTGCGATCGCCCCTGAAACACCATCGCTACCCGCTGCACAATTTTGTGATAGTCCTCTGGCGTAATCAGCTGTTGGCACACGCCGGGGCACTGCCCAATGTCGTAATTCAGACAGGGTCTATCTTTAAATAGGGGCTGTTTGCGCTGCCGCAAGGGAAAAATGCGCTTGGCAATTTGCAGCGTTCGCCGCAGCAGCCCAGTATCCACATAGGGGCCGTAATACCGACTTTTTGCATCCTTGCGGCGCTTACGAGTAATAAAAATGCGCGGATAGTCTTCGCCCCAGGTAATACACAGGTAAGGGTACTTTTTATCGTCCTTAAGCAGCACGTTGAAGTAGGGCTGATGCTGCTTAATTAAGTTGGCTTCTAGCGCCAAAGCTTCTGCTTCGGTATCGGTAACGATAATCTCAATTTCCACCACTTTGCGCACCATGGTGGCAATACGCGGGGTGTGATGATGCGCCCCCTCGCGAAAGTAAGAACGCACGCGATTACGCAGGCTTTTTGACTTACCAATGTAAAGAATTTGGTCAGTCTCATCCTTCATGAAGTAGACACCCGGCTCTTGAGGAATTTCCGCAAGCCGTGCGTCTAGTTTTTCAGGATCTTTTAAAAGGGTTGGTGCAGGTGCTGCCAAAGTCACTTTAAGAAGGAATTAGGAGGAAAAAATTAAAGATGAACGAGCATACAAAGAGGCTCTAACTATAGTTTACGGTCGTTTTTTCAAGGCTTTATGCTCATCTTTAAAATAGTCACATAAATCACGAAGATTTAGTAGGCGGATTGCGCTAATGCTACCGTACACAGCAGATTCGATGTATAAGCGTATACAAGCGCTCAAATAAAATAAATAGAGAACGCTCATAGAGATTGTTCAGCGATCGCTACCGACGTTTCGCATGTTCAGCACCATGAACCTCTTTAGTTATCTACGTATTTATACGGTTAGGCTTGTACTATTAAATCTAGCTTCTGATCTTTTGTTTTTTTAATTAATTAGCTGTGAATATTCAAGAATTTGAAAGCCAATATCAAGAGTCTGTCAGCAAAATTTTGAATGAGCTTCAGTCAATGGCAATTATTTCCAATCGCCTGGAGTCTACGATTGTAGAGGTGGGCACGTCAGTTCAAAACCTTAATCAAATGGTAGAAGATTTTCTTAAAGAGCATCAGGGCACAGAACCTTCAGAGCGACCAGCAGACTAACTTTTTGCAGACAACAATAACCAAACGATAAAGCTAGCGGTCAGATTAGGCACCGAGGTTCATCTTTGCTCATTGATGAGTTTAGCTACCGTTTCACTGAGATCGCTCGGCAGAACAGGCTTGGTTAGATAGGCATTTGCGCCTAGCTGAAAAGCCTTTTGCTGATCGGTTATTAGGGTGTAGCCGCTCACCACCAAAATAGCGAGTCGTTGCCACTGCGAGTGTTGGCGAAGCTGCTCAATAATAGTGAATCCATCAACGACGGGCATTCTTAAGTTGAGGATAAGCACATCAGGCTGAAAGTGTTTTAGACCTTCGAGAATCTTCTGTCCGTCAGATAGCGTACAAACGCTGTAGCCACACTGCTCAAGATAGTCTGCAAACAGGATGCGATTGCCATAATCGATTTCTAAAATTAGGACGCGGCCAGTCCTAGAAGAAAACATAAACTCTATGGGTTAACAGCAGCAAGCTTTTGAGTATTATGGGCCATTTGTCTTCCCAAAAACGCGAACGCAAGTCACACCAGAGGGAATTGTTTACACAATTTTCACATTTGCTTTAGCAAAATCGCCTATTTGCTGGATAGCCGCTGCTAAAACTTCGGGCGGATGAACCAAGGCAAAGCGGACATAGCCTTCTCCCGACGTGCCAAAGCCTCTACCGGGTGAGAGGGCCACGCCCGTAGCCGCGACCAGCGCCGTGCAAAACTCTATAGAGTGCGTTGCCCAGCCGTTTGGCAGGTCGCTGGGCAGCTTGGCCCAAATGTACATGGTTGCCTCGGGCTGCGGTACGCTCCAGCCAATAGACTGAAGGGCGCTTACAGCCGCATCTCGGCGGCTCTTAAAGGTGCTTACCATGTGGCTGACGCCTGCTTGAGGGCCAGTGAGCGCAGCGATCGCCCCTCTTAAAATCCCTCGATACTGATTAAAGTCTACCGTCGCCTTCACCTGCCGCAGCGCCCTAATAAGATCCGCGTTGCCGATGGCATAGCCCACCCTAAAGCCGCCCATGTTGTAAGACTTTGAAAGGGTAAAAAATTCGATGGAGACGGACTTTTTGGGGTCGGCTTGCAGCACGGAAGGCACTGGCTCACCTTCAAAGTAGAGATCGGCGTAGGGAAAGTCGTGAACGAGGGCAATGTCGTTTTGCTGGCAAAAGGCGACGGCTGCTTTGAAAAACGAGAGGGGAGCGATCGCCGTGGTCGGATTGTGAGGATAGCTCAAAACCATCATGGTTGCCTTACTTGCTACCGCATCAGGAATATCTGAGAGCACGGGCAAAAAGTCATTTTCGGCCAAAATCGGCATCGGATAAATTTGGCCGCCTGCTAAATAAACGCCGCCCACGTGCGAAGGGTAGCCAGGATTTAACAGCAGGGCGACATCGCCTGGATTCATGATCGCAAGCGGCAGGTGAGCGGTGCCTTCCTGAGAGCCAATCAGCGGCAGCACTTCAGTTTCAGGATCGACCGCAATGCCAAATTTTTCCTCATACCATTGAGCGGCAGCTTTGCGGAAGGCTTGAGTGCTGTTGAATAAGGCGTAGCCGTGCGTTTGGGGGTCGGTGAGAGCTTCGGCGATCGCGCTTAACACGTGCGGCGGCGTGGGCAAATCAGACGAGCCCAGCGACAAGTCAATAATCGATTTGCCGTTAGCAATGGCCTTGGCCTTAGCCCTGTCCATATCAGCAAAAACATTGGTTTGCAGAGGTGCGAGACGATCAGCAATTTGCATGGATTTATCGTGGGTTTGATCGATTAAAAAAATAATAGCCCTCACCCAAATTTATGTCTGGGTGAGGGCTAAAAGAATCGCAAATTTTACAGGCTATCTAGCTCGGTTTTTAACGCCTCTAGCTCTGCATCGACCGCTGGATCGGCGGCTTGATCAGACGTGCTCTTAGCATCATCAGCCGGCGGCAGTGATTCTTGGGCAGGGGAGGCGCCGCCTAGCATCTGAGCCTTCATCGCCTCTAGCTCGTAGTCCACATCATCACCCGATTCTAGCTGAGCAAACTGGCTTTCCAAATTTACCCCGGCTAGCTCAGCAGCGGCTTCACCGCTGGCTTCCATCAGCATCACCTTTTCTTCCATGCGCTCAAAGGCACCCATGGCGCTGCCGGTGCTCATGCTGCCGACGCTCTTTTGCAGTTGCTCGTTGGCCTTGGCCGCGCTAGCGCGGGCTTTGAGCATATCTTTTTTGGTCTTCGCCTCAGAAATTTTGCTCTCTAGTCCAATGAGCTGGCGCTTGAGCGTTTCGACTGAGCCACTTTGCTGGGCGAGCTGACCTTTTAGGGCGCTGGCCGTTTCAGCCTGAGTTTTTTTGCGAACCAAAGCTTCGCGCGCTAGCTCTTCATTACCCTTTTGTAGGGCTAGCTGAGCCCGCTGCTGCCAAGAATTTGCCGCAGATTCGGCCTTGTCAGCCTGCTGCTGAGAGCGCTTTTGAGAGGCGATCGCCTGCGCAACAGCCTGACGCATCTGGATTAGGTCTTCCTGCATGTCGATAATGGCCTGATCCAAGATTTTTTCAGGATCTTCGGCAGAACTCACCGCTGCATTTAAGTTAGAGCGCACTACCCGGCTAACGCGATCAAACAGTCCCATATTGTTTTTCCCTCAGTCACTGGCTTAGCTTCCAGTATATACAGCTATTTCGATGTGATGCGACTCATCAACCCTCATTAATTTTGTGACGGGTTTGTAGAGATAGTGCCCTTGTAATGAAATTTCTTATTCAAAAGATACCGTACGACAGCCAATCAATTCCTGATGCCTAAAGCGGGTATAGATCGGATAGAGGGCTGTAAAACGCTCGGCGCGACACCCGCTCGATAGGCCGCGATCGCCCCTGCCGCTTCTAAATAGGTGTTGAGGGCGATCGCTCGTATGCCTAAATCTGCCGCACTCACCGCCATCGTTGTCCGGTTTTCACCCACTGCAATGATCTGAGGACTACTCCCATTGTGGGCGTAAGCTAAGCTCATCACCGCGCTCCCACCAAAAGCGGTGGCAGGCACAATCACAGCGTCTACCTCATGAGCGCCAATCACCGTCGAATCAGCCCTGCTCGAATGACCTTCAACAAACTGCGGGGCGCGGCTGAGTCCGGCTAATACGCACGGCAGAAAGGTATGGCCCAGTTCTTCAGCCGCAGACCGTGGCGAAATTGTCGGGTCTAACGGCAGGGGCAAAAGGGCCGGGGCGTGGGCACAAGGAATCTTAAACGTGCGGACGACCAAATGACTGATGACGGCTTCAGCCCCTGCTAAAGGATCGACGCCCTGACCCTGACGGTAGGCTTCTAGCTCGGCAGATCCCTCATCATCAGGGAAACGAGCAACGACAGCGATCGCCCTTATCCCCACTTCATTAATCAGCCGCTCAGCCGCTCGCAGCAGGCTGCCAGGATTTTGCAAAGTGCCCCAAGACGCACCAGAATCAGTGGTTTTAAGCGCTACGCCCAGCGGCATATCTGTCACCACATGGGCTTTAACATCTAAGCCTAAAGTGGCTCTAGCCGCATCCGCCGCCTGCAGATGACGCCAGCGCAGCTCGTCTTCTACGCCCTGATCAATCACTAGGCCAATCGGGTTTTGATGCACAGGTCGCAGGCCCCAATTGCCCGCCGCAAACTGGTCGAGCCCATAGCCCTCAACGTAGTAAGCATTCTCCATCGGCCAGTACATCTGCGCCCCATTCATTACGTTTGGATGGGTAATAAGCCGATCGGTGATCTGAGCGAGCGTTCTAGCCACCGGCAGCGCATCTCCCGCATAGCCACCGATGGTCGCGCCAATTCCGGTAGGAATAATCAGCACCGTTGTGTGTAGCTTTGGCTGAATCATTCCTGAATAGTAGTCACCACCGCTTCAACACGAGCGGTTTGGTTGGCCTGGTCAATGGATGTGATGGCCCAGCGGAGGGGATCGCCGTGCTGAGTGAGCTGGGTGGTGATGTGCGATCGCAACGCATCTGACCGCAGCAGCTGAGATCCGACAACAGCCTCACGCAGCTTACCGGGTGAAGCCAACAAAGAAACATCCAAAATAATCATCTTTGTCCTCACCAGCTCAGCCTTCGCGTAAAAACTCACATAAAAACCCACTAACGGTCAACCGGGCTGGCCAAACTGACGCTCGTAAACCTCATCTTCCTTCTCAGTCTCAATTTTTAAGTCCGACAGCGGCAAAGCCACACACAGCAGCGCAAAACCATCATCCTGAAGCGCTTGCCCTACGCCCATGCCATCTGCTTGATTCACCGAACCTTCAAGGATAAGCGCCGCGCAGGTCGTGCATACTCCCGAGTTACAGGACGTTGGCAAGTCCAACCCAGCCGCCTGAGCCGCGCTCAATATGGTTTGATCCTCAGCCACCTGAATGCTGTGAACTTTTCCCTGGTGGTTAATTTCAGCCGTAAACGTTTTACCCATTGTGTATTTTTTGCATTTGCTTAGCTTTTGCTGGGCTTTGGTATAACCCTAATCTTAAGACGCTACCTGACCAGGGAAAGCGCGGTCAAATTCTTCTAATAAGTCGTCAATTTCCTCTAGCGCCTGGTTAACGTCAATCCGCAGGGTACCGATACCGGGCTGATCTAACAGCTTTAGCAATGACTGACGCTTAGCGCGAATCAGCTCAATTCTAGTTTGAAGCGCATCAAATTCCATGTTAAACGGGTCTCCGAGATGAGTTACATTTCTTTATTAGGATAAGCATATTTCCGCGCTTGTCGCATCACTCAACCATAAGGAAAAACCTTCAACATGCTCCGCAAAATTCCCCTCGGCACCGTTCTCCTCGTAGTCGGCGGCATTCTTACCCTGCTCGGCTTCGTCGCCTATGCGCAAGAAAATGCCACCCTCAACCTCGTCGGATTTTTCTACGGTGTGCCTATTTTGTTAGGGGGATTAGCCCTACGAGCCGCTGAGCTAGTGCCTGTGCCCTATACTCAGCCGCCGAGCGAAGCTGTCATTGCCGCCCGCACGCAAGCCACCCAAACCCAAGAGCAGGTGCGTAAAGACGTGACTCGCTATCGCTACGGGCAAGAGGCCCATTTAGACGACACGTTAGAGCGCTTAGGCTTGAGCCCGAATGACACGCAGCGTCCTGTGCTCGCAGGGCTGCACGAGGAACAGCGAGACGGCGCCTACACGCTAGTGCTGGAATTTGACTCGCCCTACGTGCCTTTTGAAAAGTGGCAGCAGCAGCAGCCCAAAATCGAGACGTTTTTTGGCCCTGGCATCGTTGCAGAAGTGAGCCAGCCCGCTGAGAAAAAAGTAGAGCTGGCAATGAAAGCGGTGGTTGCTTGATTCTGGCTTGATTCTGGCTTGATTCTGATAGGGCTTAGCCAAAGCTAATTTTTCACAGCTATTTTTCTAGCCGTACTGCATACCACTGTACGCTTTCACCAGGAGCCGTTTCAAACTCACAGTGGGTTTCTAGCAAATAGTTGGCCCGTTCCTCATTAGAACCTAACTTTTGCAAGTCTCTAGGCAGATCGTTGGGATAAGCTTTCAGCACTTCCTTAAGC
>JBARVS010000052.1:0-22545 GCA_049646385.1 Phormidesmis sp. | reverse complement strand
TCCCCAATGGCCGACAGAGCCTACACTAACGTCATGGAAAGACTCGTTGCCGAAGAAGTGGAACGCCAAAAAGCCAAACTTCCCCCCAAACTTCGCGAGTATATTAAAACCGTTGAAGTAGAAACTTATGCGCTCAACCGTCTACCCCCCCTGTACGCCTCTAGTGAAAAAGGCTGGCAGCTTCAGTACGAAAAAGCGGCCAAAAGTCATGCCGAAACCGTCTATAAAGCCGTCCGCCAGGGTATTGCTGCCGTTCAAGTAGATCCGCTGCGGGCCTCTCAGCCCTTGTCCGTGCGCCAAAATGATGAGTCGGAAGCGATTTTGGCTACCTTTCGTAATATGCTCAACCAGCCGGATCTCGACTGGGAAGACATTTTGTATAAGTGCAAGCGTATTTTGCTACCTCGCAACCATCCTGATCGTCCGCCTTTAAAGGACGAGTCTCAGCACAAAGCATACTGGCAGCCCGGTGCCTATGGCGGCAGCGAGCCCTGGGAAAAAGCTGCCAGACGCCGCACACCGCGAAGAGGGAGCGCTTTTCAAAAAGAGGGGAATCAGGCAACGGGTGCCTGGGCAGATCCTCATTACCAGCAGTGAAGCTATCAGCCTTTGAGATGCCATTAGCGGCTATCAATTTTGTCGAGGCCCAAGTCTCTCATGACTTTTTGGATGCGATCGCCCTCCCCAGCATCCGCGCCTTTCATCAGCGATATTGCCTTTTCAAACGCCTGCTTGCTCTCCGGCAGCCTGCCGAGCTTAAACAGCACTACGCCCAAGTTTTGATGCGCTACGCCATAGTTAGGGTCTAGCCTAATTGCATACTCATAAGCCCGCAGCGCAGGTTCTAGATAGCCTTTAGCCCGATGTACCACGCCCAAATTGAAGTAGATCATTGGCTGAGTTGGATCGATTCGAGCGGCGGCTTCGTACTGAGCGATCGCCCCGTCCAATTCGCCTTTTTTCTTTAGCAGTGCGCCCAAGTTGAGGTATGCGCCTAGCTTAAGAAGTCCGGCAATGGGAAGGGCGATCGCCTGCCGATAGCTCTTTTCAGCGGCATCCATTTCCCCGGTGAGCGGCGCTCGATGCCGATGCGTAATGCCTAAGTGATACAGCAGCTCATACTGCGTCATCGGGTCAAAATTGCCCGAGCGCAGCGCCATTTGCAGCGTCAAGAGCGCTTTATCCCATTCGTTGCTTTGGGTATACAGCGCCCCGAGCTTATTGGCCATATAAGCATCTTGCGGATGCTCTTTTAGGTGCGCCTTCATAATTCGCCGTGCCCGAGCCAGCTTATTTTTAGCCGCAATTTCATCAACGCCATAGCCCGTATGATCAATGCCAATGCTGCCAAACTGCGCTATTTGCCAGTGAGAGTCTGCGGCCATGAGCGCTTCTACGCTTTCGTCTACACCCTCGTGATAAGGGCGAATAAACTGCACCCTATCGTGATTGCGAAACAGGCGAGAAACCTGAGTATAGGGCGACTGATTTGCGCCAATTTCTCGGCGCATCATCGTCACCAACAGCAAATCAGCAGGGTCGATTTTTCCTAAAGGCTTATCCTGCTTAATCGTCGCTATTAGCCCTCGGCCTGCTTGGGTGAGCGTTTCGTCAGCATCTAGGATCAAAATCCAATCTTTCGTCGCCTGATCAATCGACACGTTGCGAGCATGGGCAAAGTCATCCCCCCAAATTAGGAAGTTCACCTTTGCACCTGCCTGCTCAGCAATCGTCGGCGTCGCATCGCCCGAGCCCGTATCAATCACCACTATTTCATCAACCAAATTTTTCACGCTGGCCAAGCACCGAGGCAGATTCGCTGCTTCGTCTTTTACGATCATGCAGAGGCTAATAGTGGCCATGGTGGATGATATTTTTTGTACTGGGCATTGTTATGATAAGGCCGCTAGCGACTAAACCAGTGACTATCCTCGCTAGCGCATCAAGCAGATTCGGCTAGTAAAGCCTGAGCGCGGTTCAAAGCAATGCGCACTTGCTCAAAGCCCGTGCCGCCTGCGCTGTTGCGAGCAGAGACGACTTGATAAGGGGCGATCGCCTCATAAATATCCGCCTCAAACGCCGGATGCAGTTTCTTCCACTCCTCTAGGCTCAAATCCTTCAGCAGCTTGCCTGCTGCTAAAGAAGTTTTCACTACCTTGCCCACCAGATTGTAAGCCTCGCGAAAAGGTACGCCTTTGGTTGCCAGATAATCTGCTACATCTGTTGCATTAGAAAAGTCCTCAGCTACTGCTTGATTTAGCCGCTGGGGGCAAAAAGTGAGCCCCTCTTGCAGTAAAATAGTCATCGCTTCTAAGCAGCCAGAGATTGTTTTTACGGTGTCAAAAATGGCCTCTTTGTCTTCCTGCAAGTCTTTGTTGTAGGCCAAAGGCAAGCCCTTCATCATCACCAGCAGCCCCTGCAAATGTCCAAACACGCGCCCGGTTTTACCCCGCACTAGCTCAGGAATATCAGGGTTTTTCTTTTGCGGCATAATGCTCGAACCCGTTGAACAGGTATCGCTCAGCGTGACAAAGCGAAATTCTTCAGAGGCCCAAAAAATAATCTCTTCTGACAGGCGTGACAGGTGCACCATGATAATACTGGCGGCGCTGGCGAACTCTATCGCAAAATCTCGATCGCTTACCCCATCTAAGCTGTTGTGATAAATGTCGTCAAATCCCAACAGCTCAGCCGAATAATGCCGATCAATCGGGAACGTCGTGCCTGCGAGTGCGCCGCTGCCCAACGGAGAAATGTTGACTCGCTTAAGCACATCGCCCAGACGATCCCAGTCGCGCTGCATCATTTCAAAGTAGGCCAGCAGGTGGTGCGCTAGGCTCAGCGGCTGCGCCCTTTGCAAATGGGTATAGCCGGGAATCAAGGTTTCAACATTTTGCTGGGCAATGGCAACAATCGCCTGCTGAAAGGCTTTAATCCTTTGTCGAATGTCTGTGATCTGGCCGCGCAGATACAGGCGTAAGTCAGTGCCTACCTGATCGTTTCGCGACCGAGCCGTGTGCAGCTTTTTGCCCCCATCGCCCACCAGCTCGATCAGCCGATGCTCGACGGCAAAGTGCACGTCTTCTTCGTCAACCCCTGGCTTGAACTTGCCCTCGCGATACTCCTGGCGAATCGTTTCTAGCCCTGCCACAATTTGCTCGCATTCGGCGTTAGAAAGGATGCCGACCCTGGCGAGCATTTTGGCATGAGCAACCGAGCCTGTCAGGTCGCACTCTAGCAGCTGAATGTCGAAGCCGATGCTGGCATTGAACTGGGCGATCGCCGGATGAAGGGCTGATTCAAAGCGATCGCTCCAGGTCTGATTCTGGATCTGAGTCTGCTGAGCGTTTTCTTGAGGGGCCATCGTTATGCTCACACTCCTGCACTAAGCTAGGTGGGCTTTTATACGTTAAGTCCACCATACAGTAGCAGTTTGTGAGAGATTACGAGCGCGCAGTGATGGCTTTATTAGCCTAGCCGTAGGAAGAAAATGACTTGAAACCGTAGCCTAAAACCACGCCAATCAGCAGCGCCCACAGCTGCCCAGAGGCATAAAACCCGTGCAGCATTTTACCAGTAGAGCCAATTAAATCTTGGTCAAACTGCTGAGCAATGATAGGGGTTCCTACCGTTGCAGATACCTCAAACTGAGAGGGATAAAACTCAAGTCGTTCCATAAGTTCCTAGAGATGCGGTGAATAAATTCGTTTATTTAGGCGTCATCCCAACAACGTACCCACGCTGACGTAAAGACAGAACAAATGGCATCGGTTTGTGATGCTTTGCCGACAATGGCCAGCTCTGCAAGTTTTCTAAGTTTTTTAAGGCAAATCGCAGGAGAGCTGGCGAAATTCGGCGGGCTGGGTGACGCGCATCACCACTAGCGTTGTGTCGTCTTCGGCTTCGCGATCGCTGCCAATAAAGCGCTGAAGCATCATAAACAAATAGTCTAAAATTTCTTCCGAGCTAGGCAGATTGCGACAGGCCCAGCAAAAGGACTCAATTAAATTATCTTCATCAAACCGCCTGCCGCTGCGGTCAGAGGCTTCTGTAAACCCATCGGTGTAGTAGATAACGGTATCACCCGGTTGCAGCTGCACCTGATTTTCCTGATAGTGCGTATCCATATCAAGCCCTAACAACATGCCGTCAGCATCTAGGCGAATGATCTGTCCGGTCGCTGCTCGCCATAGCAGCGGTGGATTGTGGGCCGCGTTCCCATAGGCAAGCATTTGGGTGCGCGGATCGTACTGGGCGCAAAAGAGCGTCACAAAGCGATTGGAGCTTTCTAAGTCGGTGCGCATCACCCAGTTGAGGTGCTGTAGCAAATGGCTAGGAGAATGGCTGTTGAGCACTTCGGCCCGCAGCATTCCTCGCAGCATGGTCATCATCAGCCCTGCCGGAACGCCTTTGCCCATGACATCCCCAATCGCAAAGTTCCAGGGCTGCTCTTTAGAGGCTTGATCGGTGGGCGATCGCAGCTGCTCGTAGGTCGTCGGAATAAAGTCGTAATAGTCGCCCCCGACCTTATTGGCGGTATTACATCTAGCTGCAAGATCTACCCCTTCTATGGTGGGGCACTGGCGAGGCAACAGCTGCGCCTGAATTTCAGCCCCTAGCTCTAGCTCTCTATCGAGCCTTTCCTTATTGCGTAGCTCGTGGGTTAGCTCGTTGTTTTCAATCGCGACAGCCGTTTGGTCGGCCACTAGCCGCACTAGCTTTTGCCGGGTTTCGCTCCAGGTATAGTCGCCCTCATGACTAAACACATACAGCCGCCCGCGCTCAATATTCTGCACAATAATGGCCGTGCCAAAAATCTGACAGTCTGCGCCCAAATATCGGCCTGCCTGACGATCTAACGAGACCATGGTGGCATTAGTCATCGCCATGGCTTCGTCTACCGTGGCACTAGAGGCCGCTAAAGATGCTGTGATTTGGCGGGTTGCCATTTCTAGCGCCATGCGAACGTTCTGACAGTTTTCGGTGCTGGTGCAGTGTATTTGCTCTAACCTGAGCTGGCCGTCGGGCTGAAACATCACGAGCGCGCCCCCGGAAGCATCCGTCACCCGGCTGGCGATCATGGGAATGAGTTCTAAAAACTGGCTGAGATTGTTGAGACTGCGCAGGGCAAAGCCGAGCGAACCGAGCAGATCTTGAATTTTGGCCTGCTCCCTTTGCAGCCTAGAGACCAAATCCCGCAGGGCGTACACGGAGGTGCTGTTGGGCACGCTCATGCTAGCACCCACCTGAGATGCGATAGGACGACTTCCCGCTGCTGGCGAATTGAGTGGTGGCGTCGGCCAAGATTGCATAGGTCAAAGGGTGCATTTAGAAGGTAAAGAAAGAATTAGAAGCGAAAATTAGCCCTCACGATAGCATCTCTCAGGACGAAATTGATGAAGAAAGGCACTGGCGGCAAAATTGAATGGCGGCTGACATGGCGTTTGTTTGTTGGGGATAGCTGATAGGAGGACGCGCAATTAGGATAAGGCGAGGGTCTAATTCACCGTTGATTTCAGCATTCAATTCGCTGGCGACCTGCCGTTTGATGGCTTCACCGCTGGCGTGACCCGAGGCTTTGGCAACGACTCGGGTAATTTTCCACTGTTGCCAAAGCGCTTTTTCGAGTGCGGCAGAAACTGGCGGCCTCAGCGCGATGATGTTTTGAGCCGGAAATCCGGCTGATGTTGCTTGCGCGATCGCATCAGCAGAGGGCAGTATCCTAGCAAATAGTTGAGAAGTTTGCCTGAGTGCGGAAAACCGATACAAATCTCTACATCCTACGGTAAAAAGAACTCGCTGGTGGTGAAGCAGATCGCTCGCTAGCAGTTCGTCGATAGATCTAACCGTGGTGACAGCGCGATCGCCTGAAACGGTAGGCCGTTCGTAGCGCAGGTAGGGAATGTGAGATTGATGGGGTGGCTGAGCAAGGGCGATCGCCTGCCGAGAAACTTCACAGGCAAACGGATGAGAAGCATCCAAAATGCCCGCTATCTGCTGCTGCACCACAAACGTCGTCATGGTCTTAGGCGTCAGCTTGCCTACCTGAATCTGCGCATCCGGTGGATAAAGCTCAATCGCCGCCTCAGTGGTAACTGTGACGATGTAAGGTATGGCTTGCTGGGTGAGGGCGATCGCCAATTCAGCGCTTTCACTGGTGCCGCCAATCAGCCAAATCTGGGGCCAAATCTGGGGCCGGAGCTGATGCCCAATCTGAGATGCTGCGCTCACGCTACCAGCGCACTTTATACAGATGAAAGAGTTCGCCTTCCTGCTGCTTAACCACTTTTGCACCTACGGTTTTAATTAGCTTCCGCCAGTCGCTAAGGCTTTCTAAAAACACGTCTGCGCCCAAATAGGTCTCTAAAATCGCCCAGTTTTCTGCCAGCGCTTGCTCTGGATCGATCACGTCGAATACAAAAAAGCCCCCTGGCTTTAGCAATGGCCTCACTGCCTCCATCACCGCCTGCCAGTAGTCCATAGGGTAGTAGCAGCTAAAGCCAGTGGCGATCGCCAAATCAAAACTCTCATGTGGATAGTCCAGCAGATGAGCAGGGCCTTTTTTTACTCCCTTAAACAGCTTTGAATCGAGCTGAGGCCCGCGCTGATGCAGCGTTTTAGTCGAAAAATCGCTAATATCCTGACCGTGAAACAGCGCCTGCCAGCTTTTCCACTCATACACCAAAAAGCTAAATCCACAGCCCAAATCCAAGCAGTGCTGATTTTTTTTAGGCTGTGCTATTTGCCAAAAAGGAGACGCAATCCGAGAACCCAACGAACCGCCCGCCCAGTCGCGAAACACAGGCATCGCCTCTACTTCTTCAGGCAACTCAAACGCCTTGCCCTGATATTCCGCATCAAAGCGCTCTCCTACCGCCGCAATCATCGGAGCCCAAGGCGCAGACTTAGCCTGAAGAACTTCCCCTAAGGCAGAAGTGGGAACCTTGGGCGTTTTACTCATTGTTAAACCTATATTAATAAAAGCGCTTAAAAGCGCTTAAAAGCCTTTAAGAGCCCTTAAGCGCCTTATTAAAGTTACGTCTGTAGGACTGATTGCCAACAATCAGCACTGGCCACATTAGGGTCAGGTATGCCTTACGTGAGCTGAAGTCAGTCCGATTGAATCCTGTCCAAAACTTCCAAGCGCCGCCGCCGTAGACAATTAGCAAAATAAAGACAACCAAACTACCCATCTATTCTCAACTCCTGACTTTTTTAGCCTAGCTTTGTCTCCCCTATTCTATTGATTTTTTACCCTACCGCATACTCAGCTACCTGCAACCGTTTGGAAATGTAACAAGTCTGGCAGTTAGGCCAAATATGGCCAAGCAGACGAGGCACTCCTACTAGAATGTCAGTGAATATTAGAATGTTAGTAAACATGACTTTACATAACCCCATCAGCCCTTAATAACATACCGGAGAGCAGCTATGCGCGCAGTTTTAATGGCGGGAGGATCGGGCACGCGGCTACGACCGCTGACCTGCGACTTGCCAAAGCCCATGGTGCCCGTGCTCAACCGCCCCATTGCTGAGCACATTGTGCGACTGCTCAAGCGCCATAGCATTACTGAAATTATTGCTACTTTGTTTTATCTGCCCGATGTCATGCGCGACTACTTTCAAGACGGCAGGGATTTTGGCGTGCAGATGACCTATGCTGTCGAAGAAGACAAGCCGTTAGGCACGGCGGGCTGTGTCAAAAATGTGTGTGACCTGCTCAATGAAACTTTTTTGGTCATTAGCGGCGACAGCATTACCGACTTCGATTTGCAAAAGGCGATCACCTTTCATCAGGCCAAGGGTGCCAAGGCCACTATCGTGCTCACGCGGGTGCCTAATCCAATTGAGTTTGGCGTGGTGATTACGGATGAAACAGGCAAAATTGTTCGCTTTTTAGAGAAACCCTCTACCAGCGAAATTTTCTCAGATACTGTTAATACAGGCATTTACATACTAGAGCCAGCGGTACTGGACTACCTGCCGGAAGGCTGCGAGCAGGATTTTTCTAAGGATCTTTTCCCTAAGCTGCTAGATAATAATGAGCCCCTGTACGGCTACGTGGCTGAAGGCTACTGGTGCGATGTAGGCCACCTAGATGCCTATCGCGCGGCCCAATACGATGCGCTAGAGGGCAAGGTTAAAATCGACCATGCCTATCCTGAGATAGCGGCGGGCGTGCGAGTGGGTGCAAATTCTTTTGTGCATCCTTCGGCGACGCTCAGTGCGCCGATTGTCGTGGGTAGCAACTGTCGGATTGGGGCTAGGGCTTTGCTAGCGCCCGGTACGGTAGTAGGCGATAACGTCACCATCAGCAGCGATGCCCATCTCACCCGGCCTGTGATTTGGAACGGCGTGGTGGTAGGCGAGGAAGCGCATTTGCGAGCCTGTGTGATTGCCAGGGGAACGCATGTGGCGCGGCGATCGCACGTTCTAGAAGGCGCTATTATCGGCCCCCTTTGTACCATCGGGGAAGAAGCCAAAATCAGCCCAGGCGTAAAGGTTTGGCCGAGCAAGCTGATTGAAGCAGGGGCCACTTTAAACATTAATTTAATCTGGGGACATACGGCCCGACGAAATCTGTTTGGGCAAAGGGGCGTAGCGGGCCTAGCGAATATTGACATTACGCCCGAGTTTGCCGTTAAGCTAGGCGCTGCCTACGGCTCTACGCTGAAGCCCGGTGCTACGGTAGCGGCCTCGCGCGATCAGCGCAGCATTTCGCGGATGGTGTCTAGGTCGCTAATTGCGGGGCTGATGTCAGTAGGCGTGAACGTGCAAAATTTGGAGGCGGTTTCTATTCCGGTGGCTCGCAACGTGCTGCCGACGCTTAAAGTCGCCGGCGGTCTGCACGTGCGGCTGCATCCTACGCGCTCCGACCATCTGCTGATCGAGTTCTTTGACGATAACGGCATTGACATTTCAAAAGGCAAAGAAAAGAAAATAGAGGGCGCTTACTTTAAAGAAGACTTTCGCCGCGCCCAAATACATGAAATCGGCTCAGTTAGCCACCCCAGCAGCTTAGTTGACATCTACACCACGGCCTTTGAGCAAAACTTAAACGCGGAGTCTATCCGCAGCAGCAAGTCAAAAATAGTGATTGACTATGCCTATGCCGTGTCAGGCGCCGTGCTGCCTCAGATTCTGGGTCGGTTTGGCTGCGATGCGGTGGTGCTTAACGCTAGCCTCAGCCACACTGCCCCTTCGATGGCCGAGCGTGAGTCACTGCTAGAACAGCTAGGGCAGGTTGTGCAGGCGTTGCAGGCCACCTTTGGCGTGCAGATACTCGCCAACGGCGAGCAGCTCATACTGGTAGATGAAGTGGGCACGCCGATTCGGGGGGAGACGCTAACGGCGCTAATGGCGCATATGATTCTCACGGCGAACCCCAGGGGTACGGTGGTTGTGCCCGTGCACTCGTCTGGCTCGGTAGAAGAAATTGCCCGTCGTCACGGAGCCCGCGTGATTAGAACCAAGGCCAATGCAACCGCCTTAATGGAAGCCTGCTACAGCTATCGAAACGTGGTGCTAGGGGGCAGCGGCGATATGGGCTTTATTTTTCCGCAGATGCATCCCGGATTTGATGCGATGTTTTGCATTGCCAAGCTGATTGAAATGCTGTTGATTCAAGAGCGATCGCTCGGCCAAATTTGGGAAGAACTGCCGCGCATTGCCCATCGTTCGCAAACGATTCGCTGCCCCTGGACGATCAAGGGGGCGCTCATGCGCTATCTTGTAGAAACCCATCCAGCAGAGAGTCTGGAGCTGGTAGATGGCGTAAAAGTTATCGATCCGGTTCGGTCTGGCAGCCGCTCTTCTGACGGTCTCAATAGTGGGCCAGATAACAGGCCACCTAATAGGTTGCTTAATCGGCAAAACTGGGTGCTGGTGTTACCGGATGCAAGTGAGCCAACGGTGCATATTTTCGCCAATGGGGAAGATCGAAACTGGGTTGACGAGCAGCTTCAGGTATATCGACAGCGGGTACAGCATTTTATAGCATCCGAGCAGGGAGCCAAAGGAGAAACTGTATGAATAACTGCATTTTAATGGCGGAGATTGTAGAAGCGCCTCAGCTGCGATACACCGCTGATAATCAAACGCCGATTGCTGAGTTTGTGGTGAAGTTTCCGGGCCTGCGCGAAGGCGACATGCCGGGGCAAATGAAGGCCATTGGCTGGGGTAACCTCGCTCAAGAAATTCAGGAGAAGTATCGGGCGGGCGATCGCGTCCTCTTAGAAGGTCGCTTAGGCGTAAACACTCTAGAAAGGCCAGAAGGCTTCAAAGAAAAGCGTATAGAAATGACCGTGCAGCGCGTTAGCCCGATTGCTGAACTACAGTCGATGGCGATCGCTGAACCAACACCTGTGGCTATCGGTAGATATGTCGGCAATGGTTCGACACCTGCCTCCACTCCTTCAGCCGCAAATTCTTCAGCCGCACCCTCCACGCCTGCCGCCGTTTCGACGCCCGCCGCGCCTGCTGCTGATGCGCCCGATTACGACGACATTCCTTTCTAGACTCTTCTGGCCTTCAGGCTTTAGCCTTCAAAGTGCGTATCCATTTGAATATCAGCATTGAGCAGTCTAGAAATCGGGCAGTTCTCCTTAGCGGCCTTCGCAGCCTTTTCAAAGGCTGACTTGTCGCCACCCGGAATTTTAGCCGTCACGTCTAAATGAATCTGCGTGACTTCTGGCGCATTGCCTTCTGTGCTGAGGGTCACCTTGGCAACCGTTTTGATCTGGTCTGCGGTGATATTGGCTTCGCCTAGCTCACTGCTCACCGCCATCGAAAAGCAGGCTGCATGTGCTGCTGCGATCAGCTCCTCTGGGTTGGTACCAGGATTGCCCTTAAAGCGAGTGCCAAAGGTATATACCGACTCCTTTAGTACGCCGCTCTCGGTGGTAATTTTACCCTCGCCTTCCTTCGTGCTGCCTTGCCATACAACTGTTGATGTGCTATCCATATCTAAAGAATTCCTTGTACAATGTCTATCACTGCCATTACAGCAGCTAGCGCATCAATTCCTATCCTTCAGTAGATTGATTTGTTGAAAGCAGCCGCCGTTCCTTGATGACGAGCTGCTGATGGGGTGATGATGGGCTGACGACGGGTTTGCGCCTGCGCTTCAAGGTCAAATCTTTAGGATTGCAATAGCTTCGTCACCTATTCGTCATCTAGTTGTCAAACAGGCTGGATATAGTGAGAGTGTTCTTTGAATATATGCGCCCTATATGGCAGGTCTTCACTCCAAAATTTCGCCACCCCACTCATCATCCGTTTTACCCCCTATGTCTCAACCAAGCTCACCTAGACGACAATCGGCTGGCAAAAAGATAGCCGCTTCCTTGGCACTGGTTTTGGTCGGGGCTGGCGCGGCTACAACGGGTGCCTACTATGTTTGGGGACAGCCGGACGAGCCCGTGGCCGTGACTTCACAGGCGGCTCAGCAGCCCGTTTACCAAACGACGCCCGCTAGCCTATCGCTGCCAGCAGAGGCTAGTTCTGTTGCAGAAGTTGTTCAGGCAGTTGGCCCAGCGGTGGTCAGAATCAACGCTTCTCGAACGGTCTCTAGCAGCCCCTCTATGTCACAAATTCCAGAGGAGTTTCGCCAGTTTTTTGGCAGCAGGCTCCCGACTGAGGCACCGCGTGAAAGAACTGAGCGCGGCGTGGGCTCCGGCTTTATCGTGGGTGAAAACGGGCGGATTATTACTAATGCTCATGTGGTAGAAGGCGCTGATACCGTGCAGGTGACGCTCAAAGACGGGCGTACGTTTGATGGCAAGGTGCTCGGCAGCGATCCGGTGACCGACGTGGCGGTGATTGACCTGGACGCAAATAATCTGCCGACGCTTTCGTATAGCAATGCTGAGCTGCTGCCCGGAGAGACGGCGATCGCCATCGGCAACCCTCTTGGTTTAGACAATACGGTCACTGTCGGCATCGTCAGCGCCACCGGGCGCACGGGCGGACAGGTCGGCATTCCTGATAAGCGGGTGGACTTCATCCAAACCGATGCGGCGATTAACCCTGGTAACTCAGGGGGCCCCTTGCTCAACGCCAAGGGAGAAGTCATCGGCATGAACACGGCTATTATTAGCGGGGCGCAGGGCTTGGGTTTTGCCATTCCGACCGATGCGATTCAGCGCATTGCCGACCAAATCGTGGCGACTGGCAAGGTGGAGCATCCTTTCATTGGCATTCAAATGGCGAACTTGACGCCTGAGCTACGCGATGAGGTTAATCAAAACTCTAACAGCGGCGTTGCGGTGAAAGCTGACAGCGGCGTGCTGATTGGCGAAGTCGTGACTGATTCGCCTGCGTCTCGTGCGGGGCTTCGGTCTGGCGATGTTGTTAAGAAGATCAATGGCAAGGCGATCGCCGATGGCAAAGCGGTACAAGATGCGGTTGAAGCCAATGGCCTCGGGCGTGATTTGCAGCTAGAAATTGACCGCAACGGCAGTCGTCAAACCATTTCTTTGCGTCCAGTCCCTATGCCGACTCAGGGCTAAGCCGCCGCAAGAGACGGGCCGATTAGATCTTTATTTTTTTAGAGTTTAGTTTAGCTAACCTGAATAGCATCATAGGATATCTACATTGATTTGGAGCCTATGGTGCTTTTTTTGCATGAAAACACGTCTTCAATTGATAACAGCCTTTGCTAAAAATAATAGTGAGCCTGCTTAAATCTAGGGAATTTTATGAATAATCCTTCCCAAGTTTTGATTTAAGTTTCGGTGAGGCGATAGCTTATGAGCACTCAAATTGGCGTTGGCGTAAGCCATCATCGCAATCCCACGATAGCGGGTAAAGCCGCCGCTGGGCAGGCT
Source organism: Phormidesmis sp. (assembly GCA_049646385.1). Classification (GTDB taxonomy): domain Bacteria; phylum Cyanobacteriota; class Cyanobacteriia; order Phormidesmidales; family Phormidesmidaceae; genus Phormidesmis. Next base: position 9,718 of record JBARVS010000052.1, on the reverse strand, counting down.
TGTCGGCAGGCCGCTATAGACCTCTTAGACGATCAGCCTGATTTTGTCATGCTGTTTGCGACGGTGGGCTACCGACAGCCACTGCTGCTTAAGTCTGTGCGAGAGGTCACCCGCCAAGCGCCTTTGATTGGCTGCTCTGGAGCGGGCGTGATTGCTCAAGGTATCGCTGACGAATCTAACTTTGCGGTGACGGTGCTGGTGATTAAGTCGGATGAAATGCGCTTTGCTCACGGCCTAGAAACAGGCATTAAGGCATCTTCAGCTCAGGCGGGTGCGGCGGTCGGTGAGGCGATCACCCGCTCTACCCCTACGATGGGCGCTGCTATGGGCGCTGCTACGGACGCTGCTATCGGCACCGAAGTAGATGCCAAAGCGCTTTTTTTGTTCTTAGAAGGTATTTCCCCCAACTTTGACGAATTTATGGAGGGTTTGCGCAGCCGTACGACTTTAGAGCAAAGTATTCCAGCGATAGGCGGCTTTGCTGGCGATGATTTATCCATACGTGAGACGTTTCAATATTGCGACGACCAAATTGTGACGGACGGGGCAGCGTGGGCGTTGCTTTTGGGTGAGGTGCAGGTGGCTTCGGCAATGAGTCATGGCTGTATGCCAGTGGGTGAACGACATATCGTGACAAAAAGCAGCCGCAACGCCGTGTATGAAGTGGACGGTCGGCCTGTTTTAGACCTGTTGCACAGCTATTTGACTGAGGCTGAAAGAGGCGATTGGAGCATCGCGCCTGTGATGTTGGGATGGGCGTTTGATGCGTCTGAGGCTTCTTTTGAGACTCCTGAAGAACTGCAGTTGGCTCAGCGCGATCGCTCTATCATTCGGGCAATGGCCGCTAAAGATGAGCAGTCGGGCGCAATTTATATGATGTCGGATGTAGTAGAGGGCAGCAGCTTTAGAATTTCGCGCCGCGATCGCCAGAAAATTTGTGATACGGCTGACCACATGGCGGGCTCTCTGCTGGCACAGATAAAAGAACAATCAAACCATGCGGCTCGTCCTAAGCTGATTTTTCAGGTGGAGTGCGTTGGTCGGGGCAAGCTTATTTTAAGAGAGCCCGAAAAACTGGCGCTGATGGATCGGCTTCAGACCAAAATTGGTAAAGATATTCCCTGGATTGGCCTTTATGCCTTTGCTGAGATCGGTGCCACGTCAGGGCAAAACTGTGTTCATAATTTTACCGGCATTTTAACCGCGCTCTATTAGTTGGCCTGCATTTAGTTAGTCTGCATTTAGTTAATCTGTTTTTTCTGTTCCCTCGCGAGTTTTTTCTTGTGGTCTCTCGTTCTCTCAATCTACGCCTATCTGAAGCTGACCAGCTACGCGCTGACCTAGCGGCTATCAAAGAAAAAAATCAGCAGCTTACAGACAGAGTGAAGCAGCTTGTGATTATCGAGCATCAGCTTTATGACTGGAGAGCCAGACTCGATAGGCAGGTACATACTTACCGAAAGCTCTACGAGCTAGGAAAATCTCTCAATCAAACGTTTGATCTTGTCGCATCTTTGAAGCTGGCAAATGAGTTTGTTGTGTATGAGCTAGGGTTTGAGCGATCGCTGCTATTGATGCTGCACCCGGCGCAGGCTGCCTTTGCAGTAAAGGCATTAGAGGGCTATTACGACGATGAGTCGATGGCGGCTGTAGAAGCGTTGAGTTTGCCCTGTGATGATGCAGTTGTTCAAAGCTTCAGCCAAGATCGAGACTATCACATCTGTCTAGATCAGTGTGGTGATGAGTCGCTTTGCGAGTGGCGATCGCGTCTTGGCATGAACGAATATATTGCCTTTGCCTTACGTCAGGAAGCGGGCGCGCCTTTGGGCCTGCTGATTGCTGGCAACACTGCTGATCGGGCCACCTATCATACGCGGGTGAGTCCAGAAGGCGGGTTTTTAGGCTTAGCGAATGCGGCCAGCCAAATTGAGACGGCAATCAATAGCGTGAACTATTATCAGGCGCTCAATGAAGAGCGATCGCTGCTAGAAAAAAGAGTGCAAGCGCGCACCCAGGATTTACATAGCAAAAACGAATCGCTTCAGGTCGCCTTAAAAGAGCTAAAGCTTACCCAAGCCCAGCTAGTACAGAGCGAGAAAATGTCTGGATTGGGGCAGCTCGTTGCGGGCATTGCCCATGAAATCAACAATCCAGTCAGCTTTATTTATGGCAACTTGCAGCACGCTCAAACCTATACAAAAGATTTGCTCAAGCTCATCAAAACCTACCAAAAACATTATCCCGTTCCTCATCCGGCGGTGCAAAAAACGATTGAAGAGATCGAGCTAGACTTTTTAGTAGAAGATTTGCCGAGCCTGATTAGCTCTATGGAAATGGGCGCGACTCGCATCGAAAAGATTGTGCTATCGCTGCGAACGTTTTCGCGCATGGACGAGTCGGATATGAAGTCGGTGGATATTCATGAGGGGATTGACAGCACTTTGCTGATTTTAGATCATAAGCTCAATGGCAAGCTCGGTGATCCTCCGATTGAGGTGGTTAAGCACTATGGCGACTTGCCGCTAATAGAGTGCTATGCCGGACAGCTTAATCAGGTATTTATGAATATTTTGGCGAATGCGGCTGATGCGCTTGAGGGCGCAGATCAGGGGCAAATTACGGTCACGACAGAATCTCGTAGCGGCTATGCTTTGATTGCGATCGCCGACAATGGCCCAGGCATTCCAGCGGACGTTCGCGGCAACATTTTTAATCCGTTTTTTACAACCAAGCCAGTCGGCCAGGGGACGGGCATGGGGCTTTCAATTAGCTATCAAATTGTGTGCGATCGCCACGGCGGTAGCTTAAGCTGTGAGTCAACCGAGGGCCAGGGCACCTGCTTTACGATTAAAATCCCCACCAATTTGGCCAAAAGCTAGGCGCACAAAACAGGTATAGAACAGGCGCAAAACGCTAGTCCAAAGCGTCTTTAGGATCTAGCTGCACGCGCCATTCGGGAGCGGACTTTAATTCGTCAATAGCCTCCGCATGAGCGGCATAAAGGCTGGCAACAACCGCGTTAAGCTGGCGTTCTGAGCAGGTATCTACCAGTGCGCCGAGCACTTCAGCCGCGTTCGCTGCGCCCTGACCCAAAAACGGGCTAAGGCTCCATACGTCTTCTACCCAGGTTTGGGCGCGATCGCTCTCAAACATAAAGTCGTAAAGAAGTTTTTTAGCAGTTCGGCGGCTGACGGTCATCGCATTTGCTCGCTGGTAAATAGCTAGCCATATATAACAGAGGTAGCTTTATTTTAGAGTAATTCTTTAATCGCGCTGACCATTCGCGCATTTTGCTCTGGCGTTCCAACCGTAATCCGTAGCTTGTCATCTAGCCCCGGCTCGTTGAAGTATCGAATCATAATCTGCCGCTCTTTTAGCGCTTGATACAGCTGCTTGGATCGGCTATTGGGCGGCCTTACCAGCAAAAAATTAGCCCAAGACGGCCACACTCGAAACTTTAGCGCGCTTAAGTCTGTCGCAAGCTGCGCTCGGGCGGCAACAACTTTTTGGGCGATCGCCGCCTTGTACGTCTGATCTGCGATCGCCACCGCACCTAGTTTTAAGGCGATCGCATCCACGTTATAGCTGTCTTTCACTTTCTTTAGCCCCGCTAGCAACGGCGGCTGAGCCATCCCAAAGCCTAATCGTAATCCTGCTAGCCCATAGCCCTTAGAGAGCGATCGCAGCACAATCACATTGGCAAACTCTTTGACCAGCGCTAAAGCGGTTTGCGATGCGCCTTCACCTGCAAAATCTATATAGGCTTCGTCTATGACCAGTACGCCGCTGAGGTTAGATGCGAGCGATCGCAGCGCTGCCATCGACACCCTATGCCCGGTCGGACTGTTCGGCGTTGCAATCAACGTTACAGCCGCCTGCGCTGCTATCAGCTTTTGCACAGGAAGCCGCCACTCATCCCCTTTTATCTCATACGGAATCTCTACGGTTGCCGTTGGTTGAATGGCGGCTAGCGTTCGATACAGCACGTAAGTTGGCATCGGATACGCGAGTGTTCTTTCTGTTTTATCAGCAGATTGACTAGCAGAATTTTCAGCGCAGGCGCGCACCAGCATTGTGAGCAAGTCATCGCTGCCGTTGCCCGCTATTACCCAGTCGGTTGGAATCCTAAAAGTTTCGCCTACTACCCGGCAAAAATCTGTTGCATTAGGATCGGGATAGCGGCGCAGCAGCTCCTTCAGCAGCTCTTTGTTGAAGTCAGCTAGTGCAGCCATTACCTTTGGCGAAGGCGGATATGGATTCTCGTTGGAGTTTAGCTTGAGTACGCCAGCATCAGGCGCGGGCCATTCTCCCGGTTGATAGCCCTGCATGTTGTGAACTGCAGGGCGAAACCAGTTAGCTTGAGTCATTCAATTTCTGTTGTAAACGGCAGTCGCATATAGGTGTTGTTAGGATCGTTCAAGCTCTCTAATAGCGTGAATTCCTCTTTGAGCTTCAGCAGTTGATCCGTCAGCGGGTCTTTGTTCCAAGGTAGCTGGCTCGCTAGCCCCGTTTGCACGCCCGTGTTAAAAATGCTGCCCAATAGCTGTTCTTCTAGCGACGGCAGCTCAGGAAACTGACTGACCGAATAGTCTTCTAGCTTGGCCGTTTTAGCCGCTAGCGCGATCGCATCTTCTAATCCGCCTAGCTCGTCAACTAGGTTGGCTGCGATCGCATCTTCTCCCGACCAAACCCGGCCCTGTGCCACCTGAGACACCCGCTCTTTGCTAATGCTGCGACCTTCTGCCACGATGCCCATAAAGCGGTCGTACAGCGTATCAGTATAGCCTTGCTGAATGGCTAGCTCGGCCTCGGTTTGCGGCCTTGTTATCGTTTGCATATCGGCAAACTTAGCCGTTTTTACCACGTCCCAAGTAATGCCATTTTTATTCGCAATTTCCTGAAAGTTCAGCAGCAGCCCAAAAACGCCAATAGAGCCGGTAATCGTCGTGGGCGACGCCATAATTTTGGCCCCCGGCGCAGAAATCATGTAGCCACCCGAGGCGGCATAGTCTCCCATCGAGACAATCAGCGGCTTGGCTTTGGCCAGTAGCTGCATCTCGTTGGTAATGATCTCAGAGGCCACCGCGCTGCCACCGGGCGAGTTTACCCGCAGCACCACCGCCTTAATGTCTTTGTCTCGTCGCACCCGTCGCAGCGTAGAAGCTAGCCCTTCAGACGTAATTGAGCCAGGAACCACGTCATCACCCATGACGATTTCACCCTCGGCATACACAATGGCCACGGCGTCATCTGGGCCGCTGCGATCGCGCTCGTTTTTCACAATACTTGCGTAGTCTGCTAGAGAGGTTTGCGGCAGCACGTCCTCGTCATCTTCGGTGTAGGCTTCGGGGTCAATCTCCTCCGTTTCAGTGCCAGTAAGCTGCTTGAGCCCGTCTAGCACCTCATCATAAAAGCCTAGCTTGTCTACTAGCCCAGCCGAGAGCGCCTGATTAGACTCAATTAGGCCGCCTTTGTCGGCGATCGCCTGAAGCTGCTCGGCGGTCACTTTGCGATCGCTCGACACCGTTTGTAAAAAGTCCTGCCACAGATCGCCAATTAAAGCCTGCGTTTGCTGCTTGGCCTCCGGGCTACTCTGCGAGCGAATAAAAGGCTCCACCGCTGCCTTATAGCGGCCTACGCGCAGCACCTGCACGCCCACGCCATACTTCTGCAGGGCATTGGCCAAAAACTGAGTTTCTGACTTAAAACCATTGACCTCCATCGTCCCAACGGGTGCCAGCACAAGATTGTCGGCTACCGACGTAATATAGTAATTGCGCTCATCAAAGCTGGTGCTGTAAGCCCAAATCGGCTTACCCGATGCCTTAAATTCGCTCAGGGCAGCGCGAACCTCTTTGAGCGTCGCTAGTCCTTCGTTAGAGGCTCCTTTTATGTAGATGCCCGAAATTTTGTCATCCTCAGCGGCGGCGGCGATCGCCTCTAGCGCGTCATACAGCGACACCGAGCGCTCTGAGCCATAAACGCCAAACAGCGCCCCCACCTCAGCAGGCACCCCATCTACCAGATTGGTGTTTAAGTCAAACACCAGCAGCGACTTATCCTCCAAATTCACCTCCGGCTCGGTCTTAGCCGACGAGAGCAGCACCCCGACTAGGCCAAAGGCCCCGATGCCCAGCAGCAGCATGAGGCTAAACAGGCCCACCAGGGTGCCTACCGCGCTAGCCGCCGCAACTTTAAAGAAATCTCGCATGGGTTTATCTTCCTGGCCTGTTTTTTTAGTGTGGGTAAATTTAGGTTAAATCTAAGGTAGCGCCATCTCAAGGAGATTGAGTGATGACACCACTCCGCCGCAGCGCGCTCAAATCCTCGCACCCCGTGCAAAATAGCACCGTCGCAATTTCAGCCGTTAACGCCTCACACAAATCGGCTAGCGCCGCCTCCGACTGACTCGCCGCCTGCAAAAACGGCAGCGCCAGCCCGACCACATCAGCCCCCAGCGCCAGCGACTTAGCCGCGTCTAGCCCGTTGCGCAGCCCGCCAGACGCAATCAGCGGCACCGAACCAGACATCTCTCGAATGCTGGTAATGCACTCGGCTGTCGGAATGCCCCAGTCGGCAAACGTATTCCCTAGCCGCCGCTGCTTGGCGTCTTTCGCTCGCTCGCTCTCTACTCGCGCCCAAGAGGTGCCGCCTGCGCCTGCGACATCAATCGCCGCGACGCCAATGCTCATCAGCCGCCGCGCCATTGCCGCCGAAATTCCGTTACCGACTTCCTTGGCGACGATAGGGACAGGGAGCGATCGCACCAGCTGCTCAATTTTGGCAAACAGCCCCTTAAAGTTCACGTCGCCCTCGCTCTGTACGGCCTCTTGTAAGGGGTTCAAATGCAAAATCAGCGCGTCGGCTTCTAGCGTATCTACCGCCTTTTGGCACTGGCTTAAGCCATAGTCATAGTTCAGCTGCACCGCGCCTAAGTTAGCAAACAGCAGCGCCTCAGGTGCATACTTTCGCACCGAGAATGTGGCAGTTAAGTCAGGGTTTTCGACCGCTACGCGCTGAGAGCCTACGCCCATCGCAAGGCCAAACCGCTGGGCAGCTTTGGCCAATCGCTCGTTAATCAGTCGGGCCTGCTCGGTGCCGCCTGTCATCGAAGAGATCAGCAGCGGCGCGGCCATTTTTTTGTTTAAAAACGTCGTTGAAATATCAACATCATCAAGGTTTAGCTCTGGCAAGCAGGCATGGATAAACCGATAGCGCTCTAGCCCATTCGTCACGCGGTGGCTTTGAACATCTTCTTCTAAGCACACCCGCAGGTGATCGGCTTTTCTGACTTGGGTGTCTAACTTGGCATCTAATAATGGGCTCACGAGCAGAACTCTCTTACAACAGAGGGCAAATTCCTAAACTACCGCAATCGCACGCTCAGTTCCTAACAGTTCCAATGCGATCGCACATAACTTAAAACACCCCCCTCTAAAACCAGCCTCACGCCTGCGTCAGCTCCACCTGATCGCGCCCGTCGATCGTTTGTACAAACACCTTCACCGTTTCTTCATTCGCTGTTGGTAGCAGCTTGCCCACAAAGTCAGGATGAATGGGCACCTGTCGATGGCCTCGGTCAATCAGCACCGCTAGCCGAACTGCCGCCGGTCGTCCGTAGTCATGCACCGCGTTAAGCGCCGCTCGCACTGTTCGCCCGCTGTAAATCACATCGTCCACCAGTACGACTATTTTCCCGGTCAAATCAAACGGAATGTCTGTTTTAGCGGGTGTGCGAACCCCAATTTTATCTAAATCGTCGCGGTAAAAGGTGATATCTAGTGCGCCTGTTGGCACCTGAGTATTTTCTAAACGCTGGATTTGCTGGGCGATCGCCTCAGCCATCGGCACTCCCCTTGTCCGAATGCCTAACAGCACCAGATGATTCAAGTCTTCTGTGCGTTCAACAATTTCTGAGGCCAATCGATTCAGCGTCCGTCGAATGTCTTCGGCAGACAAAATGCTGACAATTTTTTGAACCATTTTTTACTGCCAAGTTTCACAGTCAAGTTTCACAGTCAAGTTTTACTGCTGTCCTTTTAAAGCAGCTTGAAAGTTAGGCGAGACTATTTTTATCGCGCCGCTATTAACTGATGTTTGCTGCGCTTTTAATCATAGAGCAAAGGCTTCTTTCAAAGTAAGAAAAGTAAGGCTTTAATCATTATGTTTCAATCATTATTTAATAGGCTGCAATCTAAACCCATCTGCTAGCAAAGTCCGATTACAGCCAGTCCTACAGCGCCGACCGTTAAACCCACTAAAAAGCTTAGCCTAGTTAGCCCAAATGCCGCTTTAATCACCTCGTCTGTAATCGGTCTGTTAGCCTCGCCCAGCAGCGGCTTGACTTTGAGCTGGCCGCGATAGATATTTGGCCCGCCTAGCTGTACGCCCAAAGCCGCTGCATACGCGCATTCACTCCAGCCTGCATTGGGGCTAGGATCGGCCCTAGCATCGCGCCAGCACTGATGTAAAACCCGTCTGGGCCGACCAGAGAGGAGTGCAATGGTGACCACGCTAAGGCGGCAGGGTAGCCAGGTTAGCCCATCTTCAACGCGAGCGCTAAACCAGCCTAAATCGGTGTAGGGAGCCTCACGGTAGCCCACCATTGAGTCTAGCGTGCTAGCGGCTTTGTAGGCGATCGCCAGCGGCACAGCCCAGCCCAACCAAGCACCCATCACCGCGTAAAACAAAGGAGCCAGCGCCCCGTCAATGGCGTTTTCGCTCACCGTTTCTAGCACCGCTCGTCGGATTTCCTCTGCCGTTAGCTGTTCGGTATCGCGGCCTACAATCATGGCTAGGCGCGATCGCGCTTGTGGTAAATTTTCCTTAGCCAGCGGCTCTAACACCCCTTCAGCCGCCAGCCGTAGGCTTCGCCCCGCAAAACAGCTCGCGAGCAGCACCACCGCCACCCCCGTTTGTAGCCAAGGCGAAATTAACCCCAGCGCCCACAGTCCGTAACCGCTCAGCAAAGCGCTTCCACCAATGAGCAAACAACCCAAACCCACGCCGCCCATCCGCATAGCCCAGCGAGCGAGTGGCAGTCTTAATATCAGCTTGCTATAGGCGCTAATAACTTTGCCCATTGCCTGCACAGGATGCGGCCAGCTCCACGGATCGCCTAGCCCAAAGTCCAATCCGGCTGCTGCTAGCAAAATAGCCCCCTGAAGCCAGATCGCCTCAAAACTGCCTTCAAGCCCTCCTTTACACCACAAAGCTTGCGCCTTCGCCTTGAGCCGCCTGCCAGCTTCGCGCATCGTAGTAAAGATCTTCGAGCGTAATGCTCTCAAAAGCCTCCTTGATCTTTTGGTGGAGTCGCTGCCACAGCATAGAGGTCACCCAGTCTTCAGCGGCCTTAGCGGTGGCGCTAGCGGCTCCATTGGCCGTTCCATTGGCCGTCTCATCGGCTATGCCGTTCACTAGGGCGCTAGTAGATTCGCCAACGGCTTCTAAAATTTGGCCAAGCGAAATTTGGGCAGGTGCTTTGGCCAGCCGATAGCCGCCTCGTGCGCCGCGCACTGAGCTGACAATGTGCGATCGCCTCAGCTCAATCAGCAGTTTTTCTAAATAGGGCGCAGGTAGACTTTGACGCGCCGAAATATCGCTGACCGACGACACCTTTCCGGCGGGCTGAAGGCTTAAATCCAAAAGGGCTTTGACACTATAGTGACCGCGAGTTGTGAGCTTCATAATCATGATTTTGTAAGGCAGGATGCGACTT
>JBARVS010000051.1:0-3092 GCA_049646385.1 Phormidesmis sp. | reverse complement strand
GCGCGAGCTTATTCGCAGCCGGATCTATCAAGAGGTGAAAAACTATAATACGCAGCCGTTGGCCTATTTCAGCGGATTGGTACAGCCGACGCCGAGAGAAAGAGAGCTGAACGGCTATCGGCTGCAAAAGGTTCAACAAATTGATTGGCAGCAGCAGTTTGAGAGGGCGATCGCTGCTTTCCAAAGCAACGGTTTCATCATCGTAGTGAATGACCAGCAGCTCAGCGAGCTAGAAGATGAAATTGTGGTAGCGCCTGAAACAACCGTCACGTTTTTGAAACTAACGCCTTTAGTAGGAGGATAGCCGTAGCTGAGATGGAAGAATCTGTGCTTAGTCAAGCAGAGTGCCTGTTGCTAATTCAGGAGGCAAGGACAGCTACTCACCGTGCGGCGCTAAACCAGCTTCTTACTAAAATACTATGTGACTTACCGCCAGACAGCCGTTTGATGCTAGCGATGGCGATGAAGCAATGGTATCGCCATCAGCTAGAAATAGAGAATCCGTCTCAGGATGCCATTAGAGAAATCGAGCGCGTTCGTCGAGTTGTAGGATGGCTGCTCTACGACAAGCTACCTTTCACTTATTTGCAAATAATGGAGCTGCTAGCAGACATCCAGTTTCCACCCCGACCAGAGGTAGAAAGCTGGGGAACGGGCGCTTATGAAATGATGTATGTTCTCAATTATTATCTTGAAGATAACGCCCTCACGCCGCCGCTAGCAGAAAGCATAGAAAAAGCATACGCTGTTCTCAAGCAGCAGCAGCGTAATCAAGGCGAATACGCTTTGGGCCCCTATATTTTGACCGCTAAAGGGATAGAGATACTGGCTATTGGCTCGGGCGAGTCGTGGTCTGAGCTGGCCTATGAACAAATCTCGGCACTGCCGCTTGAACGGCGAGCCCTGTGGATAAACCTAGTTGAACAGTGTCGCCGCGTGCCGAATGGAAAGCCTACAAAAAAGTGGTTGAAAGCCGCCCAAGCCGCCCGTCAAGCTTTGGGCATAGAACCGCTTAATCGAGCCTTGATAGACTGGTTTTCGCGCGTGGGTGAAAAACCCTCAAATACTCAAAGACAAACGCTCGGTGCGCGCTACGGCATTCATTCTGTGTTGCAGGGGTTCGTCTGGCTTTGCGCGGGTCAAGCCGATGCCGATTTGGTGCGGGCGGTTGGGGCTTTGGCGATCGCATCCTTTCACAAGGAGCCAAAAAGAGAGCCAAACAAAGGGCCACGCAGCGCCAAGCTCGGCAACATCTGTATCAAAGTTTTGGCCATGATGCCAACGCCCGAGGCTATGGGCCAGCTAGCGTTGCTCAAAGCAAAGGTAAGATCTATCCCCACGCAAAAAGAGATAGAGAAAGCCCTAATCGTCGTTGCTCAAAGAGAAGGCTTTAGCCGCGAGGAAATTGAAGAGATTTCTGTGCCTACCTATGGCTTAACAGAAGTTGGCTCGCGCCTAGAAGCGCTAGGTGACTACAAGGCTGAGCTGACGATTATAGGCAATAACAGCGTTGCTTTGCGCTGGATCAGGCCAGACGGAAAGGTGCAAAAGTCTGTGCCGAATGCGGTGAGAAAAGAGAATGTCGAAGCGAACGCTGAGGCGATTAAAGCGCTGAAAAAAGCTGTTAAAGATATTAAGAAAGTTTTGCCCGCGCAGCGCGATCGCCTGGAATCTCTTTATCTTCAGCAAAAAAGCTGGGACTTTGCCACCTGGCGATCGCGCTATCTCAATCACGTACTCATCGGCCCTCTAGCTCGCCGATTGATCTGGCAGTTTGAATCACCGCAGTCTGAAAAAGAGCCGCTTCAGGCCACAGGCATTTGGCAAAGTGGGCAGCTCGTTGATGCAGAAGAACAACCCATATCCTGGCTGAGCGAAACCACTCAGGTGAGCCTTTGGCACCCCATTACGGCCAGCAGTGAGCGGGTTCAGCGTTGGCGAAGCTACCTGTGGAAAACGCAGGTTCAGCAGCCTTTCAAGCAGGCCCACCGAGAGATTTATTGGGTTGCGCCCGCTGAAGACTCTACTCGCACCTACTCTAATCGGTTTGCAGCTCATGTGCTTAAGCAGCATCAGCTCAAGGCACTGTGCGATCGCCGAGGCTGGCGGTACTCACTACAGCTAGCGATAGATTGTTCCGATCAGCCCGCTATTTTGTATCTACCCAAGTGGAACATACGAGTGGATTTCAAGGTAAAAGGCGTGGGCGATGATGATGACTACATGAACGATTCGACTGATGCAGGCGCTTTCTTCTATGTCGCTACCGATCAGGTACGCTTTCGCACCTTAGAACCTAAACAATCAGCGATCGCGCCGCCTACTGCTAAGCTAATCGACTTGTCAGCAGTGCCCCCCTTAGTGTTTACAGAGGCGATGCGAGATATCGACTTGTTTATAGGCGTAGCCAGCATCGGCAGCGACCCTAACTGGATTGATAGCGCTACCAAAGCCCATCACCGTAGCTATTGGCAGCGCTATGCTTTTGGCGAACTCTCTGCGGCAGCGCAAACTAGGCGACAGGTGCTAAAAGTTTTAATTCCCAAGCTAAAAATTTGCTGCCGCTGTACTTTTCAGGGCAATTTTCTCATCGTAAAAGGCGATATCCGCACCTACAAAATTCATTTGGGCAGCGGCAACATTCTCATGGAACCAAACGACCAGTACCTATGCATCGTCGGCAGCTGCAAAGATAGCGCTGGGCAAATTTTTCTTCCTTTTGAGGGCGACAAAACGCTAGCTCTCATTTTGAGCAAGGCGTTCTTACTTTCAGACGATGCCAACATTGAAGACCGTACTATTACGAGACAAATTCATCTAGAACAGCTTGAACATGCTTAAAGAACATGCTTAAAGAACAATTGCTGATGTAGCTGTCCGTAAAATCCCAAACTGAGAGAGGACTATACAAAATAACTCACTGCGCCTGCGACAGTAGGTTAAATATTGCTGGATATGGCTGATCTTTCTAGCTTCACTCAAAAGGCAGCTTAGGAACCCTTTTGTAGCTGCTGAAGATAGGCTGTGCCACCGAGCTGGCTCATCTGGGTGAGAATCCAGCCCTGACGGTCTAGCACTTCCCAGGAAGGGGC
>JBARVS010000050.1:0-12077 GCA_049646385.1 Phormidesmis sp. | reverse complement strand
TACATCAGCATCGTCATTATCATTAACAATAATTACCTTTAGTGGCGTCTGCTTAATGCCGTCTGCATCGTTGATTTCGGCTTGGGCTTGGGCGGCTCCTCGCATAAGCTCCTTGGCAGCGCCTACGTTAACGCCTTCGGCAGGCACAATCAGCGCAATCGTATAAGATTTGCCCCTGCCGATTTTTGCATTGTTAAGATAAATCAGCGATTCTGGGTCATTACGCGCTTCCTTCAGGGCCGCTTCAAAAGCTAGCTGGGCCGTTGCATAGTCTTTATCAGCTAGTGCGTCTAAACCCCTTTGCTTTGATGGGGATACCGCGTCTGGAAGTACCGATACACCTGCACTGCCGTCTGCCTCATTCGTATCTAGCTTTCCTGTTGGCTGAGTTGGCAGGGGATTGTTTGGCTTTTGTAATTTAGTGGTTTCAATAATCCTATTGGTTAAAAACCAAGCACCGCCGCCTAATATGGCAACCGTAGCTAGTAGAGATATAACGAGAACCGACAGCTCGTTTCTTTTAGACATATTATTTTTTAAGTAAGCACTAAAAACGCTTACACCACCGTAAAGCAATGGTAGTGGCGATATAATAAATATTTCTTTATTTTAACGGGATAAAGTTATTGATATTGATAGCAAAATTGCCTTTTTGTGTCATAACGCGCTGTTACATAAGGTTTGATACTAGGCGGAAAATAAGACGAAAGAGAACGGCGATCGCCACCGTCACCGCCCCTGACATCAGGGTAATCACAAAAATCATCTCGGTCTGACCGCCCAAAATGTCGTTGAACGCGCCAATTAACACAACCGCCACCAAAGTCAGTCCGGCAATAATCAACAGATCCCAGCCTTCAATCGTGCGGCGAACCTGCAAAAACAGCAGCCCTGCTAGCATCGCGAGCCAAACGCCGCCGCCAAACAGCCCCGTACCCACAAGGCTAAGCAGGGCGATCGCTAACAGCCCGCCTTGGGCACCTGTAAACGCCGCATTTGACAGCAGATGAGCTATAGAAAGGGGCTGTGAGGGCGCTGCTACCGCAACAGGAGCGCGCTGAGGTGCAGCAGGTGGTGCTGCTATAGGCTGTAGCCCAGGTAAAGCAGCTGAGGGTACAGAGCTGTTGGGGGAGGCTGCCTGTGAGGGTGACGCAGACGGCGTTGCTGAAGTTGCTGAAGCTGGTAGAGGTAACGCAGCGGGCCCATTGCTGGCCGCTAGCGCTGATAAAACGGCCTGGGCCGAAGGATAGCGATCGCGCGGCCTAGCCTGCAACATGGTGTTGATCACCTGAGCAAGGCCCGCCGAAACCTTTGCATACGGCTCCCACCGCCAGCTATTGATTGAGCTATCGCGCAGCTCATGCGAGCCCTTATTAGTCAGCAGAATTACACAGGTCGCCGCCAGCGCATATAAATCAGATGTGGCATCAACGGTGCCATTCATAATCTGCTCAGGCGGCGCATAGTCCCGCGAAAAAATCGTCGTAGGGAGGCGCTGAGCGCCCGTCGGGGTCGTGACTTCTTTAACCGCGCCAAAATCAAGTAAAAACAGCCGTCCGTCTTGGCCCTTCATAATGTTAGAAGGCTTTACATCGCGGTGAATAGCCCCTTTGCTATGAACAAAATCAAGCACTTCTAGCATCGCTTTTAGAACGTTTTCAACCTCGCTTTGAGAGAACTTGCCCTCTCTGTCTAGAATTTTTTCTAAGTCTTCGCCATCAACAAACTCCTGAACCAAATAAAACAGCTCTTCGGTTCGCTTCGTCAGGGGATTGGTAATCAGCAGCGGAAAGTAGGCATACAGGTTAGGAATTTGCGAATGCTGTAGGCCCAATCGCTCTAACACTTCGGCCTCAGTCGCAAACAGCCTCAAGGCCGTTTCCATTTGCGCAGGCGTGAGGGTGACTGGCGGCTGAAACAGCTTAACAACGCAGCGACGCTTGGTTGGCGAGTCAAAATCACGAGCTAAAAAGGCCGTTCCAAAGCCACCTTTGCCCAGTACGCTCAGCGGCAGATATCGTCCGCCCAAAATAAGTTCCATGCGGCAAGCGCTGCAATATTTTTGCTTGAGCGGCCTAGCAATTCTAGGATCGTCAAGATCAAGGAAGCTGTTGAGTGGTGAAGGGCAGTTAGGACGGGTGCAGTGCAGTTGCATGGGGCAAGGTTAACGATTTCTACAGGCTAGCATCTGTATCAGCGACCGCTTTGGAAGGGTTAGGAAATTTGTTAGGAACTGTTTTAACAGCCTCTGTACTGGCGCTGGTGCCACCATTTGCAACAGCATTGGCCCCGTTTGTCCCATTATTATGGTTAGCGCCAGCGGTAGATTTGCCACTGGCGGCAGCAGAAGCGGCGTCTGCCGTGGCAACTGCTTTAGCATTCATTGATTTTGGGCCTGCTTTAGCCGCTTTTGAACTGGCGCTCTCTTTAAGAAACGTTAAGTCTCGATTGGTAAACTGCGGCAGAATCTCTCGGGTAAATGCCTCTGCTGCTTTGGATCGATAGCGATTGGGGTTGAAAATAACCGAGAGCGTCCGCTTTACCTGTACTGACTCAATCCGAGCCCGGTGAATCACGCCCATTTGCAGCTCTTTTTCAATCGCAGATGTAGAGGAGAAAGCTACGCCTAGCCCAGCCTGCACCGCGTTTTTAATCGCTTCAATAGAGTTTAGCTCCATTTCTATCCGCAGCCGTCGGGTTTCAATGCCGCCTCGGGTGAGCACCTGATCGATTACTTTGCGGATAGTGGACTGCGAGTCGAGGGTGATGAATTTGAGCTTGTAGAGATCGCTGCGGGCGATGACTTCGCTGCTAGCGAGCGGATGGAAAACGGGCATGATCAGCGCGAGTTCGTCTTCAGCGTAGGGAGCGACTTCCAGCGATTCTTGCAGCTCTAGTGGAATTTCACCGCCGATGATGGCCAAGTCTATTTGACCGTTGGCAACTGCCCAGGCCGTGCGCCGGGTAGAGTGCACATGTAGCTGCACGGCGACTTCGGGGTAGCGCTGGCGAAACTGACCGATCATGCGCGGCAGTAGATAGGTGCCAGTGGTTTGGCTTGCGCCGATGATTAAAGTACCGCCCTGAAGGTTTTGCAAGTCTTCAATGGCGCGGCAGGTTTCCTGACACAGGCTGAGAATGCGATCGCCATATTCCAACAGCAAATGTCCGGCTTCGGTGAGCTGAGCGCGGCGACCGCCCCGGTCAAACAAAGGGACGGCCAGCGATCGCTCTAAATTTTGCACTTGCAGGCTTACTGCTGGCTGCGAGACATACAGGCTATCAGCAGCACGCTTAAAGCTACCCTCAGCGGCGATCGCCTTTAAAATTCGCAGCTGATCAAGGGTAAACGGAAGGTCAGACATGACGGCATCACCTGGCTAGGCAGGAATCCAATTGCCACAACTCTCTGAATTTACCAGGATATTGAGAATATTGCCGAACATTACTCGCCGGGACAGCTATCGATACGGACACTATTGTGAAATAACTGTGAACTAACCCTGCAAAATTGGGGATCGTTTTAGCGCTCATCGCTACAGCGACCGGATTGAGGATCGGCTAATGTGATACACAGGTGGGTTGAGTAAGGCTGCTTCTAACTAGCTCTGCCATCGGTTCCGCTCCAGCTGGTTTCATTCATTTTATTGGCTCTCTTCAACAGGCACCTGTTAATGCAGCTTAATGCCCGACAGCAAAATATTTTAAGAGCAACGGTGCGCCACTATGTCAGCACTGCCGAGCCAGTTGGATCTAAATCTTTAGTCAGCGGCTACAATCTGCGAGTGAGTTCGGCGACTATTCGCAGCGTTATGAGCGCCCTGGAAACCTCAGGCTTGCTCTATCAGCCCCATACCTCAGCCGGACGCATCCCTTCGGACTCCGGCTATCGTGCCTATGTCAATGAGCTAATGAGCCCTTCTGAGCCGCTGACTCGGCAGATGGAGCACACCATTAGCCAGCGGCTAGATTGGAACGGTCAGGTGATGGAGGCTTTGCTGCAAGAGTCGGCGCAGGTACTCGCTAGCCTAAGTGGATACATTGCGCTGGTGACGATGCCTC
The DNA here is from genome assembly GCA_049646385.1 of Phormidesmis sp. GTDB lineage: Bacteria > Cyanobacteriota > Cyanobacteriia > Phormidesmidales > Phormidesmidaceae > Phormidesmis. The sequence goes on along the minus strand of JBARVS010000050.1, from coordinate 8,015 downwards.
ACCGTGATGAGGCCAAAATCAAGCATTTACAGCTAGTGCGGGTGAGTGACGATAGGCTGCTGCTAGTTGTGATTGACACGTTGGACAATCACTCTATTTTGATGCCGCCTTCTGAGCTTTTAGCGAGCGATCGCGAATTGCAGATCCTATCTAACTTTTTAACTGAGCAGCTCAAAGGGCGATCGCTGCGAGATGTGCACCTCGACTGGAGCGATTTAGATCAGGCTTTTGGGCGCTACGCCCGCGATTTAGAGCAGGCAATTGTAGATTTGGCCAGACGATCGCGCACGCATCCTGCCACCCAAATCCTCGTCAGCGGCCTCGCCGAGGTGCTCGATCAGCCCGAATTCTCACAGCGCAGCCAAGTCCGCAGCATTGTAGAACTCTTAGAAGACGGTCGCGACCAGCTATGGCCGTTAATTTCTGCGGCCAGCACTCGCAGCGACGACTTGCTAGGGGAAGATCTGTCCAACAATCGCCGCCTGCGCATCTGGATCGGCGCAGAAAACCCCGTAGAGCCGATGCGCTCTTGTGCGCTGGTGACGACGATGTATGGCAATGCGCCGGGGCCAGTCGGCAGCTTGGGTGTGCTGGGCCCAACGCGAATGCTCTATGAAAATGCGATCGCCGCCGTAGAAGCCGCCGCCAACTATTTAACTGATGCGGTAACCGATACGTTGGAAATAAGCGATCGCCTCACACCCGAAGGATAAGCTTAGGACATTAAGCAATCTTTTCCGGCTTGTCAGTCAGCAGCCAAGCCGCCAAAACACCGCCCAAAAATCCACACAGATGCCCTTCCCACGAAATGCCTGACTGGATAGGCAGCACGCCCCAAATAATGCTGCCGTATAGAACTGTGACGAGAATAGAAAAGGCGATCGCCACAAAGCTGCGCTCAAAATAGCCGCGCAGCAGCAAAAAGCCAAAATAGCCAAAAATAACGCCGCTAGCGCCAATGTGAGTAGAATTCGTTGCGCCGATTAGCCAGGTGCCCAAACCGCTGCACAGCGCCGTAATCACGCTCACCACCACCCAATCGCTCGTTTTGCGCAGCATCACCAGCCAGCCCAAGGTCACCAGCGGCACGGTATTGGCCAGCAGGTGAGCAAAGTTGCCATGCAAAAAGGGCGCAAACACAATACCCCATAGGCCGCTAACCGTGCGGGGATGAATGCCAAACCAAAAATCTAACGCGCCCCTGAAAACGAACCGATCCACAAACTCAATCGCCCACAGCAAGGCGACTACGCTTAAGAGCGTCGTGATTTGCAGCCTAAACTCACCCAAAATAGATCGTTTTGTTTCCATAAAAGCCGTCCTTTTAGCTAGGGCCACTCGATAGATTGTAATGGATATAGCTAGCCCAACTTTGAGCCGGACTAATGCTTCAAATAAACACAGCTTAGTGCTAAATCAAGTAAAACAGAGGTAGTGAAAGTTGGTTTAGCAGGTGGCTGATGTGGACGCAGCAATAATTCGCCAGGGTGAGCTAGTGGGTCGTGGGGTGATGGCTTACGAAACGACTGAGGAACTGGGGACGGTGGAGCATCTGCTGGTAGATGTGAAGCTTGCCCAGGTGATTGGGCTGGTGTGTAAGGCGGCGGGGCTGATGGGGCGCAGGCAGTCTTTGAGCTGGGCTCAACTGGCGAACATTGGGCGAGATAGCCTCGTGGTTTGTACCGAGGCTGCGCCTGCGATCGCTGCTGCAAATGAGTCGCAGCTAGCCGCCGCGCAAAATATGACGGGGCTAGAAGTGTGGACAGATGGCGGTGACCATATTGGCCGAATTGTCGATGTGTGTTTGGATCAGGCGACGGGTAAAGTGCAGCAGTATTTGTTTGCGCTAAATCAGACTAATCAGACTGAAAAACAGGTTGCAGATAGCGCAGCGCTGGCAGAGTCTAGTGATTTTACGTCGGCCTCTGAAGCGGCTGAAGAAGAGACTGTAGAGGTCTACACCATTGAACCCCAGTCAATTATCAGCGCGGGGCGTAAGCGGATGATGATCGCTGAGGAAGACGCTAGGCGATCGCCACCCTATGCCCAGCCTTTGCTTGTGCCCACAGCGCCTAGCCGCTCTCATAGCCGCTCTCATAGTCGTTCTGGGCCCTGGCGACTTGAGCAGCGGCCTGAAATGCCTAACGACTTCAACGATCTGCTGCAAAAAGGGCAGTCGTTGGCGGGTAAGGTTTCCCAGCAAATTAAGCAGCGAGCCCAGCAGTTTACCGATGAGCAGCTCGCTAATCAAGACTTTGTAGAGGCGAATTCTTTACCCGATATTACCGAGCAGCTTCAGAGCAAAACCGAGCAGGTGAAGCAGCAGATGCAGGCCCAGCTTAAAAAAGCTAAGGAAAAGGCGCAGGATCAAATCGATCACAATCGCCTCAAAGATGACTTAGAAGATCGATTGGGTAACACCTCGCTGGGCCGCTCTTTGGGGCAAACGTTGGAGCGGTTTAAGCGGCCTAAAAAGTCAGAGCAGGTCGAGCCGATTGATGTCGATGCTTTTGAAGTGTGGGAAGAAGACTAAACTTTATTTCGAGTCGATGCGCTTAGCGATTGATTCGATCATTTGCTCAAAGCTTTGCAGCGCTTGCTTGGGCTGTTGCAAGCAAAAGAGAGCTAAGCAGCGAGTGGCGTAAATGTCTTTAAGTGGCTGAAGATTGGCTGTTAATGCTAATGCCTGATCGGTATCGGCGATCGCCCCTACCCAATCGCCCGCCTTAAGTCGTAGCCAAGCGCGATCGCCATACACCGCGCCGTAGTCTGGAGACAGTGCGATCGCCGCGTCAAAATCTAAGTGCGCTCGGTCAAACTCGTTGAGCGCGACATAGGCCCTGCCTCGATGGTAGTGGGCATAGGCAGTAGGAAAAATGGCTAGCGCTTGGGTGTAGTCTGCAATCGCCTCTAGCAGGTGGCCTTGGTTGAAGTGAGCGATCGCCCGATGACGGTAAAATGCGACGCGGTTGGGCGACAGATTCGCGACTTGTTTTTTATGCTCAAACAGGCGCGGATCGAGCAGGCTAGCCCGCCTGTGATCCGCCTTCGCCGCCGCAAACTCACCCCTGAGCTGACGCAGGTTGCCCCGATTGTAGTAGCCTTCAGCAAACGTTTGATTGAGCCGAATAGCCTGATCAAAGTCGGCACTCGCGGCTGCAAACTCATTTAGGTAAAAACGGGCAACCCCGCGATGGTTGTAGGCTTCGGCGCAGGTCGAGATCGCCTCTATCGCGCGTGATAGGGGCTCTACTGCTTGCTGATAAGCGCCGCTGCTGAGCTGCGCAAAGCCAAGCCACAAATGGCACTGAGCAAACGTAGGATGAATGCTCAGCGCGCTAGTAAAGTCAGCAATTGCCTGCTCATACTCATCCGTATCTAATCGCAGTAGCCCCCGAGCGCCATAGCTTTGAGCCGAGCCGCTGCGCTCAACGCCGCGATTGAGATCGGCCAGCGCTAGCGAATAGCAACCTAAGCGGCGATAGGCATTGCCTCGATGAATATAGATTTCTGTGAGCTTGGCATCAGGTACGAGTGCAGCGCTGTGAGCGCTACTGAACTGAATAACCTGAGAAAAGTCGGCGATCGCCCCCTCACATTGACCGATAGCCGATAGCGCACAGCCACGGTGGTAGTAAGCTTTGAGCTGAATAGTAGAATCGTCGGACTGAAGGGCTATAGACTGGGTGAGTAGTGCGATCGCCCGCACTCGATCATGTCTGCGAGCAGCCGCAATGCCCTCTAACAAAAGCATTTTTGCCGTGCGAGTAATCGGCAGGCTATCTAACGCCGTCATTAAATTATCTCTATAAATTCGACGAGTACAGCCGACAAAAGGGCAGAGTAGATGCAAACAAGCGTACGCGAAAGCGCTAATTGGCTCAACCGTAGCGTCGCTTTAAAGTGACAAAATAGTATCCATCTCAGACGCGATCAATCTCTTCAAGTTAATCTGACAGAGAGCGTCTGAATGAGAGCGTCCTTATCAATCGCTAGCCCTCTGTGTCGCAATGAGCGTGTCGCAATGAGCCAAATCAATCAAAGCAACGGCGTTTTTATCGGCAATCATGCCTTTACTCGACCCGACAATGGCAGCATCCTTACCTGCTCCATATTAGTTGCAGGCGGATCGACGGCGGCCTATTCAGCCACGCTAGCAGCGCTGAAGATGAATGTAGATGTGTGCCTGGTGCAGCCGCAAAAGATGGTTGGCGGACAGTTTACGGGGCAGGGTTTGCCTGCTTCGGATGACGGCGATCTGCTCAAGCAAACCGATAGCTTTAGCACGGTGGAGGGCGAAAAATTTGCGATTTCTAGAAGTCAGCGGTGGTTTAGGCGGCGGCAACGGCAGCTACAGCCCGTCCAAGGCAGGGCGCAGCAAAACCCTGGCGGCGCTTGGGTGTGCCCGATCACAACTACGCCTGTGACGGCAGCTACAGCGCTGCATGAGCCGCTCATTCCTTACTTAGAATCTGGCAAGCTGCGGCTCGTTCCGGACAGCGAGCCGATTGAGGTGCTGATGAGCGCCGCCTCAGAGACTGATCTGCAGCGCGTGGGCGGCGTGGTTTTTCAAAATCGTTTGACGGGCGATCGCTTCACGGTAAAAGCATTAGTCACCCTAGAAGCCACTGACTTTGGCGATCTGCTAGAAATCGCTAACTTGCCTTCAAGGGTGGGGCAAGAGTCGCGCAACGATACGGGAGAGGCGATTTTACGCGACTATGCCATCCCCGAGTGTCAGCAGTCCTTTACCTTTAACGTCGTTGTTGAGCACGCTGCTGTCGGCCAAGGGCGAAAAATGAAAGCGCCTGAGGGCTACGGTCGCGACTATTGGCTTAATCCTTACGAGTTCACCAGCGACTTTTGGCTAAAAAGGTCTAGCGGCTGGCAAAAGCGAAACTTTTTCGAGCCCTTTGGGATTTTTCGCTATCGACGCATTAGGCGACAGCTTTTAGCTGAAAAAGAGGTGAGCGTCGGCGATGTCAGCGTGATTAACTGGGGCACGTCACCCCATCCTGACAAGGTGGAATGCTGCGGCAATGACTTTCGCTATGGGTATTTGATTGGGATTGACCGAGCAGCACGGCGGGTTTTGATTCAAAAGGCACGCGATCGCGCCCAAGCCTACATTTACTATCTGCAAACCCACGGCATCCCCGACCTTAAGCCCCGAGGCGACCTCACCTGGAGCTATGACGGCATCGCCCTAGAGCCCTACATCCGCGAAGCTCGCCGAGGCATTGCCCTTACCACCATTCGCCACGAAGATGTTGCCGAAACCTTTTTCCCACAGCAGGCTCGCGCTCGCTGCTTTGACGACAGCCTGGGCGTTGGTCAATATCACTATTTAGATCTCCACGGCAACTTAGTACAGGGCCACGTTACGCCCACAGGCAAAGACGTGATTGCCCTGCCCTTTTCTCTCCCGGCTAAGTCACTCGTGCCGATGACCACCGATGGCCTTGTGCTGTCTGCCAAAAGCCTCGGCACCACCCACATCACCAACGCCGCCTACCGAATGCACCCGATGGAATGGGCCATTGGTGAGGCCAGCGGCTTCTTAGCGGTATTCGCCGTGTGGACGAAAGAAAGCCCGCGTCGCATTGTTGAAACGCTGCCCCTTGTCAGAAAGCTACAGGGGTTTATGACTCGCAACGGCGTGCCTATTTTTTGGTTCGACGACGTAGGCCATGACGATCCTGACTTTGAAGCAATTCAGGTGATGGCTACAACGGGCGTGATTCGCAGCGAAAGCGCTAAAGATCTTCACTTTCGTCCCTACGCCAACGTTTCTAGAGCCGTGGTTTCCACCGCGCTTGTCAGCCTGCTAGAGCTAGAAAAGATCAGCCCCTCGCGGCCCAGCTTTCGCGACGTGCGCCCCGGCGAACACTGGGCCTACAGCAATATCGAAACGCTCAAAGCGCAGGGCATGATTGCGGGCGTGGGCGGCGGCCTGTTTGCCCCCGATGATATGATCACCCGCAAGCAGCTATCGTTTTTGATTAAAGCGGCATTGCCCGCTGCTTACGCTCAGGCACTGGCCAACGTCCCGCTAGACAATCAAAAGCTCACCCGCCGAGAGCTGTCTCGGGCCTTTTACGAGCTAATGAAGTTCCGCTTAGATATATAAGTTTTTGGATATAGCGGCGGGCTATACAACGCATAGCTAACACCTCGGAGCCTTTTAGGGGCTTGAGAAATGATGCGGCAGGGCGGCTGTTTAGTATGCGGGGTATGATGGTGAGACCACTCCTTCGGAGTATCGCGCAGTTTGAGACAGAAATACGCACCGAGTGGCAGATAAATGGCATCCGTAATGCAAAGGCTCGTGGCTTAAACTTAGGTCACAAAAAGGATTTGAATGAGAAGGAATGTTTGAAGCTAAGACAAAATCGCAAGCAAGGTGTGCTACTCAAAACGCTGATGAGAGAGTGAAATCTCTCGAAGGCTAGTGTATACCGACTATTTGACTGATGTTAAGAGTTATAAAATTTCCCAACTAATTATTAGTTCACCTTGAATATCTCTGTCCTGAGAGTACGTTTTGTAGTTAGATATATCTTAAAATATGCACCTACAGACAATGGTTGCATTCACCGAATCGTCATTCAGTCATCATATGGCTTCCCCTAATCCACCTAACAATCAGCAAAATCCTCCCCCCGATCCTTCTACAGGTGATGAGCTTTTAAGCTTTCTTCAAGAATTGAAAAGATTTGTCAGAAATGACAGCCTTCTAAGCTGGCTTAGTAGACACGCCGTACTTGGTAACTTACTTCTGGTGTTATTGACAGGATACAGTGGAATTAGTCTTGTTGAGTTACTTATTGACTCATTTATTCCAGAGCCAGAGGTTGTAGATCCTGACAATATGAGTATGAGTAAGCTATGCAGTGATCAGATACAACAGCTCGCCAATGAAGAATCAAATCTTTCAAACAGTCAGGTTCTTGTAACAGAGGCTCCTGATGGCTCCAACCTTACAGGACTGAAGTTTGGCTGTAAGTATATAGGTCAGGATGGCGTACAACTTCAAGAGACTGTCGTTCAGGTACAGCCTATTCCAATTGGTTATGTAAAAGGCACTCAATATGTAGAAGAACCAGTCACGCGGGCAGAACTAGGAGGCGTATGCAGGAGCAGCGAATTCTATATATCCACGTTGGAGAATCTTGGCTATAGCAAAAATGAGTATAACATTGTCCCAAGAGGCGAAGTCTTCAATAAAGCAGCAACCAACGTCTACCCAGTATTTCGATGGGCTTGCAAATATGATTTAACGACGATAGCGCCACCCAACAGCGATAGCTCAGAGGCCGTCTCTCGTTATAGCGGTGCGGCAACTACTACAGTCTTGACTGGAATAGATATGGATAAGGACTATTGCAGTCAATTTGAAAATCGTGGTCTTACAAAATCTACATATCGCAGCTACAACGATCCTTACTCTTGGGTCTGTACTAACATCAAATTTGACAGGTAATCATGTAGCGGAGCTGCTTAGTCATCAGTTGGTAGAGGTAAAAATACCAAGAGAGCGTAGTTATCTTTTGGGCCTCAACGGTTTTTTCTTTGTTTTAATACATATCCGAGTACAAATTAAAGTGTTTCAAAACTTGTAGCAGTCAACTGCTAATGACACAGGCTTCTAAGCTTTACTCCCGTGCTTATAGAGCCTATTTGACATCTTAAGAATTGGCTGCAACCCTTTTGAGCGTTAGTCTGACAAAGCAGAGATCCATCTTTGCCTTCGGAGATATTGTCAAATCTGGTGTATGCCGATAGGAAAATCAGGCAACCTTCTTTCTTCCGTCATCAGCGATCGCTAATTCCCCTGTAACAACTTTAACGCCATCTTGAAACTGCACACCCTTAAGAGTTATAACTATTTCTGGTGTTTTGAACTCGACTAGATTATCTTGAGTCATGGTGTATTCCTTTTCTGTACTTTTGCTTGTCCAGAAGGATACGCCTTTTTTTATCTCCTACGCCATACACCAGAAATAGTTATAACT
>JBARVS010000049.1:0-21765 GCA_049646385.1 Phormidesmis sp. | reverse complement strand
GCCAGGTTTTAATGTATGCCTCTAAATTTTTAGGCAAGCCGCTTAAGGCCAAACTTTCGGGCGCAGACTTGTTTCCATGGTTTTGTGACTATCACAAGCACAACGAAAGCATCAAAGTATTTTTATTAGGCGGAGCAGCAGGCGTGGCGCAAGAAGCGCAGCGTCGAATCAACGAGCGGACAGGGCGTGAGATTGTCGTCGGTGAATATTCGCCCCCTTATGGTTTTGAGTCTAGTTTGGAGGAGTGCGCTAAGATTATTGCTTTAATTGAGAATTCATCAGCTAACGTATTAGCGGTTTGCTTGGGCGCACCTAAGCAGGAGAAATGGATTACGACCTACCGAGACCAGCTACCGGGCATAGATATTTTCATGGCGATTGGGGCAGCTGTCGATTTTGAGGCGGGCTACAAGCCAAGAGCGCCTCAATACGTGAGCGAACTCGGGCTAGAGTGGTTATATCGCTTGATGTGTGAGCCCCGGCGTATGTGGCGTCGTTACTTGGTTGAAGGAGTGCCTTTTGTCGGACTGGTGCTGGCGGAAAAGGTCAGACAGTTACGGCCTCGTAAGGTGTAGTCGGTGTAGTCGGTGTAGTCAAGCGAGAAGCGTGAGAGAATAGATTTAGTTATCTTTTGGCTAATGCGCGTTTGCCCTCTCTATGGAAAGCTCTCAAATTGATCGATCAAGCGATGCTGATAGAGCGATCGCTGATAAAACGCTCCGATATTCGCTTGAAACGATTCACCGCGCCCAAAGAGCGGTGCGGTGTTCTCCTTTTTATTTCAAGCTGCTGGCTCAAATGCGGTTAGATAGCGTGAGCGTGCCTGCTATCGCTGAAGATAGCGGTGCGCTAAAAGGCTATACTCAGCAGCCCCTTTCGGAAGTTGCGGCTGAATCCGAACTGATGTGGCTAGCTGAGGTGGGACTCTTGCGGCGCGAGGTAGATGGTCAGGGGCTGACCGATAGCTTTCGGCTGACGCCTTTGGGTCGCCAAATAGTGGAGCGCTGGCAATCTCAAGGCTGTCCGGACGAGCGCGCTAGCCTAATGGACTATATGAAAAATGCGATCGCCCGTCGCTTTCGTTTACCTGAATGGCTAATGTAAATAGCTCGTGCGATTACTGAGTTCTATTTATAGCTGACCTAGCTTTAACGCCAGTGGTAACACGCAGGCTGAGGGTTCTTACCAAATTTTTTTGCTTCAAATTTGCCCAAGGTTGGGTAATGTGAAGTGGGTATCAACATTGAGGGAGCAGCGAGTGGTGAAGTCAATAATGGTGGTGGGGACAACCTCCCACGCAGGTAAATCCATGTTGGTGGCTGCTCTGTGTCGCATCTTGAGCCGCCGAGGTTGGCGTGTGGCTCCCTTTAAAGGGCAAAACATGGCCTTGAATTCGTACGTGAGTACGACGGGAGCCGAGATTGGCTATGCGCAGGCCGTACAAGCTTGGGCGGCAGGCGTGCCCCCGCAGGCAGAAATGAATCCGATTTTGCTCAAGCCTCAAGGCGATCGCACCTCTCAAATAATTTTAAAGGGCCGTCCAATTGGGACAACGACGGCAGAAAAGTATTACGAAAACTTTTTTAGCACGGGCTGGCAGGCCATTCAAGAGAGCTTGGCTCGCCTAAGTCAAGAGTTTGACCTGCTGATTTGTGAAGGGGCGGGGAGTCCGGCTGAGATTAATCTGAAGCATCGCGATTTGGCGAACATGCGGATTGCCACTTACCTAGAGTCTCCGACGATATTGATTGCAGACATTGACCGGGGCGGTGTGTTTGCTCATATCGTCGGCACCTTGGAGCTGTTAGAACCCGAAGAAAGAGCGCTGATTAAAGGGATTGTAATTAATAAATTTCGCGGCCAGCGTTCGATTTTGCAACCGGGAATTGACTGGCTAGAGGAGCGTACGGGCATTCCGGTCATTGGCGTGATTCCGTGGATTAATGCGGCTTTTCCGGCAGAGGATTCTTTATCGCTGCTAGAGCGACCAGCGGTAAAAGAGCAAGCTGAAATTACGGTGGCGGTGATTCGGCTGCCTCGTATTTCTAACTTTACTGACTTTGACCCTTTAGAAGCTGAGCCCTCTGTAAATGTGAAGTATTTGAGCCCTCATGATGAGCTGGGCTATCCGGACGCGGTGATTTTGCCAGGAACCAAAACGACGATTGCTGATTTGCTGGTGCTACAGCAGACGGGGATGGCGGCGGCGATTAGCAACTATGCGGCGGCGGGCGGTACGGTAATGGGCATCTGCGGTGGGTTTCAAATTATGGGCCAAATGCTGGCTGACCCGGAAGGGTTAGAGGGGCAAGAGGGCCGCTTTAATGGCTTGGGACTGCTGCCGCTGCGAACGGTGATTACTCAGCAAAAGGTAGCTCGACAGCGGACGGTGACCTCTAAATATCCTCAAGAAGGCTTGCCAGTAGTGGGCTATGAAATTCATCAGGGCCGGACTCAGCTCGTGATGCCAACCGGCAACGAAGGTGAAGAGGCGGCTTCGTTTATGCCTATTTTTGACGATCGCAGCTTAGGCATTGTCGATGAAGCGCAGTCGGTGTGGGGCACTTATCTGCACGGCATTTTTGATAACGGCCCCTGGCGCAGGGCTTGGCTAAATCGCCTGCGACAGCAGCGAGGTTTGAGTTCTATGCCAACCGGAATTGCTAACTATCGTGAGCAGCGCGACAGCATGTTGAATAACTTAGCGACTACGATTGAAGAATATATAGACTTGACGCCAATTTTGTCCTAGATCTAGGGATGCTCTAGGGTAGAAGCGCTTTAGGCGTTGGGCGCTCCTATGTAGGTTCTATTCAGGTAAGCGTGTGGCACTGAGTGCAGTTATCTTTTTGTCTTTGACGGGTTTGGTGGCGGGTGTGCTGGCTGGCTTTTTGGGCATTGGCGGCGGGACTTTGCTGGTGCCGGTGCTGGTGCAGCTTGGCTTTGTGCCTGTGCAGGCAACGGCGACGAGTTCTCTGGCGATATTGGTAACCTCTGGGGCAGGTAGCCTGCAAAACTGGCGGATGGGCTTTTTAGATGTTCGTCAGGTTTTGCTGCTGGCTGCCCCGGCGGTGATAACGGCGTTTTTGGCGGCTTTTGTGGGCGATCGCATTCCCCCTTCTTTATTACTTCTAGGCTTTGGCCTGCTGCTATTGCTCAACCTTTACCTCGTCTCTTTAAAGAAGCGCGTGATTCGCACGGCAGAGTTTCGCGAAGGGCGAACGGCCAGCACGGGGCCAGCTATTCACCCTGTGATGGCTCGAATTGTGACCGGGGCGATCGCTGGCTTTATGGCTGGACTTTTTGGCGTTGGTGGCGGCGTTATTTTAGTGCCGCTGCAAATTTTGCTGCTGGGTGAAAGCATCAAAACAGCCGTACGCACTAGCTTAGGTGTGATTGTCATTACGTCTGTTTCGGCGGTTGCTGGCCATGCGATTAACGGCAACATCAATCTGGCGGCGGGTCTAATTTTGGGCTTGGGCGGTCTGATTGGGGTGCAGGTAAGCACAAGGTTTTTGCCAAAGCTGAGCGATCGCACCATCACACAGCTTTTCCGTGTCATGCTAGTCGCGCTATCGGCTTATGTTTTTTGGCAAGCTTGGCAGATCTACAGCGATTAATAGAGCCGCCGTTTGGTCTTTTCAGATTGGCAGCTCAAGATTGGCAGCTCAAGATTGGCAGCTCAAGATTGGCAGAGAGCTTTTGCTAACTCAATATCAAAACACTTAGCGCCTTTAGCCTCTCCCTCGATCACCTTAAACGGGGCATCAGGCTCGCCAAAATCGCTGATCACTAACGTCGCCTTAGAGAAATCCTGCTGGCGGGTGTAGTCATTAACGGTGACGATAGTTTTAAGTCCAGCTTGAGTTGCTGAAAGTACGCCATTGTTCGTATCTTCAAAGGCTAGACAGCTTTCTGGCGGTAGCCTGAGATGGGCCAGCGCGTATTCAAAAATATCGGGAGCGGGCTTTTTCTTTGGTACCATATCGCCTGCTGCAATCACTTCAAACCAGCTCAGGCTGTCTGCGCCCAGCGTGTTTTCAAGCAGGGCTTTGACGTTGGCAGGGGTGGTTGTAGTGGCGATCGCCAGCCTAATTCCCGCTGCCCTCGCCTCCTTTAGCAACCGCTCCACCCCAGGCCGTAAAGGGATTTTACCTGCTTTAGCGAACTGCTTATAATACTGAGTTTTAGCCGCGTGCAGATGCTTAATAAACGCCGTTAGATCGTCAAAGCCATCAGGCAGCGTAAAGAAAGGTTCAGACTGCTGCACATACGCTCTAATGCGCTCTTTGCCGCCCGATACCTCAAGCAAATCACCGTAGCGTTCTTCTGACCAGTTCCAGTTGAGCCCATTATCGGCAAATGCCTGATTAAAAGCCGGTCGATGCCCATCGCGCTCGGTTTCGGCCAGAGTACCATCAACATCGAAAATCAGCGCTTTTAGCTGTTCATTTAGCTGAGCCACAAAGTTTGCTTCCAAGGTGCAATCATTCGGGTTGATTTTACCCCTAAACGCTCAGCTAGAAACTAGCCGCCAGAATTAGGTATTTTCATATTCGCACCTTCACTACCGTAATAATGATGGTACCGTTAAGCATATTTTGATACCCAACTATCCAGGTGAAAATCTGACGGGTTTCCACATCTGTTCTCTCAATTTTTTTGAAGCTATTGATTGCTTATGAGCACTTTGTATCAATCCATGCGTCGGGTGTTTAAAGGCGTATCCTGGCAAAGTAAATACGTTAAACCGATTATTTTCGCCTTGGACGGCCCCGATTGGGCGATGCGCAAAGCCAATGGGTTGGACTATCTTCCCAAATATTCTGTTCGCGTTCGTTCTGATGGGGTGACTAGCCAGCTAGGGGGCAGCAAGTTCGACTATTTTGGCGGCGTGACGGCTCAACTGCTGAGCGATCGCGCCCAGCTCACCCCCAGTAGCAAAGTGCTTGAGATTGGCTGTGGCTGTGGACGTACGGCGATCGCGCTGACAAACATCTTAGAGAAAAGTGGCTATACAGGCGTGGATATCGATCAGCCTTCTATCCAAGCCTGTCAAGAGAACAAGCTGCTACAGGAAAACGGCTTTACCTTTCAGCATATCGACGTTCAAAACGCGATGTATAACCCTCAAGGACAAAAGGATTCAACCGCCTACAGGTTTTCCTTTGAGGATGAGAGCATGGATGTGATTTTCTTAATCTCAGTATTCACCCATATGCTGCGCGAAGAGGTCACTCACTACATCAACGAAATTAGCCGACTGCTCAAGCCGGGGGGCAGGTGCCTAATGAGCACATTCTTACTTGACTATGGCTACACCGGAAAAGGCGTTAGCTTTCCTTACGAGCGCGACGGCTATCGCCTGCATGATGAAGCCATGCCAGAAAAAGTAGTGGGATATCCTCAGCTTTTTTTTGAGCAGAGCTTCACTGCCGCCAATATGTCCTTACAAAGCTGTGCCTTCGGCGACTGGCGCGACTTCGCCATTGACGAGCCCTTGATTGACTTTGGCCAAGACATTTTAGTGTTTGAAAAGAAGCTTTGACATGCTCACCCCCTAACTCTGCGAGTATAGGCGGCGATTCTCCGGCTAGACGCACAAACTAAGCTGTCCTTCGCACGGTTGGCTAAACGCATCACCGGGCACTGCTAGCAAGCTAGACTTATCGGCCCTCCGACGTTCGTTTTGAGTATCGAGCTGCCCGCCCGCCACTTTTATATTCATCGCAGCATTCACATCCCGGTCATGGAGGGAACCACAGTTGGAACACAACCACTCTCGAATCTTGAGTCCTTCCAGCCCTGCTTTCTTTTGTAGTGACTTTTCACCGCAGCCTGAGCAAGTTTGGCTCGTTGGCTCCCAGCGACTAATCACGGTAACGTCACGGCCATACATTTCAGCTTTTGCTTCAAGCAGGGTTCTAAACTGTCGCCATCCTAGATCACTGATGGCCTTGGCTAAGCAGTGGTTACGCATCATCCCTGACACGTTGAGATCTTCTAGACTGATCGATTGGTTCTCTCGAATCAGCTGGGTGCTCAACTGGTGCAGGAAATCGGTGCGAATGTCTTTGATGCGGGCGTGCACTTTGGCGACAGCCAATACAGCCCGCTTACGCCGATTGCTGCCTTTCTTGCATTTAGCAAGCTTGCGTTGCAACCGAGCTAGCTTTTTTAGGTACCGCTTCAATGGCTTCGGTGCATCAACTTTCGCGCCATCGTCTAGTGTCGCAAAAGTGGTGATGCCCAAGTCAATGCCAATAGCCTTCTCATTCCACGGCAATAATTCAGGCATTACATCAACGACAAAGGAAGCGAAGTATCGCCCCGCTGCATCCTTGATCACCGTCGCAGAGGACGGCGCAGAAGGCAGCTCACGGCTCCACTTCACCTTGAGGTGGCCAATCTTGGCTAGCCTAAGCTTTGCGCCAACGTTGAACGCAGTGCCTACAAATCGGACTGACTGCAAAGAACTACGTTTTTTGAAACGCGGCATCTGCACTTTTGGCCCTTTGCGCTTGCCTGTCACCGAGTTAAAGAAGTTGCGAAAGGCAACGTCTAAATCCCTAAGCGACTGTTGCAAAGGCACAGCTGCAACTTCCGAGAGCCATAGATACGCATCGGCTTTCTTTAGCGCTGTAAACCGTTTTGACAGACTTACAAACCCTGAATATTTTTGCCCTCCTGCATATTCATCGCGACAGAACGACAGCGCATCGTTCCAAGCAACTCGACTACAGCCAAACAACTGTGCTAGTGATTTACGCTGTGCTGGTGTTGGATAAATTCGGTACTTGTAACGCTGTTTCATGGCTCTATTTTAACATTTCAAAAGAGGCTAAAGCCGTTGATGTATAAAGACTACAGGACAAAAGTTAAAGATTGTTCCCTAACGATCACGCGGCTAGCACCACCTCCTAAGCACGAGCGCTATAGGCGGAGTGCTAGCCGGGTCTTTGATAAATGACGGCGCAAGAGAGCAGTCGCCCGTGGTGCGGGGCATCATAAGAATTGATGGGACGCGGTAAGGGCGACGAGCTTGGCAACAGAAAGGGCATATTGGCTAGCCTGGTCGCGCATTAAAGACGTAGGGCCAGTCACCATCAAGCGGCTATGGGAGCACTTTGGCACTTTGGCCAAGGCTTGGCAGGCTTCGGCAGGCGAGCTGCTAGCGGTCGATGGCATTGGGCTACTGATTGCTGAGCGGATTGTGGCGCAGCGGCCAAGGCTAAATCCTGCCGAGATGCTGGCTCAGCATGAAAAGGAAAATCAGGCTTTTTGGACGCCTGCCGATGCAGACTATCCAGCGCTGCTATTTGCCATTAACGATCCGCCGCCGCTGCTTTACTATCGCGGCAGTCTGCGGCTCAATGATTTCCCTAACCTGCTGAGCGTCGGCATTGTAGGAACGCGCCGCCCTTCTATGTATGGCGATCGCTGGACGCAGCGGCTGAGCAGTCGGCTCGCGCGGGAAGGGGCCGTGATTGTTTCGGGCCTAGCGCAGGGAATCGATACGGCAGCGCATGTGAGCTGCTTGAAAGTGAAAGGGCTGACGGTCGCTGTGCTGGGCACGGGCGTAGACGTTGTCTATCCGGCTCGAAATGGTGAACTGCACAGGCAAATTGTAGAGAGCGGGCTAGTTGTGAGTGAGTACCCGGACGGAACGGGGCCTGATCGGACGCATTTTCCGCAGCGCAATCGAATTATTGCGGGGCTGAGTCGGGCGATATTGGTAACTGAGGCACCGACTAGGTCGGGGGCGTTGATTACATCGCGGCTAGCGAACGACTACTGCCGGGAGGTGTATGCTCTGCCCTGCGCGCTGGAAAATACGCAGGGCGAGGGCTGCTTGAACCTGATTAATCAGGGAGCGCAAATGATTTTGGGTGAGCAAAGCTTAGTCGATTCGCTAGAGGCAATTCCGGCTGTAGAAGCGCTTTTGCCGGGACGGTTGCCGGGAAGCCTAGCGAGTCTACCAAGGTCGGCTGATGTGAGTTTTAAGGGGGCGATCGCACCTCCTACTCATCAGCCCAGCTCAGCAACCTCAGCGGCAACTGCGCCCGTTCCAGATCTGCCCGCGCTATTAGCTCAGGTGCTCAAAGCCGTTTCAGTCGAGCCTATCGTGCTTGATCAAATTGTGCAGCTCGCGCAGCTTGAGACAGGGCAGGTGCTCAGCGCGCTATTGCAGCTAGAAATTTTAGGCTTAGTTGCCCAGCTACCCGGAATGCACTATCAAAGAGTCTGACCGGATCAACCATCGGAACAGCCACTCCGTGAGAAATCAGGGAAACCTGGTATAAAGAAAAACGGTTGATTGCTCTTGCTACCAACTTTTTGCTGGCTTTTACGCTGGTTTTCTCACTGGTTTTTCATTGGCTTTTCACTGGCTTTCAGCTATGCCTTCTCAGACTCATCGCGCTCAGCCCGCTCTCAACTTTATTCCGCCTCGCTATAGCGCTGGGCTAAGGCAAGTCCTACAGCCATTTATGCCTGCAGTTACGGCTTGGAAAACGGACATTGCTGAGGTGGAGACTCACAATGTAGAAGCGCTTGCAAAGCTGTATCACGAGTTCAAGCTAGGTAAAACACGAATTTTGCTCGCGTTTCGCCATCCTAGCCCAACCGACCCCTATGCGCTGAGCCATCTATTGTGGAAAGATCTGCCGAGCACTGCGCGTCAAATGGGGCTAAAGATAGGCACAACGCATTCTCACTTTATTTATGACCGGGGTATTCCACTGTGGGCGGGCAGCTACTTAGGCTGGGTATTTTCCCGCTTGGGTGGCATCCCTATTCAGCGCGGCAAGCTAGATTTAACGGCGCTCAAAAGCGCGAGACGACTATTGTTAGACGGACGCTTTCCGCTAGCCGCAGCGCCAGAAGGCGGTAACAACAGTCACAACGAAATTATCAGCCCGCTAGAGCCCGGTATTTCGCAGCTTGCCTTTTGGTGTGCAGAAGACATTGAAGCAGCAGGTCGATCAGAGTCGGTAGTCATTTTGCCCATAGGCATTCAGTATCAGTATTTGACACCACCCTGGACGCAGCTTGAGAACCTCATTGGCCAGCTAGAAATTGATAATGGGATCGGCGGCCATGACGTTGAGTTGCCTAGCCAGCAGGTTGATCTCTACAAGCGGCTGTACCAACTCGCTGAGCATTTACTCACGCTGATGGAGAGCTACTACCGCGAGTTTTATGGCGTTAGCTTTAGTTCACTAGGCTGCAAGACAGATTTTGCCGAACCTAACGATCATCTTTCAGAGCGGCTGCAAAGGCTAATGGACGAAGCTTTGCAGGTGGCTGAGCAGTATTTTAAGGTGCGCGCTAAGGGCAGTGTGATTGATCGCTGCCGTAAGCTAGAACAGGCGGGCTGGGATCGCATCTTTAGGGAGGATGCGATGAGTCTGTCGGCTGTAGAGCGAGGGCTCGCTGATCGAGTGGCGGCAGAGGCTAACTTGCGAATGTGGCATATGCGCCTAGTGGAAAGCTTTGTAGCGGTGACAGGGTGCTACGTGAAGGAGCATCCGAGCGCCGATCGGTTTGCAGAAACTGCGCTGCTGCTGCGCGATATGGTGGCTAAAATTAAGGGAGAAAAAGTGTTGCGATCACGCTTAGGCAAGCAAAGAGCAATTGTGACAGTAGGTGAGCCTATCGAAGTCAGTTCACGGCTAGCGGACTATCAAACAAAGAGGCGAGGGGCAATCATGGCGCTTACTAAAGATTTGCGGCTAGGGATGGAATCTCTTATTTTGACGGATTAATGTGCTTGCGCTAGTGGCTCCATGCGCTCGGCGATAACCGCGTAAAACGGATCGCCGCCACCCATGCCCATCATCTGCAAAAAAGCAGGCGCATCAGGTTTTTTAACGATAGTTTCAATATTGCCAAAGCCAGGAATATCTTCAAAATAGCGTTTTACCAGGGCGAGGCGGGTGGCTTCGCTGCTCTCTCTCCAGGCGGCGATCGCCTTTTCATAAAACATCCGATTAGAGAAGCTAAAAATCGCAATTCCCCCCGGCTTTAGCACCCGATAAACCTCGGCAAAAATCTTTTCAGGATACTGAATATACTGCACGGAAATAGTATTAATAACCGCGTCAAAAGAACTCTCTTCCAGCGGAAAAGTCTGGTTTTGGTTGAGATTTTGCACAAAATAATGGTCTAGCTGTCGGTTGCGCGCTAGCTCTTCACCGTTAAGGCCATGGCCTTCTACATGGGCGTATATCACGTCGGTCGGCAGGTGTGAGACCCAGCTGCTCATGAAGTCGAGTATGCGGCTGTTGGGGGGGATGCGATCACGATACAGCGAAGTTAGCTGAGCGATAAAGGCTTCGTCAACATGCGTTACAAATCTCGGTGAGTCGTAAAACAAAGCGTCATCGGAGGGATCGAGCTTTGTTCTTTGATTGTCTTTGAGCAGCATAGGGTCAAGGTTCATTTATACTTTGCTTTTAGTGTAAGAACATTGCCGAGATTTTGAAAGGCAATTATTAAAATAGTGCGGATTAACGATGTTCTTTTTGTAGGGTGTTATGCACTGGCTATTTGACGCTGCCTTTATAGATTTCTAGAGATAAGTTTGCTTTGATACTATTTAAGTAGCCCTGAGTGACCTCAGTGACCTCAGGGCCGATGAGACTATGAGACTCAACTATGAAAAAATGGTTGCGATCGCTACAGTCCAGATGGCAAATAACTGTTACTAAAGGAGGTACGACCACGCAGTTAAACGATTAGTATGTTGCTGTTCGGGTCTATTGATTTATGTTGTTTTTAATCAAACCGTTCATTCATCGTCGTAGAGTAGCCTTTTTTCGGCGTAACTCTCAGCAAAGTAGGCCGCGTCAGGCATTCTCTTCTGTCTACGACTGCTTTATGGACTAGGCTCTGTTAGGCTCTGTGGACTAGCTCAGTTGTTGCAAAACAAGGGCTTACCTGACATTCCTTTTTCCAAATACTTGCTAACCGCATAGCCATTTTATGAACTACCCCAAAGCATAGGCGATTCGGGTAGTTCATTCAAAGTCAAGGCCAAAGTTAAGACCAAATTACTGTCCACTAGACCCACAGTGAATTGATCACAATAGCGGTAGCATAGGTAGTGCTTCTTTGGCAGGCAGTAGGTACTTATGCTGATTAACAATCGATATCAGGTGATTCGGACGCTAGGCGAGGGTGGCTTTGGCCAAGCTTATCTGGCCACTGATCGGCAAATGCCTTCGCAAAGGAAGTGCGCGATTAAGCAGCTTAAGCCGATGAACGCTAGCCCACAAACCTATCAGCTCGTGCAGGCGCGTTTTCAGCGAGAGGCCGCGATTTTAGAAAAGCTAGGCGAAGATCACCCACAGATTCCTCGGCTATATGCCTACTTCAGCGAAAATCGGCAGTTCTATCTGGTGCAAGAATGGATAGACGGCATTACGCTAGAGTCGCTGGTCGTGCAGCAAGGGCTTCAGTCTGAAGCGGTGATTCGCTCAATTTTGGCGGCGCTGCTGCCAGTGATGGACTTTATTCACAGCCAGGGCATTATCCATCGAGACATTAAGCCTGACAACATCATTTTGCGAGCAGGTTCTCAACAGCCAGTGCTGATTGATTTTGGCGCGGTGCGAGAGACGATGGCAACGGTGATGGGCTCTCAAAGCAGCCCCAAGAGTTCGATTGTGATTGGTACGCCCGGATTTATGCCGCCCGAGCAGGCCGCAGGGCGACCGATTCCTTCTAGCGATTTGTATAGCTTGGGACTGGTAGCGATCTTTTTGCTTACGGGCCGATTGCCTCAGTCATTTGAGACAGATGCGCAAACGGGAGAAATTATCTGGCAGACGTCGGCTCAGTCAGCCAGCGCTGAGTTTGTGGCGTTTTTAGATCGAGCTGTGCAATCGCACCCGCGCGATCGCTACCCCAGCGCCCAAGCTATGCTCTCATCCCTATTAGCCTTACCCAAAGCCGCTGCAACAGTCCCTCAGCCAGTCATGCCTATCGCGCAATCTGCGGTTTCCAACAATTTGTCTGTACCGCCGCAATACTATCCGTCAGCTGCAGAGAGCACCCTAAAAACGGTAGCCGTCGCTCCCGCGCAACCAGCTAGCTCGGTTTCAAACCAGACTTCAGACCTGATCCCAAACCAGACCTTACAGAACACGCTCATCCACAGTACCAACGATAGCAATAGTGCCAACGATAGCAATCTTTCTAGCAGTACGGGCTATTTAAACAACAACGCGAATCGCTCAACGCCTGTTAAACGATTATCTCCTTTAGTCATTGGGTTGGCCGTTGTTGCTGTGGTAGGAAGTGCGATCGCAGGCAATCTATTTATCAACAGATCTCCTAGTGAAACAACAACCCAAGCAATAGCCCCCGCTCCAACAAAAACAAAGGACTCAAAGTCAGACTCAGCCAAAGCGGTAGAAGATTCACAGACCAAGCCAGAAGATAATGCCTTTGAAGAACCCGCTGCATCTACCGAAGAAACAACAGAATATGCTGCTGACAGCGCCGAGCAGCCGTCACAGGCAGCTGGAGATCAGGTGACGCTAGGCAGCTCATCAGGGCAAATTCCAGTGTACGAGAGTCCTTCTTTTTCGGCGGCCTCTCCTCAGTATGGCGTGAGTGGCGATCGCGTCAGCATCTTGCAGCAGTCCGAGGGTGATGATGGCAACCTGTGGTATCGGGTGCGCTTTAGCTCCGGTGCTGAAGGCTGGGTTGCTCAAGCCTACGCCGATCCTTCCAGCTATGCGCCCGATGGCGGAACGGCCCCAGCAGCTTCATCCTCAGCGCCACCACCAGCCGCACCTGAAACGGCAGCTTCATCACCGCCGCCCAAGGCTTCAGCAAATTCGTCATCGGCGACTTCATCCCCTCAGCTAGTCGGCGGTGCGGGCGCTCAAGTCGATGTGTATTCAGCGCCATCAGCCGACGCAAGCTCGCCCCATTATGGACTGGGGGGCGATCGCGTCACCGTTCTCAACAGCACCCAGGGCGCAGATGGCAGCACTTGGTATCAAGTACAGTTCGACTCGGGTGCCAGCGGCTGGGTCAGCGGCGACGCTGTTAAAAACCCCTAAAGCACTTGCTTAAGCGCTGCTAAAAACTTATCTACGTTCTCGTTTGTAGCGTTGTAACCCATCAGGCCCACGCGCCATACTTTACCCGCCAAGTCGCCTAAGCCGCCGCCAAGCTCCATATTATGCTCATCAATCAGCTTAGCTGTCACGGCCTTGCCGTCTACACCATCGGGAATGCGTACCGTTGTTAGCGTATGCAAACGGTATTCGCGAGGCACATGGCAGGTAAGGCCCATATCTGCCAAGCCGTCGTATAAACGCTCGGCTGCATTTTGGTGGCGAGTCCAGCGGTTTTCTAAGCCTTCTTCGCTGAGCAGGCGCAGGGCTTCGCGAATGGCATAGGTCATATTCACCGGAGCGGTGTGGTGGTAGGTGCGGCCCTGGCCCCAGTATTTGCTCAGCAAAGACATATCGAGATACCAGTTTGCGACTTTGCCTTGGCGATTGTTGAGCTTGGTGAGGGCTCTTTCATTCATGGTAAAAGGCGAGCTTCCGGGCGGGCAGCTCAGCCCTTTTTGGCTACAGCTATAGGCTAAATCGACGCCCCACTTATCTATAAACAAAGGGACGCCGCCCAAGCTAGTCACCGTATCTAAAATCAGCAGGCAGTCGTACTCGCGGCACAAATCGCCAATGCCCTCCATCGGCTGACACACGCCTGTAGAGGTTTCGGCATGAACAATCGACATGATGGCAGGGCGATGCTTTTCGAGGGCGTCGCGAATTTCTGCGGTGGTAAATACTTCTCCCCAGGGGCGGTGGATGCTGCTCACCTCTGCGCCGTAGCGATCGGCCATGTCCATCATCCGGTGGCCAAAGTAGCCGTTGACGCACACCAGCACTTTATCACCCGGCTCTATGGTATTTGCAAACGTGGCTTCCATCGCCGCAGAGCCTGTGCCGCTGACGGGCAACGTCATCTGGTTATCAGTTTGCCATGCGTAGCGCATGAGTTCTTGCACTTCGTCCATCAGGTGCAGATAGGCTTTGTCGAGGTGGCCAATGGGCTGACGATCCATCGCGGCAAGTACGGCAGGATCGGCGTTAGAAGGGCCGGGGCCGAGCAGCAAACGCGATGGAATATCCAGCTTGTTAAGCGGGGTTAGATGGGTATTATCGATGCCGTAGGCGTTAGTAGAAAGGGTGGTCGTCATAGAAAATGGCTCGGCGTAATAATGGACTGAATTATGTATATAAGCCTACCGTTTTGCGTCTACGGTTTCTAGGAATGTGCTTAAGACATCAAGATATTAACTGGCGAGCGTAAAACCTATGCTGTTTCTTGCGGTATGGTGGCTTATCGGCTGGTCAATTTTGTTAATGTGCGCTGGGCATAAAGGGTTTGCAACATGGTGACGATAGAGACGCTACAAGATGATATTTACCGTGGCTCTAAGCAAATTTATCAGTGCGATCGCCCTACCAACCTATACAAAAGCGCTGTCTGTACGGGCTTAGTCACCCAGGCTGACATTGGCCACCAGCTCCGCGTTTTAGAAGTCGCCAAAAATCATCACGCCATTCGCGTCTGCATTTGCAAAGATGACTACATGGGCTGGATTGCGGCGACGGCGGTGACTGCGCTAACCGCCATTGAAAAATGCAAAAAATTTCCGCGTTTGAGCGCCCAAGACATTCAAACGCGCCTGCCTCAGGTGATTGAATTTGCCCGAGCAGCGATCGCCGTGCCTAATCAATATTTATGGGGTGGAGCGATCGCACCCAACTACGACTGTTCAGGCTTTGTGCAGGCGGCTTTTATCGCAGCAGGCATTCACCTCCCCCGCGACTCCTACCAGCAAGAAGACTTTACCCATCGCATTGCCCGCTCAGACCTACAGCTAGGCGATCTCATCTTTTTTGGCACCCCAGAGCGCACCACGCACGTGGCTTTATACCTTGGTGAAGGCACCTACATTCACAGCTCAGGTAAAGACAAAGGCCGCAACGGTATTGGCATAGACTCTTTGAGTGATTTGAATGACCCAATTAGCGCAAACTATTATTCACTGCTGCGCTGCTTTGGCAGAGTAATTAAAAGCTATCAGCCAACCAGCTGCTATTAAACAGCTTCATATTTAACAGCTCATTCATGCATAAAAACCGCGCTACTCGACCACTCTGAGCAGAGAGTATCGAATAGCGCAAAGAAGAGAAGCGGAAAAAGAGAAAGCGTTCTGTGTTTCTAGCTGTTTGTATTTCTAATCGTTAACGTTCTTGCTTATGTTTTAAGCCGCGATCTGGCGCTTGAGCTGCTTGGCCCCTAGTGCGCCAACGGCTAGTAGACCCAAGAGCGCAGACGGCTCAGGCACCTGCTCGGGCTTTCTGCTAGAGAGACCTTTGACTGCAAATACAACATCGTTAAAGTCTCTGTCTGATCCTTGGTTTTTGCCGCCTGTTGCGCCTAACTTGCCCCACAGGTCTTCAAATCCTATGATGGTGTAGTTTTCTTTAGAGACTTCATCAAAGTAATTGTAGGCAACTAGATGAGAGAGGCCATCACCGTTCACCGTTTGTCCTGCCACAGTTGAGTTGGAATAGGCGTCAGAGCCGTAGACATCTTGACCCCCGTTAAAGCCGTTAGAGCGGATAAAGAAGGAGAGCTGCGTAGGGCCAAAGAAGGTGGGAAGTGCTTTGCCTTGTCCCAGTGCTAGGGGGCCATCCGAGTTGCTAAGGGTGCTGTAAGGTGAAGAAACATCTTCAAAAATCATTTCTAGCGGCTGGTCGTTAGCGCTGTAGAGCAGCTGGTTTCTAAAGCCAGCGCCTTCGTCAATAAAGAATACTTCAACGCTGTTGGGATTGCCGTCCCAATAGAGCTGAGAGGCGTCTAGCTTGGGGAGAGAAAGTTCGCTGAAGGCTTTGCCCTCGGCCTGCACAAAGCCGGAAAACTTAGTTAATAGATCGCCTCTAAGAGAGGCTGCCTGTGCGTTTACCGAGATGCTTAAAAGTGAGAGCGTAGAGAGCGTGACGAGACTTAGTTTGGCTGCGAGCTTTTTCATAAAAATCAATGGAGTGTTACTAGACGCCTACGTTGACTAATATGCCCTAAGCTTCTGCCTGAGTGGTCTTATTTTTTATCTTTTTTATACTGCGTTTATACTACGTACGTATGCGTAGTAGGGATTCGGAGACTGAGTGTGAAGCCGTCGTTTGGTAT
This sequence comes from Phormidesmis sp., assembly GCA_049646385.1. GTDB lineage: Bacteria > Cyanobacteriota > Cyanobacteriia > Phormidesmidales > Phormidesmidaceae > Phormidesmis. The sequence continues at coordinate 5,532 of JBARVS010000049.1, read as the reverse complement.
CTGTTGTTTCACGGAGTAGCCGATCAAAAGCTTTGTATGAGCAGAATGAGGGCATAGTAAGAGGAAGTATTGGCCAACATAAGTGTAAGGAAAGAGCGATCGCACGGCCCATTTATCACTCGCCTATCAACAGTTTGAGCTAAATCTCCTTTTTTGACTGTCTTTTTGCTGGCGATATCTCCATGTTTATACGGATAGAAGACTACGGATAGAAGACTACAGATCGAAGCGATTTAGGGTGAAAATCTTTTTCTCTAGCGCTGCGCGGGAAATAAAAAGTCAGGGAGCCAACTGCGCAGGGTATCCCACACATCAGTAGGGCCGACGCCAAAGGCTAGCCAGAGGCCCACGAGAAACAAGGCCACTAAAAAGGCGGTTTTTAGGGTGGTTTTAACGACGTTTAAGAGCCAGAAAAATACGACAGCAGCGATCGCGATCGCGCCAATAGTTAACGCTAGTTCCATGCTCTTTCCTTCAACCTTTTGCAGTTTGGCCCGCTTGCTTCATGCCCGCTTAAAAAAGGCTGCTTAGCCAAGCGCATGTAGTGTACATCAGCGGCGCACTGCCTTATTCCCCATCCAACTCCTTATTAAACCGGATCAAACAATGGCAGCGCTCAGCTCAGTGATAGCGGTTCTGGCCCATTGATCTACGGCTAAAATATCGTCTAGGCTAGGGCTAGCGTTGAGATCGGCTTGATGGCGATCGCACACCTTCTCAATCATTTTAGCAATGTCCAAATAGTGAATTTTTTCGGCTAAAAACAGCGCCACCGCCTGCTCATTGGCCGCGTTTAGCACAGCCGTCATCGTGCCCCCGGCTCGGCCTGCTGCATAGGCCAGCTCCATGCAGGGATATTTGGCATGATTGGGCTCGCGAAACGTCAGATCGCCCGCTTTTACTAAGTCCAACGGTTCCCAATCGGTGTAGATGCGCTCGGGCCAGGAGAGCGCATAGAGTAAAGGCAAACGCATATCGGGCCAGCCTAGCTGCGCCAGCATAGAGGTATCTTGCAGCTCAATCAGCGAGTGAATAATGCTTTGCGGATGGATGACAATATCAATATGGTCGTAGTCCATGCCAAATAGATAGTGGGCTTCAATCACCTCTAGCCCTTTATTCATGAGAGTGGCAGAGTCTACCGTGATTTTTCGGCCCATCGACCAGTTAGGATGCTTAATCGCATCGTTCATGGTGACCTTGGGCAAATCTTCTACGGGCCAGTCGCGGAAGGCACCCCCAGAGGCCGTCAGCAAGATTCTGCGCAGACCTTTTTCGGGGATGCCCTGCAAACATTGAAAAATAGCAGAATGTTCGGAGTCGGCGGGCAATAGCTTAACGCCGTGCTGCTTAGCTAGGGGTAAAACAACTGGCCCGCCTGCAATCAGGGTTTCTTTGTTAGCTAGCGCGATGTCTTTGCCCGCTTTGATAGCAGCTAGGGTTGGCAGCAGGCCCGCACAGCCCACGATGCCCGTTACGACGGCTTCTGCATCCCCGTAGCTGGCAACTTCGGCAATGCTATCTTCGCCAGCTAAAAGGATAGGTTGGGGATCGATCTGGGCGATCGCATCCTTCAGCTCAGCTAGCTTACTCTCATCACAAATGGCGACAATTTCTGGTTTAAACTCTATGACCTGCTCAGCGAGTAGCGCGACGTTGCTCCCGGCAGCAATACCTACCAATCGAAACTGATTAGGGTTTTGCCGAACAATATCTAGGGTTTGGGTGCCGATAGAGCCGGTTGAGCCGAGCAGGGTGATGGCTTTCACAAAAGAGGCGTCCTATGCTGTAATGGTTTCTTTATATTTACTATAGTTTCTCGACGGTAGCCGCCACAAATCTCTGCTCGTTTTTCATTCCTTAATCTCGCTATTTAAGGGCATTGCTACGCCTAAGAAGAGACACGCCATAATAAGAGCATTGTTTACTACGCTTTGGCATGACCGCTCCTACCAACCCAAACTCAATGAATCCAATGGATGCCTTTGCGCCGTTTCCGCCCGCTTGGACAAAAGATGCCGTCCATGCCCAGCCCTTTGGATGCCCGAGCTGCGGCGCAGGGAGCACAGAGGCAAAGCAAGTGTGGCTCAATCGCCGTGCGCCTGTTTCTACAGAAGGGCGTAAGCGTAAGTGGCAAGAGTTTTATCAGTGCGAGTGTGACGCGATTTGGTGGGGCTGGAGTTCGGATCGGCCACCTTTGGATTTGGATAAGTCGTCAGAGAATAATTAAATAAAGGACGAAAATCCATGGCAGATGTGGTGGTGCTGGGCAGTCTTAATATGGATTTGGTGGCTGAGGTGGACAGGTTGCCTCGCCCTGGCGAAACGCTTGAGGGTAGAGGCTTTGCTACGGTGCCGGGGGGGAAAGGGGGCAATCAGGCGGTAGCGGTAGCTCGGCTCGGGGTGAAGACGGCGATGGTTGGGCGAGTGGGCAAGGACGGGTTTGGGCAGATTTTGCGCGATCGCCTTCAAACCGAAAGAATCGATATCTCCGCACTAGCCGCTAGCCCCAAGCTGCCGTCAGGCACGGCGTTGATCACACTTTCTCCCAACAACAATCAAATTATTGTAATTGCGGGCGCTAACAGCGAAGTTGGCGAGCTAGATCTAGATCGGCTCACGCCTTTTTTCAATCGGGCTAAGGTGCTGCTGCTTCAGTTTGAAATTCCGCTGCCAACGGTTGAAAAGGCGGCGGCGCTGGCTCGACTAGCGGGGCTAACGGTGATTGTTGATCCTGCGCCCGTGCCCATACGAGGCGAGGCGTTATCGGCAGATTTTTGTGAGTATATTTCTATTTTGACGCCGAATCAAACGGAGGCTTCGCGGCTAAGTGGGATAGAGGTGACGGATGTGGAGGGGGCGATCGCCGCCGCCGAAACTCTTCAGCGCAAAGGCATAGAAGTTGTTGTTGTAAAAATGGGCGCACTTGGCTCAGTATGTGCTACCGCAACTGGCACCTTTGCTACACCTGCTTTTTCGGTGCCCGTCACGGACACGATTGCGGCAGGTGATGCCTTCAATGGCGGCCTAGCAGCAGCTATTTGCAGGGCCAATCCCACGCTCAGCTTATCTAACCATGATACACTCAAGCCCGCCATTGATTATGCCAGCGCTGTCGCAGCCTTGGCCGTTACCAAATCGGGAGCACAGTCATCAATGCCCACGGCGGCTGATGTAAGAGCCTTCTTGATGGCGCGTTGAATTGACTATCTAAAGAATGTTAGACCCTTTCAGACTGCTTGACGGCGGGCTGGGGCTGGGGCTGAAACTGGAACAAGGTGTACACCACGTTGCGACGAATGCCCGTCATCATGTCTAAGAACACTTCGTAGCCTTCGCTTTTGTATTCAATTAGCGGATCTTTTTGGCCGTAGCCGCGCAGTCCCACCGTTTCGCGCAGCGCGTCCATTTGCTGAAGGTGTTCGCGCCAGAGGGTGTCGATTTGCTGCAAGATGAAGAAACGCTCGGCTTCTCGCATCAGGCCCGGTTTGATTAAATCAACCTGCGCTTCTTTGAGGTCGTAGGCAATGCGTACCTGCTCAGCGAGAAAGGTTTTCATCTCACCCATTGAAAGATTCTCTAGCTGCTCGGGCGTGAGATCTGCAAGCAAGTAAACAAACTCTTGTACTTTGCTCACAACGCTGGCTAAATCCCATTCTTCTGATGGCAGCTCGGGATTCACGTAGGCTTCAACGATATCGTCCATCGTTCTGATGGCATAGCCTAACACCAGTTCCTTAAGATCTTGGCCCTCTAATACTCGGCGACGCTCGGCGTAAATGGCACGACGCTGATTGTTCATGACTTCGTCATATTCAAAGACCTGCTTACGAATGTCGTAGTAGTAAGTCTCTACTTTCTTTTGAGCACCTTCGAGCGACCTGGTTAGCATTCCCGACTCAATCGGCATGTCTTCCTCGACTCTAAAGGCGTTCATGAGTCCGGCGACGCGATCGCCCCCAAATATTCGCAGCAGGTTATCTTCCAAGCTCAAAAAGAACTTAGTTGAACCCGGATCGCCCTGCCGACCCGCACGGCCCCTGAGCTGGTTATCTACCCGGCGCGACTCATGACGCTCTGTACCGATGACGTGCAAACCGCCCAAGGCAACGACATCATCGTGAGCCGCTGAGGTAATCACCTCGTACTCATCTAGGATTTGGTTGTAAACAGCCCGCAGCTTTTGAATCACCGGATCGTCGGTTGGCGCTTTTTCAGCAGCGATCGCAATTTTATCTTCAGCCGTTAACTCAGCTAGACTTTGCTCTCCATAAGTTTTAGCGGCAAAGGCAACGGCTTCTTTTAAAGCTGTCTTAGCATCAAGGCTTAGCTCTGCTGGAAAAATCTGTGGGGCAACCTTCCAGGTCTTAGGCTTTTTGCCCTCACCAAAGCCCTGAGCGGCATTGCCGTTTTTGGCCCCCGCTACTTGAGCCACGCCAAACGCTTCGTCGTCTTCAGGCTTCACCAAGCGCGGCATAAAATACTCACGCACCTTCAGCCGTGCCATGTAGTCAGCGTTGCCACCCAAAATAATGTCTGTACCTCGTCCGGCCATGTTGGTGGCAATGGTGACCGACCCGCCGCGACCGGCCTGGGCCACGATTTCTGACTCGCGCTCTACGTTTTCAGGCTTAGCATTGAGCAGGTTGTGCTCTACGCTAAGATTTTTGAGCAGCACGGAGAGCACTTCAGACTTTTCGACGCTGGTGGTACCTACGAGCACCGGACGCCCGGTTTCATGCATTTCGGCGCATTCTTGAGCGATCGCACTCCACTTTGCGTTCTCAGTTTTATACACCACATCAGGCAAATCACGCCGCGCTGAAGGTCGATTGGTTGGGATAATCGTCACTTCTAGCTTGTAAATTTTCTCAAATTCGGCTTCTTCCGTCTTCGCGGTGCCCGTCATCCCCGACAGCTTGGGATATAGCAAAAAGAAGTTTTGATAGGTAATCGAAGCGAGTGTCTGCGTCTCAGGCTGAATCTCTACATGCTCTTTGGCCTCAATCGCTTGGTGCAGGCCATCGCTCCAGCGTCGCCCGGTCATCACCCGCCCGGTAAACTCGTCTACAATTACGATTTCGCCGTTGCGCACAATGTAATTTACGTCTTTGGTAAATAGCTCCTTGGCCTTAATCGCGTTAAAGATGTAGTGTGCCCAAGGATCTTTGGGATCAAATAGGTCGGTAACACCTAGCAAATTTTCTGCTTTCTCAAAGCCTTCATCGGTGAGCAGTACGTTGCGAGCCTTTTCATCGACCTCGTAATCTACTTCATCGGCTTCTAGCTGAGTCGTTACCTCAGCCGCTTGAGTATATTTCTCGCCCGGTCTTTCTATCTGACCTGAGATGATCAGCGGCGTTCGAGCCTCATCAACCAAAATCGAATCTACTTCGTCAATCACGCAAAAGTTAAACGGACGCTGCACCACGTCTTCCATCTGCGTGCTCATGTTGTCACGCAGGTAGTCAAAACCAAATTCGCTGTTGGTGCCGTAGGTAATGTCGCAGGCGTAGTTTTTTTTGCGATCGG
>JBARVS010000048.1:0-14618 GCA_049646385.1 Phormidesmis sp. | reverse complement strand
TGAGCTGCTCAAAGTGCGCATCTAGCCAGGGGCGAATTAGGCTAAGGTTGCCAGCACTCAAGTAAAGTGCGCCCAAAATAGCCTCTATCGCATCCGCCAAACGAGAGTCAGCCCCGGCGGTGTCACCCTGGGCGCGTCTAGAAAGCTGAAGGTAGCTGCTGAGGTGGTAGTGCTTGGCAATGGTGGCTAAAACGCGATCGCTTACAATGTGCGATCGCACCGCCGACATCTCCCCTAGCGCCATATTTGGATAGCGCTCCATCAAAAACTCAGCCGCCGCCAGCCGCAGCGCCGCATCCCCCAAAAACTCCAGCTTTTCATTATTAGCATCCGCCGAGCTAGAAATATCCACCAGCGCCAGCGCCAGCAAATCGGGCTTCACAGCCGAGCTATGAACGCCCAGCTGATTTAATAAAGCAGATACGTCAGGAAAGTGAGCAGTCTTAACAGCACTCGTCATTGAACAAACTAAGCAATAAAGGTAGAGCTGGACCTAAGCCGGGTTCTGTTCTTACAAGCGTTAGCCCATAAGGTGGTTATCTATCTAGGACGCCTGTTGCCAAGCGCCTCAAGCGGCGCGCGTTATCGGAGCCGGTAAAAAGTCAACCGATCGCTCCTATGGCCTTGCACCCAACCGGGGTTTACCTGGCCAGCACCTCTCGATGCTGCCGGTGCGCTCTTACCGCACCCTTGCACCCTTACCTGTGAACGTAAAAGGACACCCACAGGGGGAGCCTCTACGGGCCATCGGCGGTATGTTTCTGTGGCACTCTCCTCACGGTCGCCCGCACTGGGCGTTACCCAGCAAGTCTGACTTTTCGGGAGCCCGGACTTTCCTCAGGGATAAAAGCCAAAGTCGCCTTCGCCTATCCCCGCAACCACTGAGCCAGCTCTATACCTATTAGTGTATCGCTTGAGTGTTGAAAGATTTTTCTAAAACTTGGCCGAGCCTTACGCTTGCCCTACCCTTTAGGTCTGCTGCCCCAAAACCAGTTGCCCTCAGAGGCACTGCGCCGACCAAAATGCCTCAGCCACCATCGCATCGGCGGAAAAGCGGGCTGATCGACCTTAATTTTCATTTTGAATATAAAAGGTAGCAGGATGCTGATGATTTCGCTATCTGGCGCGGTGGGATGCTTCAGCCCCACCATTAAGTCCAGCACATAAAGATTTTGAATGTTCTCTTCGCCCGAGGTAGGGTCGGTCAGCTTGGCCATGTCTATGCGATCTTTTAAGTCCACTACGGGCTGTGGGGTTGCTCGCACTTGATCGGTGTCAGTATTGCGGCTATATTTTTGCTCTGTCGTAATGTTAGAAGAAACCGTCATGCCGGGATTAACCACGGTAGGCACCTGAAACTGAGATAAATCAACTGGCACATTAGGCGTCGTGCGAATGATTCTGTTGCCTTGGCCAAACATTTCTAACGAGCTGCGATCCCAGTTGATGTACACCTGCGTATCAGCAGTGTCATTAGAAACAAACACTGAGAGAAACCTAATTTCCTTGAGCGGCTGCTCGTTAGTAGGCGCAATTCTAATAATGATTTTAGGATGCGCCAGCTCTTGAATGACTTCATCGCTCATACCAAGCGCCTTTTGCACCGCAAGCTTATCTGGTGGAATAAGATACTTTATATTCGCATCGTAAATTAGAGACAGCGCCGGACGCTTAACTTTGTTTTTATCCTTACCCGTATTTATATGTCTGACTTTAGCCGTAATCCGCTTTCCCTCTTCATGCATCGAAAGCTGCGTCTGGGTTTGCTCGCTCAGCGTTTTCTCCTCTACAAAAATGTCAACTTTGTCCTCTAGCCTGTCTTCCAAAGAAAGCGACATTTTGTAGAGGACATATAGAACGACCAAAAAATAAATGGCGAGAAGCAGCGTATCCATAGTCTATAAAAGAGCCAGAAAGAGCCAGCGCTAGAGGCACCGGATCGAGAAATGCGTATAGCTTACACCTATCTAAACCCTCTGGTTGGGCTCGTCCTTCAAATATAGGTCGGCAATTTTGACAAGCCATACAAAATGAGAAGATATGCTGAAAGGAAGACGGCTTTTTATTCGTGGAAAACTATAATGAACATATCTTCAAAAAAGCGCGGTTTTTGAAGATGTAAGAAAGTTAGGAAGAGGCTATAAAAGCTCATGAAACTATTAACCCACAGACTAAATTACGGTTTTAGCAAACTGTCTAAAACAATTGCTTTTTCAGCAACGTTGGCTTTAGGGCTAGCTGGGTGGAACGCTACATTTTCACCTGCACCCGCACAAGCTGAAAACCCCGATCAGGTCGCTCAACTATTGCAAACAGGCGTTTGTAGAGCGTGCGATCTCTCAGGTGCAGACTTGACGGGAGCCCACCTCATTGGCGTCGATCTGCGAGATGCCAATCTTACCGATGCAACCTTGGCTCACGCTAATTTAGAAGGCTCTGACCTAACGGGCGCAACGCTCGTAAACACTGACCTGAGCGGCGCGTTCTTAACCAACGCAGTGTTAGACAACACGACAATCGCTGACGCCGATCTGTCGGATTCAACCTTGGTTTACACTCGCTTAGAAGGTGCTGACGTTAACCGGGTTGACCTTGAAGGCGCTGAGGTGTTGAGTACGCCTATCAGCATTGGTGGCAGCTATGACGAGTAGTTACGGCCAGCAGTTGCAGCCAGTTGTAAATGAATGACAAATGGCGTATGCCTCTCAATAGCTGACATGACAATTAGCTTGAAATTAGCGTGAATGGACGCAACACAATGGCTGCTAAGCTTCAATGGACATCATCAGATTTGGAGCTGCTGCCTGAAGACGGCAAGCGCTACGAAATTATTGACGGAGAGCTTTTAGTGACTCCTGCACCTCATTGGGGACACCAAAGAGCCTGTCTACGCATTGGTAGCGATCTTGATGCTTGGTCGCTAGAAACAGATTTGGGAGAAGTTGCTGCTGGCCCAGGCGTGCTATTTACCGATGTTGATAACGTCATTCCTGACGTGGCTTGGATTGCTAAGTCGCGACTGCTGATGGCGTTAGATGATGCGGGTCATCTGACTGAGGCACCTGACTTAGCGATAGAAGTTCTTTCGCTGGGGGCAGAAAATCAGCGACGAGATCGTAAGCTCAAGCTCAAGCTATATTCTACGCAGGGCGTTCGAGAGTATTGGCTGCTAGACTGGCGAGCCGAAGCAGTTGAGGTGTACCGTCGCGAATCCGCTAGCCTTACCCTTCAATACACGCTGTATGAAGGCGATACCTTGACGAGCCTAATGCTGCCCGGTTTTAGCTGTTTGGTAGAGCGTTTATATGCTTAGCGTAAGACTAAGAACCCTTGCGGTAGGATGGTGAAGCGGCGATCAACCTGTCGCGATGTAACGACTTTTAAGCACCATGGAAGAATTTTTTAATAACGTTTCTCGCTATCCTCGTTATCTCATCAGCTTTACCGTCGGCATTCTTTACAATGCGGTGCAGCCTTTGGTGCCGCTGTTAAAGAATCCTTTTACAGCGATCGCCCTGATCAGCGCCGTCATTGCTGGCTTCATTGGCCTCACCTTTACCCTGCAGGGGATGTTAGGCGTTTAATAAATAGGAATTTAATACTATGGCAACTAGCAGACGGGTTGCGCGAGTTTCGGCGTCTATTAAGCGCGAGGTGAGCCAGATGCTCATCAACGGCATTAAAGATGATCGCGTCGGCGCGGGCATGGTCAGCATCACCGACGTAGACGTAGCGGGCGACTTGCAACATGCCAAAATTTTTGTCAGCATCTACGGCACGGCTGAGGCCAAAGCTGAAACGATGGAAGGGCTCAAGGCCGCGCAGGGCTACGTGCGTCATGAGCTAGGCCAGCGGATGAAGCTGCGCCGAACGCCAGAGGTCACCTTTAAAGAAGATCGCTCGTTTGATTTGGCGACCGATGTACTCAACGTCATCAATCAAATTTCAGCCGAGCGAGCAGCGGGAGACGCTATTGAGGCTCAGGGCTTAGACGATGTAGGCGATGTAGGCGATGTGGAAGAAGGCTAAATGATCGCGACTCCGCGCTGGCCCAGTCCTGAAACGCTTAGCTTGGCCGAGCAGATCGCGCAGATGGTTGTGGTGCGCACCACCGGCCATTTATTTGACCATGAGGTGGAATATCCGCAGTGGGAGGCGACGAATGCTGAGCTAGAGAAGTATCTGTCGCTGGGCGTTGGCGGCGTGATTTTGCTGGGCGGCAGTGCGGCTGAGGTGGGCGTGCGATCGCAGCAGCTTCAGTCACAGGCCAAGTATTTGCTGCTGATTGCCGCTGATATTGAAGAAGGCGTGGGCCAGCGGTTTAGCGGCGCGACCTGGTTTGCCCCGCCGATGGCGCTAGGTGAAATTGCGCGGCAGGACTTGCCTTTGGCGCGCAGCTTGGCTGAGCAGATGGGCAGGGCGATCGCCCAAGAAGCCACCGCAATTGGGATTAACTGGCTGCTGGCCCCTGTGGTGGATATCAACAACAATCCGGCCAATCCAGTGATTAACGTGCGGGCCTTTGGCGATACGGCGCGCACCGTTGCTGAGCTAGCCAGCGCCTTTATTGCGGGTGCCAAAAACAGCCCGGTGCTAACGTCGGCCAAGCATTTTCCAGGCCATGGCGATACCGGGATAGATTCTCACCTGCATCTGCCAGTATTAGGCCACAGCTTTGAGCGGTTGCAGGCGCTAGAGCTGGTGCCTTTTGAGCGGGCGATCGCCACTAACGTAGACAGCGTCATGACGGCCCACCTACAGATCCCCAGCCTCGATCCTGACTTTCCCTCCACCCTTTCAAAAACGACGCTGAGCGGTTTGTTGCGGCACGATTTGGGCTTTGACGGCCTGATTGTGACCGATGCGCTGGTGATGGGCGGGATCACGCAGCGGTACGGCCATGCTGAAGCGGCGGTACTAGCGGTGGAGGCGGGCGCTGATATTTTGCTGATGCCGGGAGATGTGGAAGGGGCGATCGCTGCGATTTGTGATGCGGTGCAGGAAGGGCGAATCTCACCAGATGCAATTTTGCGCTCAGTCGAACGCATTTGGCGAGCCAAGCACAAAATTGCCGATTTGCCCGTGACCGACTCTTTTTCACAACATGCTTGGCAGCAGCGAGCCGTGCCGCCCGTGCAGCTCGAAAAAATAGCGACTAAATCCGCGAGGACGCTGGCCGCCAAAATTTTGCTCACCTCTCAGCAGGTGGATCACGCGCCGAGCCAATCTTTAGGCCAAGCCATTAGCGCGCCTTTGATACCCGGACAAAACCTGGTGCTGGTTGACGATGTGCTGCAATGCCCGTTTTTAAGTCGAACTGCGCCTGCGATAACCCTGCCCGCTAGCCAGGGCTATACGCTCAAGCTCATAGACACTCGTAGCGCAGATCTCAGCCAGCTAGATACGACCGTAATAACGCTGGTGCAGCTTTTTATTCGGGGTAATCCCTTTCGCAGCGGTCAGGGGTTGAGTGCGATCGCCCATGACTACATCCAGGCGCTCGGCAAGCAAGTACAGGCCGTTGTGGTCTACGGCAGTCCCTACGTGCGGCAGCAAATTCAGGCGATATTACCTGCACAAACGCCCTGCGTGTTCACCTACGGACAGATGAAAGAAGCGCAGGCGATCGCCCTTCAGCCTTTGTTAATCCCAGATGCCTTATCAGCGCAGGCGATCGCATTAGACGGCGCGTTTACCGATTAGTAGCCTATTAACAACACCTTTAGAGCGCTACTAGAGCGCTACGCCTGAAGCCCCCAAATCAAAGGCTCTTCGAGCGCCATGAACATTTCGCCGCCAATCGTTTTAATCTGTAGCTGATCCTTCACGCAAATGAGCCGCTGAATATGGTGCCAGCTCCCTCGCCTGAGCACGAGGATATGATGTCTGGTAATTTTTGAAGAAGCATGATTATGGCTAGCCTTTCCCTGCCAAAATTTCACCAGCTCGCTAGCGCACGTATGGTAAATCTGGCACCGATTGGGAATCATGCGATGCTGAAAGTAATGGGTACCGTTGCTTCTTTGGCTAACTGGAAAAAAGCTATTTTCGATCAGCACATGGCGAATCAAATTCCAGTAGGCAGACTCTTGCTTAACGATCACAGTGAGCTTATCTTTGATCAGCCTGACATTGACAATCGGGCCTTCCGCCTGACTTGCTAGCGTAGTAGACCTGACGCTAGATTCGGCCCTCAGCTTGGGTGTAGATAACAGCGCAGCTCGCCTTTCGATAAAAGCTTGAGTAAAAGCTTTCACCAGCGCTACTTCTTCATCGGTATAGTTTTTAAGCGACTCAACTTCAAGCGGCTCAACTTCAGTCATCTGGCCTTCAGTCGTTTGGCCTTCAGTCGTTTGGCCTTCATTAATCTGTTCATTAGTCAGATCTTCAGGCGTCAAGCTATCAGCCGCTGAAGGCTGCACTCCCCAGCCAGACAAATTTTGGGCCTGTCTAAAAATAAAGATGCTGCCAATAATTGTTCCAGAAGAGTCTCTTATAGCAGTAGCGCTGCCTTCAATTGGCGTAGTTTTTAGAGCCTGCGTCACAATCTGAGCGTGGTGCGGCAGCGAAACGGCTTTTCGTCCCCGCATTACGGCCTCTAAAATTGAAGCCATGCTGTGCGTTAAATCAGTCGTGTCAAGCTGCTGAATCTTTCGCTGAAGTTTGAGCACCTCTAATATTGGCTGATCGATCACATCGACCAACAGGCAGTCCATAATAAATTCAGCCGCCGCGTTCATAAAAACGATCAGGCCGTTAGGATCGGTGGCGATAACGGCTTCATCTAGAGACTGAAAGGCAGTAGCGTACCAGCTTTCACTAGATCGAGTGACCTGGCCTTTTTGATGTTGATGCAGGGCGATTTCAATGGCTATTCCCAGCTCTTTTTCTTTAAAAGGCTTTAAGACGTAGCCGTAGGGATCGGTGCCAATCGCCGCTTGAAAGGTGCTGCTATCGGCGTTGGCAGTAAGATAAACAATTGGAATTTGAAAGTGAGACTTAATTTTTTCGGAAACTTCAATACCCGTCATCTCTCCTTTAAGATGAATGTCCATCAAAACCAAATCGGGGCGAGTGGCCTCTATTTTTCTTAGGGCCACGTCGCCCGAAGCTGCCATCCCAGAGACGGCATAGCCCAATTTGCCTAAGCTACTCTTGATATCTAGCGCAATCACGCTTTCATCTTCAACAATCATGACCTGTATGGCAGACATTTGATGCACCCTTGCTTTTTATAGGTTGTTTTTTTGAGAAAGATTATCTAGACAGTGAAAGATAGCTCAGCTTAAAGTAGGCTCCGGGGCTTTCACTAAGGTTACTTTCACCCATTTCTAAGTCGCCGCCTAACTGTTCACATAAGCTGTAGATGAGCTGCAAGCCCAGCGTTTTGGCATTGACAATATCTAGCGATCGCGGCAGCCCAATCCCACTATCGGCGTAGTGAATTGCAAACGTCGTTTGATCCATCCGCTTGACGCTAATGGCGATGCGGCCTGCTTCCCCGTTGGGAAAGGCATATTTCAAGGTATTAGTCACTAGCTCATTAATGATGAGGCCACAGGAGACAGCCGCATCGACCTCTAAAAAAAGATCGTCAGCTTCCACAGCTAATTTGACATGTTCTGATTTAACACTGTAAGAACACATCAGGTAGCTAGAGAGAACTTGAATATAGTCTCCTAAATCGATTTTGCCCAAATCGTTAGCCTGATATAACTTTTCATGAATCAGCGCCATCAGGCGCACCCGATTTTGACTTTCTTGAAACAAAGCAGCAATGTTTTCATCTTCAATCGCATTTGCCTGCAAATTTAGCAAGCTAGAGACAATTTGCAAGTTGTTCTTAACGCGATGATGAATTTCTTTTAGCAGCACTTCTTTCTCTTTGAGCGATGCCTCAATTTTTTGCTCAGCCCGCTGATGCTCAACCGCCGTACGCAAGTTACGCACCCGCTGACGCAGTAGCGGCCAGTGGATAGGTTTAGCCGCATAGTCAGTAGCGCCCGCCGCAAAAACTCTCTCAATAGAAGCCGCATCATCTAGGCCCGTAATCATTAGCACCGGAACAGGCATTTTCCCCGAAATTTCTTGCAAGGCGGTACAGCAGCTAAATCCGTCCATTTCAGGCATAATGGCATCTAACAAAACAATGTCAGGGCGATGCTCTCGAAAGCGCGCTAGGCTCTCTTTACCGTTGCTAGCCTCTATCACCTCAAAACCCTCTTTTTGCATCGCAACGCGAAGTAGAAGTCTCGTGGTCGGTTCATCATCGACCACAAGAATTAGCATGTTGGGCAAAGTTTCATCAGTAGACACAGAAGATCCTTTTTTTAAAACAGTTTGAGCCATGTTGGACTACAGCGTTTTTTGATAAGCTTGCACGGCCAATTTAACTTTCTCGTATTCGCTCACAACCTGAGCCAATAACGGCAGGGCAGGATTGATGTGGCCGCTTTTTCCAATAATTTCTACAGACTGACAAAGTTTAAAAAGAGACATCGCGCCAATGCAGCCGCTGAGCGACTTTAGCGCATGGGCAGTATGTTCTAAGGCCAGCATATCTGCTTGGTCAAGCGCGGTTCTAATTGCGTTAATTCGCTCGGGCGCATCGTTTAAAAAGCTGTCGCAAACCTCCTTTAAAAACAAACTATTGGTATCAATACTCTCAATGATGGTGGTATCTAAGATTGGCAAGTCACTGACCGTTGCAGTCGGCAAGGCTATTTTCAAGGTTGTTTTCTCAAATAGCTGCGCTTTTTCAGATGATTTACGAGGCGGACACTGCTGTAAAACCGTCGCTAAATCACGTCTGCGAATCGGTTTTCTAACGTAGTCATCCATGCCTGCCGAGAGACAGTTGGCGCGATCGCCCTGCATTGCATGGGCTGTCATTGCCACAATATAAGGCTGCTCAATGTTAGAAGCCAATCGAATGGTTTGGGTAGCCTCTAAGCCATCCATTTCCGGCATTTGTATATCCATAAAAACAAGATCGTATGGCTGTTGCTGCAAGGCTGTAACCGCCTCTATTCCAGTGGTAGCGACATCAGCTTGATAGCCAAAGGTCGATAGCATTTGCAAGGCAACTTTTTGATTGAGCGCAATATCCTCGGCCAGCAAAATACGCAAAGGCTTTAGGGTGCCCAGCCTAATATCTGCGACTAAATTAGCGTTGATATCGTTTTTACAGCCGCCATCAGTAGACTTTTTGACGTCGCTAGATTTGCTGATGTCACCTTGCATAGCACCCTCATCAGGCTGCAAAAGCTGCGCTAGCGTATTGTAAAACTGCGAGCGCCTCATCGGTTTTTGCAGTCGCTTAGTCCTATCATCCTCTAGCAGGCATGAAGGCTTTAACAAGCGGCTGGTGCGAGCCTGTAGCAAAATCAGCGGCACCGTTAAGTAATGAGGGAACCTACGAATTCGCGCTATCAGTTCGAGGCTCTCCAAATCGCAAATCGGATCGTTAATGACAATTGCATCAAACTTATCGCTGCCCAGCAGATGGGCGATCGCAACTTCTGCAGACCCGGCGACATCTACCTCAAGAAACCAAGATTGAGCCTGTAGCGTGAGCGACCTACGGCTAGTATCATCACTATCTATAACCAGCAGACGCTTGTTATCAAAGTTGGTTTGAAAACTGACAAAATCATTTGAACAAGGCTCACTATAGGCCATAAGCCTAATAGAAAAGCGAAAAACAGATCCTTTCCCTGCCTCGCTCACCACGCTCACCTCACCCCCCATCAGCTCAACCAGCTGTTTGCTAATGGCCAGCCCTAGCCCTGTGCCGCCATACCGTCGGGTCATAGAAGCATCAACTTGGCTAAACGGTTGGAAAAGATGCGGCAGTTTTTCTTTAGCAATGCCGATACCCGTATCTTTAACCAAAAACTGAAGCTCGTATTCGGACTGCGCTATTCCCTTATCCGGTTCAGCGCCAGCGGCTAAGCTGGTTTTGACCTGTATGCTTACCCCACCCACTTGGGTAAACTTTATGCTGTTACTCACCAGGTTAGATAAAACCTGACGCAGGCGAGTGGCATCACCTTTAAAGCAGGTAGGGACAATCACTAGGTCAATCGGTTCAACCACAGATGTCAAAGAAAGTCCCTTCTCCTCTGCCTGATTAGAAAATAAGGTCAGCACTTGCTCTATGCATTCGTACAGATCAAAGCGGCCAACTTCTAGCTCTAGATTGTTCGACTCAACCTTAGAAAAATCGAGGATGTCATTAATTACGGTTAATAAGGTATTGCCGCCCGTTTGAATAATGTCAACAAAATCTTGCTGCTGAGGATCAAGATCGGTGCCATCTAGTAGCTCCGTCATCCCAAGCATTGCGTTCATCGGAGTACGAATCTCGTGACTCATCATGGCCAAAAAACTGCTTTTCGCCTGACTAGCCGCTCTAGCCGCTTCTGTGGCAGCTCGCAGCGACTCATTAATGCGCTGTTGCTCTAGCTTCTCTATAGTCAGCCGCTGCTCTAGCTGTTTGAGCGCGGTAATGTCGAAGGCAACACCGCCAACGTACTTTTGCCCCATTTGATCGATAAAAGGAAACTTGTTGACCTGCCAATATCGGCTCACACCATCTGGAGTTGGCACCACTTCCACCAGTGCCTGATGTTGGTTTTTTGCCAGCACCGCCGCGTCATTTTCCCGCACCTGCTTTGCAACCGCTTCAGGCGCAAGATAAAAGTCATTCTTGCCAATGATTTCACCCGGCTGAAGATTAAACTCCTGCTCCAAAAGCTGATTAACGTAGGTAAAACATCCCTGAGCATCTTTCATAAAGACCATCGCTGCGCTGTGATCCATAAAGGCACGAAAGAGAGATTCACTATCTCGCAGGTGTTTTTCGGTCTGTCGTCGCTGCACAAGCCGACTCACCGGAATGGAAATAGCGTCAATAATCTCGACGAGCGGCAAATCTTCAAGTAGCGCCTCGCTGCTAAAAAATAGCAGCACAGCCAGCGTGCAACCATCTGCCACTAAAGGAATGCTAAACGCTGCTCTAAGCCCAAAGCTAGCCGCTTCTTCAGCCCGCAAAAAAACATTTTTGGGCGTGATCGAAACATCTGTATGCCATTCCCACTGCTGAGAGTTCCAAACCCGCCCTGGAATCCCTTCTCCTAGCGCAAAGGTAAATGCCCGACTAAGCTGCTCAAATTGCGTTAGCTGAGCGGTTAGCCTATCGGCTTCAGGTTGGCTTTCAAAGTTGCAAAAAGTCGTTCGGTTTGCGAGTAGGTTGGTCTGAGGATCTAGCCGCCAAGCTTCACCGTAAATCCACTGATACCGCTGGCAAATAGTTTGAATGACGACGCTAAGCGCTGAGTCTAAGTCCTGCGCAATGTCCAGATTTAAAGTCAGGTCTTTGAGGAGTAAAAACGAGTCTGTAATCGGCATAGCTGAAAATCTGAAAAGAGCGGTAGAAGAGGATTGTGATGTTATCCGTAAAGACCGCTAGTTAGCAAAACAAGGCTGTGCGAAGGCTGTACGCTTCTTCTTCTTTGCCTCTTCACCTTTTCGTATCTTCACTTTTTTTAACTTCACAACTGGCTTCCAACAGATTACCCACTCTTCAACCGTCTTTGTCTATCTTCTGCAAGCCAAATGACACCAGCCCAATTACACCAGCCTAGTAGTCCTTGGATAGTCGGCTAGATTCGATGGTCTGAATTACATGCCCATAATCGCGTAGCCAGAATCTACATAAATCACCTGGCCCGTAATCCCACTCGACAAGTCGCTACATAAAAACGCTGCCGTGTTGCCGACTTCAGTTTGCGTGACGGTGCGACGCAGGGGTGCCATTTCTTCGACATGGTGAATCATGTCTAAAATGCCGCCAATTGCCGATGAAGCCAACGTGCGAATGGGGCCAGCCGAGATACCGTTGACCCGAATGTTTTGCGGCCCCAAATCGGCTGCTAAGTAGCGCACGTTCATTTCTAGCGCCGCTTTTGCGATGCCCATCACGTTGTAGTTAGGCACCACCCGTACGCCCCCTAAGTAAGTGAGCGTGACAATATTACCGCCTTGGGGCATCAGCGCCTTGGCACCTTGGGCAAGGCGTACTAAGGAGTAGGCGCTAACGCTAAGGGCTAGGTCAAACCCGGCGCGGGAGGTATCGCTAAACGCGCCTGTTAAATCGTCACGGTTAGCAAACGCCAGACAGTGGATCAGGATGTCGAAGGTTCCCCACTTTTGCTGAATTGTCTCAAAAAGCGCATCGACCTGAGCGTCGTCTTGAACGTTGCAGGGCAAAAATAGGCTAGGCGCAAGCGGTTCGGTAAGCTTTTGCACTTTGCCCTCGGCGCGGCCTTTGTCATCAGGTAGGTAGGTAACGCCAATTTCTGCGCCTGCTGCATGTAGCTGCTGAGCAATGCCCCAGGCAATCGAGCGGTTGTTGGCGATGCCAGTTACTAGGGCTTTCTTTCCGGTCAGGTCTAGCATGAATCTTTTCGTTTAATACAGTTTGGATATGCTTTAGGAGCATACTGAAAAATGGGGATACGTAGGTAGCGCTTGCTTTAGATGCCGTTTAGTATTACGTGATACAAAACGCTGCTCTAACCATGGGTTTTAGTGGTATTAAGATGAGTGAGTATCCCATAACAATTACGGTTGGCTATGATTAACGGTGGCTGACTGCGGCTAACTGCGGCTAATTGTGGCTAATTATGGCTGATGCTACTAATGGCAAACTTGCTGGCTCCCTCCTTAGGCCCCTTTTCGGTTTTCACGTATGGTCTCTACAGTTCCTAATAAGCCTGTTTCCGAGCTGTTTCGGGTGCTTTCGGGCGGCGGTTTACCGCCTGCGGTTGATATCTATGAGCGGAATAAAACTATCTTTTTTCCGGGCGATCCCGCCGAGCGCGTGTATTTTTTGACGAAGGGAGCGGTGAAGCTGTCGCGCGTGTATGAGGCGGGTGAAGAAATTACGGTGGCGCTGCTGCGCGAAAATAGCGTGTTTGGGGTGCTATCGTTGCTGACGGGCGATCGCTCTGACAGGTTTTATCATGCGGTGGCCTTTACGCCGGTTGAGCTGATGTCGCTGCAGGGCGATCAGGTTTCTCAGGCGCTCAAGGAAAACCCTGAGCTATCGGCGCTGATGCTGCGCGGGCTGTCGTCGCGAATTTTGCAGACTGAAATGATGATTGAGACGCTGGCTCATCGGGATATGGGCTCGCGACTGGTGAGTTTTTTGCTAATTTTATGTCGAGATTTTGGCGTACCGGGCAATGCTGGCATTACGGTTGACTTAAAGCTTTCTCATCAGGCGATCGCCGAAGCAATTGGCTCTACTCGGGTGACGGTTACCCGGCTGCTAGGCGATCTGCGCGAAAAAGATATGATTTCTATTCACAAGAAAAAAATTACGGTTCACGACCCGGTGACGCTGTCTCAGCAGTTTACGTAATTTGCTAGCTTAAATCGGCCAATCGGCGCTTTTGGATAAAACGCTTCAGGAGGCGTTGTTATATTCTGGAGCTACGGCGTGCGGTGGTAAATGACTGGATTTGTCTTGATTTTTGCGGTGGCCTGTTTGGGCGGTGTGATTGCGACGGTGGGCGATCGCATCGGGATGAAAGTGGGCAAATCTCGCCTGAGCCTGTTCAACCTGCGGCCCCGCCAAACGGCCACATTAGTCAGCGTCGCTACGGGCATGGCGGCCTCTTTTTCAACGCTTATGCTGCTGATTGCGCTTGATGGCCAGCTGCGCAAAGGACTCTTTCAGCTAGATGACATTCAGCTAGAGCTTGCCGCCGCCCAGCAGGATTTAGAATCAACCCGAACGGAAAAGGACGACGTAGAGAGCACGCTCGAAAAATCGACCCAGCTACAAAAAGAGGCGCGATCGCGGCTGCTAGAAACAAATGAGTCGCTAGAAACTGCCGTTGCCCGCGAGGAGGAAACCCTTGGCCGACTGCTCGATACCCAGTCTCAGCTCAGCAGCGTTTCGGATCAGGCCACTAGCCTGCGTAGCGAAATCAATAGCCTGCGCTCAGAACGTCAGGCGCTCGTTGAAGAACAGGCGAAAGTACGGGCTCAAATTTCTCAGCGTGACAGCGAGATTTCTCAGCGCAATCAGCAGCTTTCGGCTCGCTCTGAAGAACTTTCTAAAGTAAATGCTGAGCTGAGCAATCGCGATCGCCAAATCGCCCAGCGCGATCAGGAAATTGCCGAGCGCGAAGGCCGACTCAAAGACTTGCAAACCCAGCGGGCTTTTCTCGCAGAAGAAATCAAAAACCTAGAAAGCGAGTTTCAGGGCCTGCGCCTGGGCAACGTCGCCATTGGCCGCAACCAAACGCTAGCGCTCACCATCACCCGAGCCGACTCCGAAGCCGCCGCTCAAAGAGCCGTTGATGATGCCCTAGCAACCGCCAATCGGCTCGCGGCCCAAACTATTTTGCCAGGAATAGAATCAATCAAGGCTCAGGCGATTCGCTTCGACCCCGAAACCGTTCAGCAAATCGTGCGCTCTATTACTGACAAGCAAAACTACGTCATCCGAGTGTCTTCAGCCGCAAACTACATTGTAGGTGAGCCCTGTGTCAACGCGGCCCTTACTCAAGGCGGCGAACCCTGCCTGCAGGTCAATATAGACG
>JBARVS010000047.1:0-14533 GCA_049646385.1 Phormidesmis sp. | reverse complement strand
GACTTAGCCCAAATACCTGCTCAAAGTGTTTCACGAGCCGCTCTTGCACCTCTATCAGGCTAATCGCGGGTAAAAACTGGGCGATCGCCCCCGCCGACTTCCCCTCAATCCCACAGGGCACAATCTTCTCAAACCCTGACAAATCTGGGCACACGTTAAGCGCAAAGCCATGCATCGTAATCCATCGGCTCACCTTAATGCCAATCGCCGCCACCTTTTTGCCCTCCAGCCAAACGCCCGTTAGTCCAGGAATGCGATCGCCCCTCAGCCCATAGCTCGCCAGCGTTTGAATAATCACTTCCTCTAACCCTCTCAAATACCAGTGCAAATCCTGCCGGTGCCACCGCAAATTCAAAATGGGATAGCCCACAAGCTGCCCAGGACAGTGATACGTCACCTCGCCCCCGCGCTCGATGCGATGAATTTCATCCCCGGCCTGCTGCGGATCAAACTTTAAAAACCGAGCATCTGCGCCCTGCCCCAGCGTATAAACCGGCGGATGCTGCAGCAATATCAGCACGTCACGCAGCTCAGCGCTCTGATTAATAGCATCGCCTGAAGCCAAATTTTCTTTTTTTCGCTGAGAGACTAGCTGCTGTTGCCACTGCCAAGCGGTTTGATAGGGCACTTCTGCGAGCAGATACAGATCCCCATCTCGCTGCCCTGACTCTTTAAACGGCCTGTCAGGGATGGGGATCGCTAAACTCATATCAATAATGTTTCTACTTATTTAGGGTCAACAACCTGTCAAGAATTATCAACGGATGCTTAAAATCTTGACAGGTTTGATCCGCCAAAAAAAAGCAGTGCTAGGGTTAAGAGGTATACACCAACCGCCGTTCGGAGGCTGCTTTTATGAAGCTAGTAGTCCAGGGTAAAAACATTGAGATCACAGAGGCTATACGCACCCACGTACATCAGAAAATTGAAAAAGCAACCGCTCACTTCAAAACATCTATCAATAAAGTAGATGTGTGCTTATCGGTTGAAAACAACCCCCGAATTGCTCCCAATCAGTCTACTGAAGTTACGCTCTATCTTAACAATGCGGTGATTCGCGCTGAAGAAAGCAGCGAAAATCTATACGCCAGCATCGATATGGTGACCGACAAAATCACCCGCCAGCTCCGCAAATACAAAGACAAGCGCCGCCAGCAGGATCACACCTCAGTTCGCCCCACCGACGTAGATGCCACCCTGAGCGCGCCAGATATCACTGACGATAGCAGCCCAGATATTAGTGAAGTGCTCAACCACCCGCCCACGTTGCCTGCCGAAGTCGTTCGCACGAAGTATTTCGCCATGCCGCCTATGACCGTTCAGCAGGCGCTCGAAAACCTAGAGCTAATTGGTCACGACTTCTACATGTTTCGCAACATTGACACGAACGAAATCAATGTCATCTACGAGCGAAACCACAAAGGCTATGGCCTGCTCCAGCCTCGCGAAAACCACGCAAAAGCAGAGCACAATGGCCATAAAGAAGGCCACAAAGAAGCGAGCGTCTCTAACCTAACACCGCTGTCACGGGCATCGTAGTTCATCCTCTGCTTGGCTCTCTTTACAACCTATCAAAAGAGGGCCGAGCGAGTGATCTTTAGCATTAGCCAACCGCCAGCATCTCATCCAAGCTGCCCTGACGCTCCATCGCATGAAGATCGTCGCAGCCGCCTACGTGCTGGTCATTAATGAAAATTTGCGGTAGCGATCGCCTTCCCGCCCGCTCAGCCATTTCATCCCGAGCCGCCTCGTCCCCATCAATGCAATACTCTGTATAGTCCACGCCCTTCCTATCTAGCAGAGACTTAGCGCGAATACAAAACGGACAGCGGCTCCACGTATAAATTTCGACATTGGACTCAGCTTTAGACTGCATTTATCCCTCCTAATAGCAATCGGTGGATGCATCAGCTTTAGCGCTAGCCTTGGCGTAGATGCATAGGGTGTGCCATCAATTAAGCCAATTTACAAAAACGGCAAGATGAACCACCCCTAGAAAGTTAACGGCGGTCTTATCATACCGCGTTGCAATCGCTCGGTACTGCTTTAACTGAGCAAAAAAGTTCTCTATCAGATGCCGTGCAGATGCCGTGCCTTATTGATGACAGGCCCTGACAAAAGCTTTAATCAGGAGCAAAATTAGATGAAGGCAAAAGTACCCTGGATCGGGGCAGGCGTTGGGCTTTTGGTAATACTACTGGGTGGCTCTATATTTTTGAATGTAGCGCTGTGGAAAAGGGCTAAGCAGTACTATATAGAGGCTAACGCGACACGGCTAGACCCGCTCGGACTGAGCGCATTTGAATCAGAGAATCTACCAGAGAAAAGCAGCACAAGGAAGCGCGTTGTGATGATAGGCGATTCCCGAGTACAGGCTTGGCCAATGCCCAAATTAGCTGACTACGAGTTTATAAACAGAGGAATCGGCTCTCAAACCTCTATTCAGGTATTGGAGCGGTTTGAAGCGCATGTGGCGCCGTTACACCCTGATGTAGTGCTGGTGCAGGTAGGCATTAACGATATTAAGACGATTGGATTGTTGCCTGATCAGGCTACAGAGATTTTGAATAACGCACGAGCAAACATTACTCAACTGGTCGATCAGGCTACGCAGACGGGAGCGACTGTTGCGCTGAGTTCAATTCTACCTGCCGGAGAAATTACGCTGGCTAGGCGACCCTTTTGGTCAAATGAAATTGATACGGCAGTAGCAGAGATGAACGCCTATCTAAAATTGCTTGCAGAAGAGAGTGAGAAAGATCAGGTCGTTTGGTTTGACGGGTACGCGGCGATCGCTGATGAGCAGGGACAAATGAAAGCAGCGTATCGCAAAGACGAGCTGCATCTAAACAAATATGGCTACGAGGCCCTCAATCAGGCGTTTGTAGCACGGCTACATACAATAGAGCTAGATTGAAAAGAGCTAGAGAAACCTTGTTTTTAGAATGCTAAAAGCGCCGAATGCTTTTTTTATCTTTGCATTTCTATCCTTGAATTTTTATCTTTGCAATTGATGACATGCCCTGACTAGCGCTTGAACGATTAGCTCTCTAGCATCGGTGAAATTTCTACTGTAAAAGAAACCTCATCTACCGTCACAACATCCTGATCGTATAGCTTCCGCCCTCTTCTCAGCTCCATCTCACCATTCACGCTTACTTCACCACTGCGGATGAGCATCTTTGCCTCTCCGCCAGAATTTACTGTATTGGTCACCTTCAAAAACTGATCGAGCTTAATAAACTCCGCCGCCACATTCTCTGTCATAATTCCTTCGAGCTAAACGGGCATTTGCATTCTCAGGCTACACTCTCAAAACCAAAAGGAGCAAGGCTCTAACAAAACCCCTGCTCCTGATCTTCTATCCTGATCTTCTAATTGATACCTCGCTTGATAGGTCGATTACGCAAATGCGGGTTCGCCTACGCTCAGCGTGTCAACTATTTGCTGGGCTTCGGCGATCGCCCCTTGCCGCTGAGCCTCTGCCGCCTGAATTTGCGCCATCACCTGCGAAACAGCCTCTAGCTTGAGATAAAAACTGCCCAATCGTTCTTCAATACAAGGCAGCAGAGATTCATACAGCGTTATTTGCCCTTGCGCCTGTCCAACAACCTCCCGTTTAGCCATACAGCTAGCGTCTGCTGAGACAACCGCTTGCTGCTGCGCCTCAACCGCCTCCTGCTGCTGCTGTCGAGCTTGCTTAAGCGCATCAATCTCAGCCTGGATTTGGGCGCTCTGCGTCTCTACCTGCTGAATCTGCTCTCCAAGACTAGCCCGCAGCGCATCAATTTCATCCAACAAAGGCTCTAACTCAGCCGCCGCGCCGATTCCCTCGGAGGCTAATCCCTGCCTGCGCAACATCACAGCCCGGTGCTGCTCTAACACTTCCTCGCGCTCTAGCAGATTACGGCGCTGACCCACCAAAGTCCTATTGAGCATGACGTGGCGATCTTTCTCTTCTGCTATTTCGGTTTCTAGCTGTAGCCGTTCATACTCGCTAGCACTTTCTATTTTGGTTTGAATAGCATCAATATCATCCTGCTGTAGCTTCAGCTCCTCTTCCTGGTCATGCACAAACTGAGACATCTTATCGAGGTCTTTCTCAAGCTTAGCGACAAGCATCTGCAGCTCATCAATAGACATCGCTTCTAGCGTCGCCACGTCTACCTTTTTGCTAAGCCTCACTTTATCGCTCGCATTCAGCAGATTATAAACCTGCTGATGCAAATTAGACTGATTTTTGAGCTGCTCAGTTAATAGCTGGTTTTGGTCTTGCTTTGCGCCCAGCAAAGACTGCTGCTGCTGCAGTGTCGCCTGTGTTGCACACAGCAGTGCTTCGGCCTCATTGAGTGCCTGTCTTGCCTCGCCCAAGTGAGCTGATTGAGCCTCTAAATCCTCCCGACCCGTTGCCACCTCACCGTGTTTTTGCGCCAAAATTTGCTGGTTTTCTGCTAGCTCTGCTTGATAATAAGCAATTAGCTCGAAGGCTAGCGACAGTTCATCGCCTGCTGTTGCTGCTGTCGTTGTGCTTTCACTGAGATGGGCTAAATGGGCGATCGCCCCTCGAATTTTCTCAGCCTGCTGGTCACTGAGGCCGCTGCTCACATCCCCCTGCCGTTCTTCAAACTGCCGAATCTCTCCTTTTAGGTGAGCCCAAGCCCCTTCTAGCTCAGCATTTTTGCGAGTGAGTTCCTCCCGTAGCCCTTCAACGTCAGCCTGCTGCTGTTCAACGACCTGCTGCTGCTCTTCAAGCTGTGCCAAATTTGACTCAGCCTGCTCAATTTGCTCCTGCCGAGCTTCAATCTCCATCTCACGCCGATTAAGCGCCTGACTTTGGTAAGTCAAAGACTCCTTCCACTGCTCAATTTCCTCACCTTGAGCCTTAGACTTTTTACCCAAGCTCGAAAAATTTTGCAAAATGCTGACCAAGGTACGCCCAGCCTCCTGATGCCGCTGCACCTGACGACTGCTATTCAGCTCAATCATTACCAGCGTATCGGCACCATAGGTCGCATCATCAGGCGCTGCAATCACCTCATCTCCAGGCACCGCACTCCAATCATGCTCAGATCTCTGACAGGCAAGCAGCCTGAACTCCGCCTTACCGCTTCCTATAAATCCACTCTTCCTCTGGGTCTCGGCTAGATAAAGCACGCTGGCATTTCCTCTATTTACACAGGCTTGATGGGGCCTTTATTGTGCCCACAGGCATCTCTGGTGAGCTAGCCTATAGAACCCATTTCGCTGCCAATTTTGCTACTTATGTTTATGGGCGCGACTGGCTATATATTAAGTTCCCGTCTAGCCGAGATCGCTATCAAATACTCAGACAATGCCCAGAGCAGTGCCCAGACAATGCCCAGAGCAATGCTGAAGGTCACTCCCCAAGCAGCATTTATCAACTATTGTTTAATAAATAAAACTGACCAGGGTACTTTAGAGCACACGGTGAGGACACCGCAGCCGTCTTATGATTAAGGCAACTGCCGTTCACCTGCTGTTCAAATAGCATTTGAAAGTGCGCTATTCTCTATTCCTCAGGGAATGCTTGAGCCAGTTAATACCCCAGTTAACACCTCAGATGCCTCGGACAAAAGACGCGCAAGCATACGTAACGCCGAAAGCGTGGCAAAGCCAAGGCGTAGCCTCGCCTGACGATATGCATCTGTGTGCTTACCCAAAAGGCTATATAAAAGGCCACAGGTTAGAGATTATGAGCACAGTTTTGGTCGTCGAAGATAGCGTCGCCCAGCGAGAAATGATTAAAGATTTGCTAGAAGGTAGTGGATTGAAGGTCACCGCTGTTAGCGACGGTTTCGAGGCACTGAAGTTTATTCAGGGGCATCCTCCTGATCTGGTGCTGCTTGATATCGTCATGCCGAAGATGAATGGATATGAGGTGTGCCGTCGGATTAAATCTAACGCCACTACTCGGGGGCTCCCGGTCGTACTGTGTTCTTCTAAGGGAGAAGAGTTTGACCGCTATTGGGGCATGAAACAAGGGGCAGATGCCTACATCGCTAAGCCTTTTCAGCCCACAGAATTGGTTGGCACCGTTAAACAACTGCTGCTAGGGTAAAGTCCAAAAATTAGAGTCCAAAAATTAAAGCCCTAAAATTGCCGGAAACAACACCATGGTAGGAAACCCTGACTTTCAGACAATATCGGGACAAGACCAAGCTCCTGAGCTTCAGGAAATTGAAACGCCAGAAGGCGAACTCCACCTACGGTTCTTTATGACTGACGACGAGGAGTTTGCGCTACCAGCTACGGGAATTCGCCGCATTATTGAATATGCGCCTGACCATATTACGCCAATTCCTAACGTCTCGCCGCTGCTGCTGGGCACGCTTAATGAGCAGGGCCGAGTCATTTGGGTGGCAGATCTGGGGCAGTTTTTGGGCTATCCCAAGCCGATGGACACCGATCGCGCTGAGATTCCGGTCATTGCAGTAGAAGAGGCGGGCACGATGCTAGGTCTGGCGGTCAATCAAATTGTTGGCACCGATTGGTTAGATATTGAAGCGCTGAGGGCAACTGCTGATTCTTCTGATGTGATGGCTCCTTTTCTGAAAGGTGAATGGCCGCTAAGGTCAGGCAGTTCGCCCAATGACTCAGCGAGTAGTGCGATCGCAAAACCCTTAAAACTGTTAGATCATATCGCCATTTTGCGCTCGGCACGCTGGGTTGCCTAGCTGAGTCATCCCCTACTGCACTTAGCTATCATCGGGGCTAATCATCGGGGCTAACCATCGGGCACCCACGCATCAAAAATCAGGCATCAGGAACCAGAATCGGCAAAAGGAAAAGAAATCATGGCATCGGGTACCGACTACGCACAATCTTATCAAGCGGCAGAAAAAGCCTATATGCAGGGCAGCTATGAAGCAGCCGCTGAGATGGTTGACTCGCTGGCCGAAGAGTATCCGAGCGATCCTAGCGTGCTACTGCTGAAAGGGCATATCTATTGCTACGGTTTGCATCAGTATGAGGTGGCCCAGCAGCAATATAAGTCTGTACTGCATTTGTCATCAGATCCAGAGTTTGTAGACTACGCTAACAACGGTTTGGCCTATGCAAATCAGTCAGCGGCTGAGACGTCTCAGCCGTCTGGTGGGCAGTCGGTTGAGGCTGTTTCCCCAATGCCCGATGAATTTGACGACGGCCTATCAGAGGCTGCGGATTCTTTAGAATCGGTGAATTCTTTGAGTGCTAGCGATGAAGTCGCAGCCTGGGCAGGATCGACAGAGATAGAAGGCTCTGATGAAGAGTTAGACGATCTCAATGATCTTAGCGATCTCAGTGATTTTGATGATTTCGAGGATTTTTCAGCGTCAAAGGCCGAAGCTGCTGATTCAGGCAATCCCTTTGAGGTTTCTTCATCGGCATCTTCAAGGGCACAGAACACACCTTTTACACAGAGCGAAGCGGACAATCCTTTTAACGTCGGAAACTTTGTAACTGAAGATTTAGACGTTGAGGATCCGCTGGCTGCGACGTTAGACGATCCTTTTAGCTTTGATGAAGCCGAAGATGCTGCCACTGAGGACAGCGTAACGACTTTCAGCGAGCCTGCTGCTGATTTTGACATGGCAGAATTTGACGAGGCGTTTGGTACTCGTGGCTCAGTTGCTAATCAGCCAGAAGCTCAGCCAAAAGTGCAACCAGAGCGGCAGCCAGATGCTCAGCCCTCTATCCTTGAATCAGAAGACATCTCAGATGATTTGGATGTTTTCCCAGAGGATAGCGAGCCGTTTGATGAGGTGTCTTTTGATTCGTCTTCTGATGAGGCTGATATAGAAGAGAAAACCTTTTTTATGATGGAGCCAGATGCATCACAGGGCTATCCATCTAGCAGATCCCTGCAAGTAGAAACCGAGGAGACCGAAGAAACCGAAGAAGCCGAGGAGGGCAAAGAAGCCGAGGAAGCCGAGCTAGCAGCCCCAATCGCGCCATCAGCAACCTTGTCCGCTTCAAAGAACGGTTCTGATCGATCTAGCTTTGCAAAAAGTAATAATGCTTTTGGCGGAAGTGGTTTTGGGTCAGGCAACTTTGAGGTAGAGGATGAAGAAGCCTTTGAGAAGGACGCTGCTGATTTTAGCGAAGGGGCCGATGGATCTGATGAGTCTAAGGCTTTCGGCGATGATTTTGACGATTTTGACGATTTTGAGAACATTCCAGATTTTGATCTCTCAGATAGCTCTGTAGGGTTTACCAATCCTTCTATTGGCACAATGCCCAGTCAGTTTGGCCGTGCTACGACTAACGGTTCTGCTCCCAAGCCATCGTCTAATGGCTTTGCGGGGGGAGAGGCGTCTGCTATGCCTGTGTTTAACAAAAAGGCTGTTAGCAATCCGAAGCCTTGCAAGCAGGGCGTACTAGCGCCTTTAGAGAACGCTTCGATGCCAAATAAACAGCTAATATTGGCGGGTTCTGTAGGTGTTTTGTCTGCGATCGCCCTCACCACCATGGGCTTTATGACAGCCCCTCCTGGACAGTCAAAAACGGCTCCTTTCCTGACTGGAGGCACGGCAGGTATCATTAGCTTTGGCAGCGTGCTTGGTTTTAGCTACTTGCTAGAACGTCGCACCCGGCAAACGGTCAACGACTTGCAGGTTCGGTTCAATCAGGTGGCCAGGGGCGATTTAAATGCTAGAGCGACGATTTTGACTCGCGATGAGTTTGGGCAGCTATCAGAAGGCTTCAACCAAATGGCTAGCGCTATCTTTACAACCACCTACGAGGCTCAGCGGAAGGCGCAAGAGCAGGAGCAGGCCAAAGAAGATCTCCAGCGTCAGGTGATTCGCCTGCTAGACGACGTAGAAGGTGCGGCCAGAGGCGACCTGACGGTAAAAGCTGAAGTCACCGCAGATGTATTGGGCGCGGTGGCTGACTCATTTAACTTAACGATTGAAAATCTGCGTGAAATTGTTAAGCAGGTGAGCGTGGCAGCTCGTCAGGTGAGCCAAGGCTCTACTGAAAACGAAGCGTTTGCTAGAGCCCTCTCTGCCGATGCTCTGCGGCAAGCTGAAGAGCTAGCCGTTACACTTAACTCTGTGCAGGTGATGACCGACTCGATTCAGCGGGTAGCCGAAAGCGCTCGCGAGGCTGAGGAAGTGGCTCGCTCAGCTTCTGAAACGGCCCTGCGAGGCGGCGAGGCGGTAGAACGCACGGTGGCAGGCATTTTGGATATTCGCGAAACCGTGGCGGATACCACTCGCAAGGTCAAACGCTTGGCTGAGTCTTCGCAGGAAATTTCTAAGATTGTTGCTCTGATTTCACAGATTGCCTCTCGCACCAACCTGCTGGCGCTGAACGCGAGTATTGAGGCGGCTAGGGCAGGAGAGGCGGGACGCGGCTTTGCAATTGTAGCTGATGAAGTTAGGCAGCTAGCCGATAGAGCGGCTAAGGCGTCTAAAGAAATTGAGCAAATCGTGCTGCAAATTCAAAGTGAGACGGGCGGTGTGATGACAGCGATGGAGGAGGGCACTCAGCAGGTGATTGAAGGAACGCGCTTAGCTGAGCAGGCTAAGCAGTCGCTAGACGATATTATTCAGGTGTCTAATCGGATTGACGTGCTGGTACGCTCGATTACGGCGGACACCGTAGAGCAGACTGAAACTTCTAGGGCGGTGGCTCAGGTGATGCAGTCTGTAGAGCTGACGGCTCAGGAAACCTCCCAAGAATCGCAGCGGGTATCTGGCTCGCTGCAAAACTTGGTGGGTGTTGCCAAAGATTTGTTAACCTCGGTTGATAAGTTCAAGGTGAGTACAAAGGAAGGTTAAAGGTTGGGGTGGGCGATCGCCCGACTCGTCCTCATAAAACGGCCTTTCAGTAAAATCTTCAGCAAACTTGAGTGGCTAATACTGCAAAGTAGCCTATTATCAGTGCCAATGCTACAGACCGTCAGCAAAAAGGGAGAGAGCGGCTATGCTGCCTGAGCAACAACAGCGCATCATGGGATATTTCATTGAGGAGGCCAAAGACCATCTCAACACAATTGAACAGGGGCTGCTGAGTCTTCAGGCAACGATTGAAGATACTGAAAAAGCAAACGAGATTTTTAGAGCCGCCCATTCCGTCAAGGGTGGAGCCGCCATGCTGGGGCTAGAGAGCATTCAGCAAACGGCTCACCGCCTAGAAGATTACTTCAAAATATTAAAAGAGTCTCCCGTACAGGTAGACCAAGCGTTAGAAACCATGTTTTTGAAGGTTTCTGATGGCCTCAAGGATTTGCTAGAGCAGTTAGAAGGCCCATTTGGGCTGACACCAGACAAAGCTCAAGAAATTATGACTGATGTTGAGCCTGTATTTGGCCAGCTAGAAGCTCATTTGAAAACTTTGGTTAAAACGGCGGTCAAAACAGCTAAAGGCGTATCTGCTGGCACGAGCCTTTCAGGAAATGCTGCGCTAGTAACACCTGAAGCGGTGCAGGCTAGCTTTAAAAGAGATATTGCCGCACTGCTGCGCCAAATGCTGGCAACCTTTAAACAGCCCGATACTGCCGAGACCCGAAAGACGATTCAGGACGTTTGCGCTCAGATGCACGACGTTGGTAAGCGATTTGAGTTCTCGGCCTGGTGTGATCTCATCGAAACGGCGCGCTTGGCAGCCGCTAGCCTAAGCAATGACTATAAAGCTTTGGCTCCCGTGCTGATTAGGGAGATTAAAAAGGCACAAGATTTAGTGATTTCGGGGCAAGCTTCGGAGGTTGCAGTGGGTGACGCTATGCAGGCTTTGCTGCCAGAAGATGCCCTGTCAGATACCCCAGAAGGGCTTGACAATTTATACACAGAACTAAACCTAGAACAGGTCGAAGATTTGGGTGAAGCGCTAGGACTAGAGAGTGAACTAGCCGACAGCCTCAGCAGCTTGAACTTGGCTTCAGCGTCGATGCCAGAAGATGTGCCTGAACATGAGGAAATATCTACAGCCCAAGATTCAGACAGCGGTGACGAATTTGAGCTGCTATTTGGCAATGAGACGGGTGAAAAAGGGCTAGACGATGCCTTGACGGAAGATGAGCTAGAGAGCAGTCCTTTAGGTAATGCTGACGGCGATCGCGAAGGCGAGCCAACTCCTATCGAGCGGTTCAGCCTAGATTTAGAGTTCGACGAGATTCCTTCGGAGCTTTCTACACTTAATCGCAGTGCAGAGAGTGACGAAAGAGCAGATGAATCTTTAGATGCGCTGCTAGCCACGGTCAGCGTCACTGGCCCTGATGTCGGCACAGATGAACTCAACAGCCTAGCCGATCTATTCGATGGAGACTTGGACGAGCTAGATAATACCTTGGGAGGCCAAGCTTTTATCTCAGAGGAAATGCAGCTACATCCCGAGAGAATTAGCGCTTCAGGAGATGACTTTAACGACTTTTTAGCGGATGCCGAGGATGCGGCTGATGTAGTCTCACTATCAGCCGCCGATGGTGATGCCGATGAGGGCGATAATGATGAGAGAGAAGATGATCTGTTTGGTGGGACGCTGACGGATGGGGAGTTTGTGATTCCGGATGAGGAAGATTGGGCGATCGCTGATGATGAAAGCAATCTTTTGGATACAGATAGCGTCTCCTCGGAATCGTTGCTTCATACCGCCAGCCAGTCTGTCGATATCGAAGACTGGTCAGAGGATTTGTGGGCTGAAGATGATCTGCTTGGTGAGGAACAAGCGGGCCTTACGACACCTGAAGCAGCTTCTATAACAAATTCGCAGGCTGAGCTAAGCGCTGAGCTACCAGATATTGCTGTGCCAGATCTAGAGATGCCAGATCTAGCGCCTCTAGACTTAGAATCGCCTCTAGATCATTTAGATTTAGATGAATTAGGGTCAGACGATTTAGGTGCGGATGAACTCAGTTCAAATTACTCAAGCTCGGATAAGTCTAGACATAAAGATTCGGGCTTAGAGGCTGCTAGAGTTCTAGGCTATCAGCATAGAGTGAGTCCTCGCGAGCTAGACATTGAGTTTCCAACGCTGACAGGCGTTAAGCTACAGGCCGCCGAAGACGATATTGATAAGTTCTTTGTTGATGAGTTTGAAGAAGAACCGATTGCAGGCGATCAGCTTGCTGATGATCCTTGGGGAGAGCTGCCTATCGAAGCCACCCTAACAGGTGTAAAAGAGCCGAACCAAAAAAATGAAAAAATCGAAGCATCCGCTTTTCTCGACTTAGATCCGTCGCGCACGTTTGACGAGGAACTAAATACTGAACAGACGGACTCTGAGCTAGATGAACTGCTAGAAGATTCTAGCTCAGGCCAAAATGCTGCCGTTTCTAGACTGTCGCAGACGGATACTTCGTCGGATGATCTGTGGAATGAGCTAGTGTCGCCATCAGAACCCGCAGAGATTGATGCAGCGTCTGCGGCGGATGCAGAGCTGGCGTCGGCATTGCTGAGCGATGAGACAGATGATGATGGTTTTGACAGCTCTGATTTTGATACCTCTGATTTTGATACACCCAATTTTGATACCTCTGATTTTGATACATCCGATATGGATGATGAGCCCTCTGTCGAGACTGAGTCGCCAGATGATGAATTCGGCGAAGCTGATGTACTAGCAGCCACTTCGTTGGAGCAGGATGCTCATGATGCTATAGGCGACGAGCTATCGGATGAGGTACTAGCTGATTTTGAAACGGCATTTGGCAGCAGTTCGTCTGATGAGCTGTCGGATCAGACTATCGATTTTACAGCAGAGAGTTCTACAGCAGAGAGTTCTACAGCAGAGAGTGCTGAGACTGATGTGGATGATTTAGAAATCGATGTTTTAGAGATCGATGCTTTAGAGTTTAATGACTTAGACGTTGATGACTTAGATGCTAGCAACTTGAATATCGACAGCTTAGATGTTGACGATCTGCTTGATTTTGAAACGCTAGATGCTGCCGTTTTGTCTGAAGCTGTTGCTGAGCCCGCCGCTGAAGTCGAAGAAGACAATGCAAGCGATAGTTTTTTTGAGATTATTGAAGAGAACGCCAGTGTGGAACTTGGCAGTGAGCTAAAGACTGAACCAGATGACGAGCTGGCGCTAGACGATTTTGGTGAGCTGAGCGGTTTTTTGACAGACGATGAGCTGGACGCGCTAGAAGATGAGCCGCCTCAGATAGAGCAAACCTTGGGTGATGAGGTGGATGATTCAACCGATGAAGAAGTCAGTGACTTTGACGATCTTGGCTTTGATGATCTAGACGCGCTGCTATCTGAAGATCTGCCTACTGCCTCATCTGAAGCCAGCTCTGAAGCTAGCTCTAAAGAAAGTGAAGAGAGTACCTTCTTTGATTTGGGTGATTTGCCTACTTTTGTAGGAGATTCGTCATTTCAAACGGCTGGAGAGGGAGGTGAGGATGAGGATTTTGATGATTTGGAGCGGCTGTTAGAAGAGGGGACTGATGAGAGCGCTGGCGCGGTTTCGACGGGCGCTGCGGCTCAAAGGAGAGCTTCTCAGCGGCTGGCCAAGCGAAGTGGCAGCGTGCGCGATCAGAACATGCGCGTGTCTGTTAATCATTTGGATACGCTGAGCAACTTGGTGGGCGAGCTAGTGGTTAACCGCAATACGCTGGAGCGAGACCAGGAAAGGCTGCGGCAGTTTCTAGATAATTTGTTGTTTCAGGTGCAGCAGCTTAACGATGTGGGGCAGCGGATGCGAGATTTATATGAGCGATCGCTGCTAGAAAGCTCTTTGATGTCTAACCGACGGGCTCACTCCTCTGAAAATGTGAAATCGGCTGATTCTACCAAAGCTAAAGATCGTACGACAGACCATGCTACTGGCGAAACCTTTGACGCCCTAGAAATGGATCGCTTTACGGGCTTTCATACGCTCTCTCAAGAAATGATTGAGCTGATTGTAAGAGTAAAAGAGTCGTCTTCTGACATTGGCTATACGGTGGAATCTTCTGATCAGGTGACGCGCCAGTTTCGGCAGATTACCACCCAGCTACAAGAAGGACTTAACACGGCGCGAATGATTGCCTTTTCGCAGGCGGCTGATCGACTGCCTCGGGCCGTGCGCGATATCTCACTGAAGTGTGGTAAGGAAGCTCGGCTGATTGTAGAAGGGCAAGATACGCTGATTGATAAGATGATTGTGGAGCATTTGTACGATCCGCTGACGCATTTGGTCAATAACGCGATTACTCATGGGATTGAAACGCCAGCGGCCAGACGCTCTGCCGGAAAGCTTGCCGAAGGGACGATTACGGTGCGGGCGTTTTATCAGGGTAATCAAACGGTAATCTATGTCGCGGATGATGGAGGCGGTATTGATACCGAGTTCGTTAAGCGCAAGGCGATTGAGAAGAACCTGATTACTCAGGCTGAGGCGGTAGGGCTTGCTGATTTGGAGGTGTATGAGCTGCTGTTTCATCCCGGCTTTAGTACGCGCGATCAGGCGGATGATTTTGCAGGGCGCGGCGTGGGGATGGATGTGGTGCGCACGTCGCTCGCCGAGATTCGCGGCAGCGTTACGGTTGATTCTGAGCTGGGTCAGGGCACAAGCTTTACGATTCGGCTACCGCTGACGCTGA
>JBARVS010000046.1:0-35935 GCA_049646385.1 Phormidesmis sp. | reverse complement strand
AGAGGGCGATCGCAAGCTGAATACGCACGACCCACCTATCTACTAAATAGATTACCGTTACCGACGCTAGCGGAAAAGCTGGCTGCTTGGAGAGATAGGTCAAAATGCGGACAACCAAGCTAGTATTAGCAAAATAATAGAGGTATTGCATGGGTTTCGCGTTGCTACTCAGCTTAGGTTAGCAGCCAAATCTGAGTAAATTATGAAGATGCAGAAACTTATGCCAACAAAGCACTACAAAGACATTAGAGTCATTTAGCCTGTTTCAAGTTTTTTTAAGTTTGAAAGGCTGGAATGGGGGCTTCTCCGGCAACTAAGCCCCGGTGCAAAGTGCGATCGCCGACTACCTGAGAATGATCGGCTCGATGCATCGTGCAGCGATTGTCCCAAACAACAACATCATCGGGTTGCCAAGCGTGGCGATACACCTGATGCCAGCGAGTAAATCGTTTGTACAAAGCAGCGATCGCTTGTTTATCATTCGAGATATTTGAGAGCTTTTGGCAGCG
Organism: Phormidesmis sp.; assembly: GCA_049646385.1. Classification (GTDB taxonomy): domain Bacteria; phylum Cyanobacteriota; class Cyanobacteriia; order Phormidesmidales; family Phormidesmidaceae; genus Phormidesmis. The sequence continues at coordinate 35,426 of JBARVS010000046.1, read as the reverse complement.
CTCTGGCGTAGAGAGAACTGGCGTAGAGAGAACTAGAACCGTTCGGCCAGAAACAGGGTGCCTTCTAAAGAGCGGATGCCATGTACAAGACACTTCGCCTGCTAGTAGAGTTAGGCCAGTAAAAAAATCGCTAGTGGCTGAGCCGACTAAATGGAGAACTCGTAAGCTTGGCGTAGCGCTAGACATTGCCTTAATCGTCTCCTATTTGAACAAGCTTACTTTCTTGTTCTAGCAATCCGACGGGGGCCACTGCTAATCGGAAAATCCTGCGTAAGCTAACATGCTCGGCGATTAAAAGGTTCTGTCGATAGGCAGAGGGTTTTTACTGTTGCCCCCATAGCAGCACAGCGTTGGTAAACCGCAGGTCAGCATAGAAGCTCATAAAAACTTCATGTTTCATGTTTATTCTAAGAACAAAGTTAGACGTAAGGATTGATGTTGATATGGCTGCTTGTCTCTGTTGTCATGGCCCTTTGTTCCGCTGTGTTCGTCATGGCGATATCTACTGGTTTTGCTCTAGCTGCTGGCAAGAAATGCCCAATGCCGAACTCTCTACGGCTAGCAATTCGTTAAAGCAATATCTTCAGGAAGATATTCATTTTCACGCACAGTCACACTTAACAGTCACACTTAGGAGCTAAGCCTTATGAACTTTCAGCAGTTAATTGACAGGTATGGTCAGGGCGATCGCGATTTTTCGGCGATCTCTTTGCGAGGGATGTCTTTGGTCGAAGCTTACCTAGTGGGCGTTAACTTTAGCGGCTCTGACTTGAGCAGCGTAGATTTTAGCTACAGTGACCTGAGCCGAGCTATTTTTGCAGGTGCGAACCTTACGGATGCTGAACTTGCTAGCGCGAATCTGAGCGGGGCTAACCTGAGCGGGGCTAATTTTATAGGCGCTAATTTGCAAAAGGCTAGCTTAGTGGGCGCAAACCTTGCTGATGCTGACTTGAGAGCGACTGACCTGAGCGCTGCTGATTTGCGAGGTGCTGACCTGAGCGGGGCCAAATTAAGCGGGGCTAACCTGCGCGCGACCAAGCTCACTGGGGCTCGGATAGATGCAGATGAACTAGAGAGCGCTGATTATAAAGGCGCTGTTATTAACGGTATGATTGTGGCGATCGCTCGCGAGTCTTCCCAGCAGCCATTACAGTGGGTTTCCTGGGGTGCTCATTGAGGAGTGCCCGTTAAGAGGTGCTTGCTAGGAAACGTTCGCTACGTAGATAGGTCAGCTAAACGAGCTGGCCTATTCGACTGTCTGAAATCTGTGTCTGAGATCTGAATAGAAGGCTGTCATTTAAAATGCTTTTGAAGCTGTTTTGGCAGCAACCTTTGAATCCACCTTTGAATTTATGAGTAAACCTACGCTACGAGGCGGCCAAATTGCGTTGCGAACAGCCTGCGAACAGCCGCTTTTGAGAGTAGCTAATTTTGGTTAAAGAACACGCTCTTGTTTGAATAAGCTGATAGCAAGGAATGGTATCTGAGCGAATAGCGGTAATGGGGCTACCCGAGTGAACTTCTAAGCGATCAAGCGGATCGGCCTTGAAGGAAATCTGAGCGTGAGGAAAGACGGTTCGCTCAATGAAGTCTCCGGCGATAGTAGGAATCCGGATAATTTGGAATTGGGCGCTGCGATTGGTATAGCGGCAGCAAATCTGTCGTTTAGAGATGATCCGCTTAGATGCCGCGAAATTCACCTCCTGCTTTTGAATAGCCGCTGCGGATTCAGACTTCACGGGTGACTTGATCTGCTCGGTGTTCGTTGTTCTAGTTATTATTCTTGACATACTGTCTACCGCCAACGTTTTAACTGCCAACTTTCTAACTGTAGAGAAAAAATATGTGATTTTTATGAAGTTAGCGGCCTGCTTAACTGATTATCTGACTGATTACTTGACTGAAGAGACTTGGTTGCGCCCCGTTGCTTTAGCCCTGTACAAGTCTTTATCTGCAACGCAATAGAGCTGCTGCAAATCTGTTCCATCGTGAGGATAAACGGCAACGCCAGCCGTAAAGGTAATCGAAAAAGACGAGTTTTGTAGCGGCGTTAAAGACTCGGCAGCGGTGGGGCGATCGCCTTCGCTGAGGCTATCGAGGCGACTATTCAGACGGCTACCGAAACGGTTAAACTGTTCTTGCTGCCAGTTCTGTAAAAACTGCCGCAGCCGCTGGGTGCCTTCTTGACGAGTCATGCCGTATAGACCAATCACAAACTCTTCTCCTCCCCAGCGGCCAACAACATCTTCGTTTCTAAACATAGCTTTAAGGCTTTCTCCAAATCGCCTTAAGACGCGATCGCCCGCTGGATGGCCGTATTCGTCATTAATCTGCTTGAAATGATCTAAATCTAACAGGGCAAAGCACAGCGATTGTTGCTGCCGCTGTGCTAACCCCAGCAGGCGGGTGAGCATCTGCGTAGACTTGCGCCGATTGGCTATTCCCGTGAGGTTGTCGATATCTGCTCTGAGCTGGCGATCGCGCGATCGCTCCAGCCAGCCTAGCACCCTAGCCACCAATTCTGAAGCGACGATGGGCTTGCGAACATAGTCATCAGCCCCCGCTAAAAACACCTGCTGAATCATCTCGGCATCTGTATAAGCTGACATAAACAGCACGGGCAAATCATGCCAGCGAGGTGCATTACGCAGCACTTGGCACAGCTCTAGGCCATTAATTTGAGGCATTTTGGCATCAAGCAGCACTAAGTCGGGCTCAAATCCTTCTAAAACTTGCCAAAAGCGCAGCGGATCGCTGAGCGTCTGTAGCTGAAATCCCCAGGGCTGTAACAGGCTTTTTAGCAGTGTCAGCATGGCCGGATCATCATCCACAATCAGCAGTTTAGCGGTAGCGGGTGCGCCCTTTCGTAACACCTGCGTGGCAGCTTCTAGCACTTCTGCTGGGGTGACTGGTGCTTGCAGCAGTCGAGTCACCCCCATGCGCGCAGCTTTCACCCGATTTTCAAAGCTAGCTGCTGCCATGAGTAGGAGCGTAGGGATAGGCGGCTTCACCGCTTGAAGCGATGCCAACAGATCAAGCTCGCTGCTGTTGTTTTCAGGCAGCGCCGCCAGCCCGTTTAAATTGAGCACGACCAGATCTGGCAGTGGGTTTGGCGAGGGGGTTGGCGAGGGGAAGCGCGCCGACGCTTCTTCGCCAAAAATCTTTTGTCTGGCCTCGGCAGCGTTATCTACTGCGCTTACCTGCATTTGATAATAGGTTGCCGAAGCCGTTAAGGTCTGCATCCACTTCTCATCACGACTATCGCTAGCGGCTACGATTAGCATCTGATAGAGCTGACTGGGCGCTAGGGCTGTAACTTTTGGGGGCGCTAGCGTATCAGATGAAACAGTCTCAATCAGTAAATCTTGGGTAGATTGGACTAAAGAGGGATCGGGAGCAAGTCCTCTCTCTAGCGTTTGCTGCACTTGCCTAATCAGCGCCCCCATTTGCTCAATGTGCTGAGCGCTTAGCTGCTCGTGCTGGTGCAGCAGATTTTCTAGCTCTCGGCAAAGTTCTGTCGCCAAGTGAAAGCCAAAGCTTCCTAGCGATCCGGCTAAAGCATGAGCTTCTGTGAGCAACTGCTGCTGCTTGGCCTTGCTAATTGGGCCAGGGTGAAGCTCACTGATATCCTGGGAAAAATCGATGAGCCGCTGGCTGTAGCCCTGGCTCACGCTTTGCCACAGCGATGACAAGTCTAGCCTGTTCTCACTTGTAGCCTCGTTTTTGGCCTCACTTTTATCTTTGGAAACCAGTCGATTGGCAGCCTCAGCAGACTTTAATCGGTAGCCAAGGCCGTAAACGGTGGTCACCATTTCCGGTAGCCCAGCTTTTTTGAGCTTTTGACGAAGCCCTTTAATGTGCGTGCGTACAGAGCCCACGCTAGGAGAATCTTCAAACGACCACACTCTGTCTAACAAGTTATCTAGACTAAAAATGCGATTGGGGTTTCTTAAAAACAGCTCTAGCAGCGCATATTCTTTGGGGGTAACCGCAATTGGCGTGTTGCGGCAGGTTACTTCACTGCTGCGAGGGTCAAGCTGCAAATCGCCCCACTTTAAAACGGGCAGGGTAATTCCTTCGGCGCGACGCAGGACGGCTCGAATTCGGGCTAGCAGTTCGTCAAAGCCAAAGGGCTTAACTAGATAATCGTCGGCCCCAGCATCTAACCCATCGACTTTGTCTGTGCTGTCGTTACGAGCGGTGAGCAAGATAATGGGGGTGCGATCGCCCTCATTCCTTAAGTGCTTGCATAGCTCTACACCGTCTAGCTTGGGCAGCGACCAGTCTAGCAAAATCAGATCGTAGGGAAAAGCCTCAGCCATTTCTTTGCCCATTACGCCGTCGGTCGCTAAGTCCATTACATAGTGGTGCTGCCCTAACAGTTGCTCTATTGCACCCGCCAAGGCTTCATCGTCTTCCACCAGTAAAAACTTCATGCCAACCCGTTTTGTCTATTCGCACTTTCGCCGCTGAGCACTGAGATTCAGCGTCAGCTAGTGTCAGTAAGTGCGTTGAACTAAACGTATTGTATCGCTCACCTAATGAGCAGCGCCTCACTCAAAAGCGCAGGTCGTCAAACTTTTGGGATGAGATTTCTCAATTGCGAGCTGAATATTTTTAGCCCCTTCCTGCATCAGGTCTTCAAGGTAGCCTGTCTGTGAAAGCTTGGCCTCGCTTTTGCTCTCGAAAGGGCCGAAGTAATAAGTACAGTCTGGCCCCTCTGTTCGTACTTTTATCCACCACGGCTGCTTTGCCTGCTTAAAGATAGAAAAAAGGAATTTTAGAGGGTTCATAGGAGTTAGAGAATGTGAGTGGCTAGCTTTCAAATTTAACGCTGCGCTTGGCTAACATGAGAATAAGAATTGTAGAGATTGATTATGAAGAACCTATGAGGTGCGGCAATATAATTGAAAAAAGCAACTAAAAGTATCTACTGCTACCTTTTTATAGCCACCTTTGTTTTGGGTTTACTGCGATGAGAGTCATGATAGTGGAGAGCGATCGCGCCATCATTCATACTCTAACGTCCTTATTCTCTAGCCACGGCTATAAAGTAGACATCTGTGGCGATAGAGAAGCCTGCCTGAAAGCAGCCAGCGTTAATGACCATCACCGCTCCGATGATTCCTACGACCTGATTGTGCTGGGCGCTGCTTTTGCTGAGATAGATGGGGCAAGTGAAACAACGCTGTCTCAGAGGCTGCACCATCAGCGACGTGAGAGCGGATCTCAAATACCCATTTTGTCGCTCATAGCGCGGGAAAAGCTGACTCAAGGCATCGCATCAATTGATACAGGCGGTGCAGGTATAAATGATTATGTGACGATGCCTTTTGATGCCGAAGAGTTGATGGCGCGGGTAACCTTTTTGTTACATCGCTCTGAGCAGATTAAGCGACTGAAGCAAACAGCCTCTTCTCAGACGGACTCTTCTCAGACGGACTTTTCTCAAACAGAGCGCCAGCTTCAGCGCCAGCTAGACCGGGAACGACTAATTATTCAAGTCACTGATTCTATCCGCCAAACGCTAGATCTCAATCAAATTCTGCGAACGGCTGTTGATCAAGTACGCCGCTTTTTACAGACAGATCGGGTGGTGGTCTTTCGATTTGAATCTAACTGGCAGGGGGTTGTTGAAGCCGAGTCAGTCGCGCCGGGATGGATTGAAACGCTGGCTATTAAAATTCAGGACGCCTGCCTGGGAAAAGTTTATGTAGGAGACTATCGTCAAGGCCGAGTCAGCGCCATTTCTGATATTAGAGATCCTAGTGTTGATCCTTATCATCGAGACCTGCTAATAAGTCTTCAGGTGCAGGCTAATTTGGTGGTTCCTATTTTACAAGGTGAAGAGCTTTGGGGACTGCTGATTGCTCATCACTGCCGTGGGCCTCGGCAGTGGAAAGCAGAGAGTACCCAGCTCTTGAAGCAGATTGCTGCTCACATGGCGATCGCCATTCAACAGGCAGAACTTTATCAAAAAACTTGCGAGCAAGCCGCCCTAATTGACATTGCCACGGACGCAATTTTTGTGCGCGATCTCGCAGGTCATATTGTGTTTTGGAGCCAAGGTGCAGAGCGGCTGTACGGCTGGCAAGCAGAAGAAGTGATGGGTAAGATTGCTCAGCAGGTTTTAAAGAAAAGGAAGGAGGATGAGCTTGAGATTGCGCTAAGAACAACAATAGAGAAAGGCTTTTGGCAGGGAGAACTCACGCAGTCTACCAAGGTGGGAGATATCATCTTGGTGGCTAGCCGCTGGACTTTGGTGAAAGATTCGCTAGGTCGCCCGCAGTCTCTGCTGGAGGTTAATACTGATATTACTGCTCAGAAACAGCTCGAAGCTCAGTTTTATCAGGCTAAAAGACTCGAAAGCTTGGGCCGACTAGCGAGCGGGATTGCGCATGATTTGGGCAATATTTTAACGCCTATTTTGGCCATTGCTCAGATGCTGCGGCTGACCCAAGCAGATGCGAACGCTGCGACAAAAGGACAGCTAGATATTTTAGAGAGCAGCGCTCGGCGCGGGGCTGATATGGTTCGACAAATTCTGACGTTTGCGCAGGGCAATCCTGGCAATGAAACCGCTGTTGATATTGTGGCTTTGCTTCAAGAGGTGATCGACATCATTAAGCAGGGATTTCCAGCTTCTATTGAAGTTCGGCAGATTAATGGGCTAACTGCCCAGCAGCAGGACAACTTACAAGCATCGCAGCCAAAGCAGTCAGATTTGCTGCCTAGATTTGTGTCGGCTGATTCAACGCAGCTACATCAGGTATTTATGAATTTGTGCATTAATGCTCGGGATGCGATGCCTGAGGGCGGTATTCTCACCCTTTCTATTGAGGATTGTTTTGTAGATGAGGCGATCGCCCAACAGCATCTCAATGTATCGGTAGGCCATTATGTGGTGGTGAGCGTGGCTGATACGGGCACGGGCATACGGCCTGAGGTGCGCGATCACATTTTCGATCCGTTTTTTACCACCAAAGCTGCGGACAAAGGCACCGGACTAGGGCTAGCGACTGCGTCAGGAATTATCAGTAGAGCCAACGGTTTCTTAAGCGTTTCGAGTGAAGTTGACTGCGGCACCGAAATTGAGGTGTACTTACCGAGGCTAGCGTGAGCCCTACAAATCCTTTAAGAACCGATTGGCCTCACAAGATCTTCACACATTCTTTCTAATCTCTTAAGTGAAGGACGTATTGAAAGGAGATTAGCCCAATGGCTGGTTCATCTACATTGAACGCTTTAGAATTGGACGCTCTAGAATTAGGCATCTCAGATCAAGCTTGCTTTTTAATTATTGGAGCTGGCAGCGAGCTGCGCGGCGACGATGCCGTTGGCCTTCAGATTGCTGAGAGGGTTGCTAGCTGGCGGCTGCCGGCTGTAAAGGCTGTTTCAACGCCAAGGCTCTCGGCAGAATGGGTTAATGATATAGCGATGGCCCATTACGTGATTTTTGTAGAGGCTTTTTGTCCGCCTAGTCAGTCGCGCACGGTTCAGCTTTGCCCGCTGGTGCTGGGCTCTAGGGCACCGCTTTCGAGCCCTTCAAGATCAGGCGCAACCCAGACTACCGATCGCGATCATCCAATGGCTTTGCTGAGTCTGAGCGAGCTGCTCTATGGTCGTTCTCCTCTCGCTTGGTGGCTGCGAGTGCCCGCTGAAAGCTTTGAATGCAGCAAAAAGCTGTCGATGACGGCTGAGCAAGGGTGCGATCGCGCGCTCAGAACCATCGGGCAGTTTTTAAAAACCTATCAACAGCCCGTCGTGGTCAGTCATGCAATGAGTGCTACTAGCGCTAAGCGTCATCAGCGCCCAGACTATCAACATGATTACCAGCAGAAAGCGGTGAGCGCCAAACCAAGGACACTAGCGCCGATCAACGCGGCTGCTAGTCGCTATCCAAGATAGCAATGGCAGCTAGGCTTTTCGATCAGAGAAGCGGCCAGTCGGTTGAGCGCTACGGCAGCTAGCAGCCCGCCGCCCAAAGTGCTTGCTATGGTCAAATAAGGCGCGTTTAGCTGCATCAGCTGTCGCGTTTTGCTACTGGGGCATGACTAAAGCCAAGGGGCAGCCTGCAGCCAGCGTTGAACAAGCTAGCCAGCAGCTAAAGGCCGAAGGCAAAGCCGTGATTTGGGTAAGCAAACAACAACAGATACTGGGCCTAATAGCCGTAGCCGATTAGATTCGCGCTGAGTCAGCGCATTTGCTGAGCGGGCTAAAGCAAACCGGGATTAAAACAACCGTCATGCTTATCGGCGAAACGCTGCAACGGCTCAGTTTAAAAAGCGTACAACGGTCTCGGCCCCGCTGTCGTCTTTTATTTGAAAGGCAGCAAGCTTGCCGTTTTCATCTTGGACTTCCCAAACCTCGCTAGGGGCATTCACCGTGTGCGCGTAATTTACCTGCTGCTGCCCTGTTTCAATCACAATGTCGTTACCTTTGCCTGACGGATCACAAACAATGGCAAATAAGGCGGTCTCTTGAATCAAAAACTTATCTCCCAGCGCCGGACTCATCACCTTGATATCAACCAGTCGGCCTCCGTTGCCATCGGTAAGCATATCGCAAAACTCGACCCAGCGACTTTTGTCAACTTGCTTGCTGCTTTCGTTTTTTTGCTGTGCCATTTTGAGACTCCTTATTGGTGGTAGTATTGTTGATATTCAAATTGCTTAACGATCCTTATCTAAGCTACCTGCTCGCATCAGCGCATTAATCAGCCAAAAGGTACAAACAATAGATACGCTCTCTCTTCAGATTGATCCGAGGAGGGGATACTCTTCTCTCTGATCGCACAGTCTATGAAAAACCAAATGCTTGGTTCATCGGCTAATGTTATGAGACTTTTGGCTATTAGCAGCGTTGTAAGCGATGATGCCTGCTGAACAAATGATGATTGAAAATACGGTGGTTGCGCTCAAGGGCTCGTGCAAAATTGTGAAAGCAAGTATCGCTGTAATGACGGGGACAATGCCCATGAAAGTGGCTGACGTCACTGAGCCAATGGCAGAAATAGCATAGGCGATTAAAAAGAGAGCAACCACGCTAACTAATACGCCTTGAAACAACACTTGCAGCAAAATTTCGTTCATGGTTGCTGTATAAATGCCCTTCGGAGCAAGCAGCCATATGGGAAAAAACAGCAGTGCGTTTGTCCAAGGTACCGCGACCATTATGATATCTGTTGGGATTTTCCAAACGCCCAAGGCAACGGTATAGCCAGCTAAAAACAGGGCCGCACAGAATAGATAAAACGAGCCTAGTAAGTTAGCGCCGCCGCCTTCAAACAGAATCAGCGCGTTGGCTAGCCCAATGAGGACGATGCCCAGTAGTTGGGCGCGAGAAACGCGCTGATGAACCCAAAAATAGGCGATCGCGGCTGCTAATAGAGGCAGCAAGCCATTAACAATGATGCCTGCGTTTTGGGCGGGGGAGTGAGCTAAGCCTAAAAAGCTAGTGACCGTGTAAGGAAACCCACAGCCCAGGCTGCATAGCGCCACCTTGGGATTGAAAACACGCCGCAAATTTTTGCGCTGTCGGTAAAGCAGCGGTGCCGTTACGAATGCCGCCGTTGTAAATCTAAAAAAGGTAATATCCCAGGAGGTTAAGCTTTGATGCACGCCCCAGCTAGAAACGATGATCCAACCCGACCAAATCATTACAACAGCCAGGATAGCAGCCATGCCCAACTGTTTACGACGAACATTTTTATCGATCACCTAAGCTTCCATTGAAACATTAGGAGACACTAGCATATCGTAGGATATTTCTAAGCTGCCTTTGATTACTCTCAAGCCGCTAAAATGCTCTCTTTTACAATTATTTTTTTTCGTTAGATCTTCGGGTCAAGGCGAAATAAATGACGTAAAACCATGAGAAGATACCTGCTAAAATTGCCCACAAAATAGAGCGATTGCGTTCCCACGAACACACTATCGCGATCGCAGAACCAATACCAATGCCGTTTTGAACAACGGTTGTGCCAGCTTGAGCGCTAGCTTGGGCGAGGAGTATCATGTATTTTTCTCAAAAAACTGCAAGACTATATTAATTGGCGGCTGCTATTTTACTCAATCTGTTAGTGACTCATTCAGATTTGCGATCGCCTTATCGATCAGTTCAGAAAGTTGCTTTTGCTCTTGCTCTGAGAATCCTTTTAGCGACTGCTCGCGGTTGTTGATCGCAATATCACACAGCTTGCTTTGGATCTGTCGCCCTGTCTCGGTCAACCAGATTCGCCAAACTCTGCGATCGCGCTCATCCTGCTTTCTATACAGCAAGTCTCTCTCTTCCATTCGACTAATTACGCCGGTCATGGTGCCGCCCACTTGCTGAAGGCGACAGGCAATATCAGAAGTAGCTAGCCCATCTTGCTCCCAAAGACAGCACAGCACCACCCAGTGAAAGGGCGTGAGGCCGTAAGGGGTAAGCTTTTGCTGAAGCGATCGTCCCATTAGCTGAGAGAGCAGCCGAATTCGATAGCCCAAGCTATAGGGCGCGGCGACCTGTTGCCATAGGGGTTGCTGAGGTGAGGAGCCTTTTGAAACAGGCAGAGCCGACGACATGGATTGCTGATGAGAGATTTTATTACGCATTCTGAATAGTGCCATAGGCTTTTTTGTTGCTCAACTATCTGTCACTATAGCAAAGATACATTAGCCCCAAAAGCTTTCGCCTGTATAGGTCACGCCAGGTATGAACCACGAGTCTACCGTCACAAAACGATGTTGAATGCCGATATTGTCGAGCGACTCTCGGGCTTCATCTGAGAGATCGTGACTGGCCGCAGCAAGGTTTTCTGCAATTCGCTCTGCGTTGGTGGACTTTGGAATCGCGACGGTGCCCCGGTCTATTGCCCAGGTGATTAAGAGCTGAGCGGGGGTAAGCCCTTCTTTTTCGGCGGCTGATTTAACCGTGTTGTTTTCGAGTAGGGGCGGCTCGTTTTTTTGCTTCATGCTGTCGGGGCGATCGCCCGATCCTAAAGGAGAATATGCCGTCATGTGAATCCCTTTGTTACTGCAGTATTTCAACAGCTCGTTTTGAGGATTGTAAGGATGCAGCTCCACCTGATTCATAGCGGGCACAATTCCACTTTCGTTAATCACCTTTTCAAGGTTGGAAATGCCACAGTTTGAGACGCCTACGCTCTTGACCAAACCTTTTTCACGGAGCTGAGCCATCGCCTCAAAAGTCTTTGAAATAGGCAGATCTGTTACAGAAATAAAATCATCAGCCGTTTTATGCTGTTCTCTGCCCGGTTTAAAGGCAATGGGCCAGTGCATCAGATAAAGATCGAGATAGTCTAAACCGAGCGCGTCTAAAGTCTCTTTGCAGCCTTTTTCAACCGCTTCGGGCTGGTGAAAGGTATTCCACAGCTTTGAAGTCACAAATAGCTCTTCGCGCTTGATGATGTTTTGAGCGATCGCCTCGTGAATGCCTTTACCTACTTCCTGCTCATTTTGATAAATCCAGGCCGCATCAATGTGGCGATAGCCGATCTTAAGCGCTTCTTTAGTTGACTGGGTCACTAGCCCCGGCTTCGACTTCCAAGTCCCCAAGCCAAAAGCTGGAATTACATTGCCATCATTGAGCGTAAACGTTTTCATACGAGTGCTTAATTGCTACGAATCAACTCGCAACCTTAAAGGCTTTCTCAATTTAAATCAACGTCCCAAGGTATATTTCGTAGGATGTAAGCTGCTCTTTGCCGATTTATGGAAGAAGTGAAAGTGAAGGTTTTAAGGTTGGTTGAGTCGGCGCGGCTCCCTCGTTATGAGCATGAGGGGGATGCGGGGTTGGATTTATTTGCGATCGCGCCCCAAACCATTCCTCCTGGCAAAACCGCCCTCATCAACACGGGCATCGCCATAGAGCTTCCACCTAATACCGAAGCTCAGGTAAGGCCCAGAAGTGGACTAGCCCTTAAGCACTCTATTACCGTACTGAACACACCTGGAACGATTGACGCTGGCTATCGAGGAGAGATTAGCGTGATTATAATCAATCATGGCAAGCAGCCTTTTCAGATATTAGCAGGTATGAAAATTGCTCAAATGGTCATTGCGCCCGTGATTTGTGCTGAGCTTGAGGAAGTAGAACGCCTTTGTGAGTCAGCCAGAGGCGAAGGCGGCTTTGGCTCAAGCGGACTATAAAAATAATTATAGATAGGACTATTTTCAGTATACCAGCATCCACCTAGCTACTGAGCGGGAATCTTAAAGTGTGTGTGAACAGCAACCCCAATGTCCCCTGAACTGAGCAAGCGGCCCTGTATTCTTGTACAGGATTGCCTGAGATTGTCAGCGATCCCTAATAGCTTTACACTTGTTTACTGGTTTAGCGCCATTACAGAGATTAATTTATGAGAGAGTACCTACTTTCTTTTTGTGCTGGCATCACGCTAGTAACGGGCATAGGTACGGCCTTTCCTGCTGCCGCCCAAACGATATCGGTCTCGCCATCAGCGGCTACTGCTGATTCGGCAGCCTCAGCAGGCTCGGTATGCCCAGTGATTCCTAACGCACGTAGCTACGATGTGGTGGTGTTTGGCGACGAAGTGCCTGGGGTGATGACGGCCCTACAGGTCAAGCGCGAGCTGAAAGCTAGAGGACTAGAGGGCCAGGTTGCGCTGGTGACCGAAGGCGATACGCGCAAAGGTATTGGTGGGCACTTGGTTCGAGGTGGGCTCGCCTATCTTGATCGCAATCAGGTGCCAGCAAAACTGCGATCGCAGTACGGCACGTTTGGTCGGCCTAGTCGCCTCTATCAGGAGTTTTTAAGACTGGGCATGGTGAATACCATCGCTCTAGATCGCTTCGCCGTTTCTAAAAACTTCACGCAGGCTTTACAAAGTAGCGGCATAGAAGTTATTGGCAACGTTAGCCTGGGCACCGTGCAGACTGCCGGATCGCGGGTATGCGCTTTTACAGCCAGTGGAAAAACCTATGCGGCCACAGCGTTTATTGACAGCAGCCAAAGCGGTGAACTCGCTGCCGCTAGCGGTGTAGAAATGATGAAAGGGCTAGAGGCTTTGGGCTTTCCTAACAGCGCTTTAAGCATTGGCCTGATGATTGATCTATACGATGTTACGGTTGATCAGTTCGCTCAAATGGAAAAGGAGCTGATTTATCGCTATTTTGACCCAAGCGATCAGGCGGCTCAGCGCTGGCTAAATGCAGCGAGTGGTAATGACCCTGCTAAGCGCCGAGAGCTGCTGCAAAGCATGGTGGATTCCAGTGGTAATCCTAAGCTGATGTATAGGGGCACGCCCGACTCTGCCGATGTTAGGTCGCTGGCCTTTAGCATTTTGGTGCATGGCTATTTGAAAAAGGAATATGACATCAAGTCGTCTGGCTTTTTGTTTGATCGGGCCAACATTGCGGTGCTGCCTGACAGGTTGAGCTTTAACGCACTGTTGTTTTATGCAGATGCTCAAACGGCGCAGCAGCTCAGCGCCTCTGGTGCTAAGCCGACAGCTGAAATGCGAGCAGTCGCTAATGAGGTAAAAGTTCTCTTTGAAAAAATAGGGGTGCCGCGGGTTGAGGTGATGGACGAGCTATACATTCGTAGCGCAGGGCAGATTGCCCATCCGATTGATGAGCTTTCGGCTACGCTAATGGCCGCAGGCGGTGTGCCCGCTGATGAGGCGCTGGGCACCTTTGGCTATCATTTGGACGATCGCGGCGGCATTGACGGCTTAGCTGAGCGCGTTGGTGAAACCCCGCTACGGCTGTTTGATTTTGAACAAATGCCAATTTTCAACTATGGGTTTCGCCATACGCTGCCTCAAGAAAAAGAGAATTTGGCGGTGCTTGGCCCTGCTTCTGGCTTTGGTGGCTTAGGTACAACGGCGGGCAGAATTGTGGAGTTTAACGTGAGCGTAGGCGAAGGGCTAGCGGTGGCGGTGGCTCAGGCGATTGTCACTCAGCGATCGCTGCAAACGATCACCAATAATGAGGTTCGTCAGGCATTGGGTGAGGTGCCTGCTGTCTATGGCCTGCGTACCGATAGCTTCCGCGCTATTTCCACCTTAGAAAAGCGCTTTAGAGGGATTGACTACGAGCAAGCTCACCTACGGCAAGCGCAGATCTTTTTTGATCAAAAAAACTACGCAGAATCAAGCCGGGAGATATCTCGGGTGCTGACGCTAAACCCGCGCAGCGCCGAGGCTTATAAGCTAAGAGGGCTGATTCAGGCAGAGTCGGGCGATCGCACTCGGGCCAGGGCAGATTTGGAACAGGCGATCGCGCTTTACCAGTCTCAAGGTGATTCATCTTCAGCAGATAACGCCAAAGGAGCACTAGAAACGCTGCTAAATTGAGCAGGTCTTTGGCTATCTGAAGCTACCTGAGCGCAGAGATCTGATCTGTGCTCAGACCCGTTTTTTGGCTAATAGTTTCGACATCTAGCACATCTAGCAGCGCCCGCGCAATCTCCTCTGCTTTTTGCCGTTCACCCTGCTCAATGCCCTGCTCAATGCCCTGTTCTACGCCCTGCTCAATGCCCTGTTCTACGCCCTTCAATACAGCATTCCGGTTATCTTGCAGGTATCTCTGCTTTCGCTCAAAAACATCTAATTCTTCACGACTTAGGTTGCTCAGCTCTGCAATTTGAAAAGCCTTTTCTAGCGCAGGTGTGCCTTGCCATGCTTCTGGAATCATCTTTAGGCTCTCGGCCCGCTTCAAAAAGTAAATCCAGCGGTCGGTGACGGTGGTTAGCTCGTCTAACGACTTGATGAATTTAGGTAGCTCTACAAACACCAGCTCAATGTCGTCTGAGTAGGTCGTGAGGTGATCTCGCTCCTGCATGATGTAGCGGGAGATCACCTGTGAGCTTTCTGGAAACATATCAAAGTCTGTGATGGTGAGGGCAATCACTGGGCTTAGCTTGGTGTAGTCTTCACCGCTATCTAGCTGGGTTGAAAAAGATTTTGCAGCGTTGTAAAGAATTCTTTTTTCAAACCCTACCAAGTTAAGTACCTGCATTTCAATAATGACTGTTTTATCTCCTTTGATAGCTGCTTTAACGTCTAAGAAGGTATCTTTCATTCCCTTAAGCTGAGGTGCTTGATAAGGGTCGATAATTTCTAGATCCTCAATCATTGGCTGACCTTTGTACAGCAGCGCGTTTAAAAAACTAATGAGCACGTCCTTGCTCTGCCTTGAGCCAAAGATCTTTTTAAAGGCAAAATCTGTTTTAGGATTTAAGAACCGCATCGGCTATCACCAAACGCATAGGATATGTTTAGTATAGTAGAGCGAATTACTGAGAGATTTAACGAGGGTATTGAGTGCTGACGCTTGAGGCTACAGCGTAGGAACGGCAACTTGAGCTTTGCTTTGGTGTGAACGATGCGTCAGATCCATGAGTAGCTGAGAATAAATACCTTCGGGCAGGGCAGGGGCGATCGCTCGACTCGAATCAATACAGTTCACCCAATGATCAACAACTCGCACAAAGGGCGCAATCCGGCCATCGTCATAGACTTTGGGAAAGGCAAGGCGCTCGGGGACAGGAATCTCTTTTAGCTCACTGCCCAGCTCGCTCACTGAAACTTTAAAGCCGTTAACATAGTCTTTCTGGCTAGGGTTACCTATCACTAAAGTGCCTTTATCGCCATACACTTCGACAAAGTGGCCGCGTCCGGCGTAGCTAACGGCGCTCAGCGTGATTTGGCAAAGGGTGCCGTCGGTGAGCGTAAGCGTAATGGCACAGACATCGTCAGAATCTACGGGTTTCATTGCACCAGTTACCGGGTCGGGCCGATAGGGAATCGAAGTGCTCAGCGTAGCGCTAAGGCTGGCGGCTGGCCCAAACAGCCAGTTCACATAGTCAAAGGTGTGTGAGCCAATCGAGCCGAGTGCGCCGCCGCCCAGTTGTTTTTGGGCATACCAGTTCCAGGCGCGTTCTGAACTGGCGCGGCTAGAGGCAATCCAATCGATTTTGACTAGGCGCGTTTTGCCAATAGTGCCCTGCTTGAGCAGTTCGGCAAAGTGCTGCCATGCCGGGATAAATCGAAACTCAAAGTCAGGGATGACAATAACGTTGTTGTCTATAGCCAGCGCTTGAAGGTGCTGGGCTTCTTTAACGGTAAGGGTAACAGGTTTTTCTAGCAGGAGATGTTTTTTGGCTTTGATGATCTCCTTTGCCATGTTGTAGTGGGCAAAAGGCGGCGTGGCTAGGGTAACAGCGTGAACGTTACTGTAAGAAAGAATTTCGGTAAGGCTGCTGCTAGCGAAGGGAATATTGCTTGCGTCGGCTACTTTTTGGGCTTTGGCCGCATCGCCATTCCATACCGCTGCTACTTGAGTTCGATGTTGTGCTTGTAATACTGGAATATGAACCTTTTGCCCAAAGCCAGTGCCAACGACAGCCACGCCGATTTCGGCTAATTTGCTCATCTCTCTTTCCTTCTAATAGCCCATCCAAGCATACAGGATTGGCTATACCCAAAGCGGAGCTTAAGATTCGTGAAGCGGATAATTTCTAAAGTGCATAAATAGTCTTTACACTTAAAGAAAACAACAAGATGAAAGTATGAATAAGACGGAACAGATTCTCTCTAATATTCCCGGAAATCCTTGGGCTGGCCTGCAAAAGGCGGACGAGCTTTGGAACCAGTACAAATCGGGTGATCGGCCTGTGCCTACCGTCGTTACACAAGGTGCTGCGCGATTGGACTCGGTGACCTACGATGTCGCAATTTGTGGCGGAACGCTGGGCATTTTGCTGGGCGCGACGCTAGCGAATGAAGGCCATCGGGTGCTCGTGATAGAGCGAGGAAAGCTGCAAGGACGCGATCAGGAGTGGAATATTTCGCGGCGGGAGCTGACGGCTTTTGTTCGGTTGGGGCTACTGAGTGAAGATGAGCTAGAAGCGGCGATCGCCTCTCAATACAACCCTGCTCGCATCATCTTCAACGGCGGCAAAGAACTCTGGGTAGAAAACGTTCTCAACACTGGTGTAGATCCTAAATATTTGCTTGAAACGCTTAAGCGGAAATTTCTCGCTAGCGGCGGCACCCTGCTAGAGCACACGCCGTTTTGCTCAGCGGCCATTCATCCTAACGGTGTGAATATTCAAGCCAAAAGTTCAAAGAACAAAGCGTCAAAAGAGATTACTGCCAGAGTGCTGATTGATGCAATGGGTCATTTTTCTCCGATGGTGCAGCAGGCGCGCCAGGGCAAAAGGCCGGATGCCGTTTGCATGGTCGTTGGCACCTGCGCAAAAGGTTATAACAATAACACAACCGGCGATCTCATTGCCTCATTTACGCCCATCCAAAACCAGTGCCAATACTTTTGGGAAGCCTTTCCTGCTCGCGATGGCCGCACCACCTATATGTTCACTTATTTAGACGCTTGTCCCAGTCGGCCTAGTCTAGAAAGCTTTTTTGAAGACTATTTTGCGCTGCTGCCTGAGTATCAAAAGGTCTCGCTTGACCAGCTCGATTTTGAGCGGGCGCTGTTCGGCTTTTTTCCTTGCTATCAAGACAGCCCGCTACAGTACAAGTGGAACCGTACTCTAGCCGTAGGCGATAGCAGCGGCAGCCAGTCTCCCTTGAGCTTTGGCGGTTTTGGGGCCATGGTTCGCCATTTAGAACGGCTGACCGAAGGCGTTCATGAAGCTCTCAACGCCGATTTGCTCGATAGCAAAGCGTTGGCTCGTCTTCAGCCTTATCAACCCAATCTCTCGGTTACCTGGCTATTTCAAAAATCTATGAGCGTTGGCGTAAATCAAAAGCTGTCGCCTAATCAAATCAACAAAGTGCTTTCCACTATATTTACCGATATGGAATCGTTAGGAGATGAGGTGCTGAAGCCCTTTTTGCAAGATGTTGTACAGTTTCCAGCGCTAGCGAAAACCATGCTAAGAACATCTACTCGCCATCCAGTTCTGGTTGCCAGCATTTTACCTCAGGTTGGCATCGGCTCAGTAGCTAGCTGGATGAAGCATTTTATCAGCTTGGGCAGCTACAACGCATTTAATGCCGCTGAAAGCTCAGTAGATAGAGCGCCTGAAAAGTCTGCGAGAAAACAATATGAGACAAATCGCTGGATTGATGCGGTGAAATATGGCTCTGGTGGCGATTATGAGCGCTAATAGCGAGCGAGCTTGCACCTGTGTCAAAAGGTAGATAATTTCAGCAGTTTGCCTTCTCCCCGCTTCAAAACGGCGACTTTAAGCCAAAATAAAGGGAACCAATCGCTTTTGCATAGCCATGAAATTTTTTGAGAAACCGGGCGCTGATGTAGCTGACCGCGTACCGCCCGGACAGCACCTAGCAAAAGGCTTTCCTGTGCTTACTTATGGCGATACTCCAACGATAAGCACAGGCGATTGGCAGTTTGCCATTTCTGGCTTAGCGCAGCACAAAACATTCTCGTGGCAAGACTTTATGGATATGCCACAGAGCGAATTTACCGCTGACTTCCACTGCGTAACAACTTGGAGCAAGCTAGATGTAAAGTGGTGCGGCATCAAGGTCACAGATTTTCTCAAAGCTGTTGAAATAGATCCAAAGGCAACTCACATTATGGAGCACTGCTATGGGGAGTACACAACCAACATTTCTTTAGAAGACTTTTCCCGCGAGGAAAACTTTTTTGCGCATACTTTGTTCGGTGAGCCTTTGCCTGCTGAGCATGGTGGCCCGATGAGATTAGTTGTTCCTCATTTGTACGCCTGGAAAAGCGCTAAATGGATTAACGGACTAGAGTTTTTAGCGGAGATGGAGCTAGGTTTTTGGGAGCGCAATGGCTATCATCAGCGGGGCGAACCTTTTGCAGAAGAGAGATACAGCACGAGATAGATAATAACCCTCACAGCCAACCAAAGTAAATCTATGAAAGCCGCCGTTATCTATCGCTACGGAGCCCCTGATGTTTTTCAAATAGCAGAAGTGGAGAAGCCTGCTATTAAGCCCGATCAGCTATTGGTAAAGGTATTCGCTAGCAGCGTGAATCCAATTGAGTGGAAGATGCGAAAGGGAATGCTCAAAATATTGACGGGTGGTCGCTTTCCGATCACGCTTGGTTTTGATGTCTCTGGGGAAGTGATAGCAACAGGTGAGCGGGTCACTCGGTTCAATCCAGGCGATTTGATCTGCGCTCGTATGGATCAGCTAACGGGCGGAGCCTACGCCGAGTATGCCGCTGTTGCTGAAAAAGTGGCCGCGCTAAAGCCTGAAAATATGAGCCATGAGGAAGCCGCTGCTGTGCCGCTGGCGGGTATGACGGCTTTGCAAGCGCTGCGGGACGAGGGTGAACTTAAGGTAGGCCAAAAGGTGTTGATTAACGGCGCATCTGGTGGCGTTGGCACCTATGCGGTTCAGCTTGCGAAAGTATTAGGCGCTGCCGAAATAACGGGCGTCTGTAGTGGTAAGAACGCGAATCTTGTAAAGAGCTTGGGCGCTGATTGTGTAATTGACTATACTCAGCAAGACTTTACTCAGAGTTTCTCCAAAGGATCAGCTAAATATGACATTGTTTTTGATGTAACTGGCAACCGTTCTCTGTCGGAATGCAGCCAGGTGCTACAGCCGCAGGGTATCTATGTCACAACGCAACCCTTTCCAGGTAACTATCTTAAAAGCTTTCTCTCTGTTCTACTGCCCGGTCAAAAATACAAGGTGATTTTACTAAAGTCAAAGCATTTAGACCTGGAGTATCTCAAAGGGCAGATTGAAGCGGGTAAAGTTCGCTCCGTGATTGACAGAACTTATCCGCTAGAGAGAATTGCGGACGCACATGCCTATGCAGAAGCTGAGCATACCGTCGGTAAGAACGTTATTACGGTGGCATAGTCTCTGTGGCTCATTCATGCGAACCTGTAATTTTACTCTTCGGATAGAGTTTTTTGGCTGCGCGATCGCCTACTGTGAGGGTCATTGAAAGCAATAATCGCACAGATTAGGATTAGGAGATTTTTATGACTGATAAAAGCACGGCCAAAAGTACGGCTAGCGGCGCTGCCAAAACGGAGAAACGACCTGGCCCAGACGATATTCATGCTCAGCAGCTGCCGTATCCTGCTAGCCAAGAAGACATGAATCTTGCGCCTGACAGCGATCTCTCTAACTACAAGGCGGCGGGTAAGCTGACAGGAAAGGTAGCGATTATCACAGGCGGAGATTCTGGCATTGGCCGAGCCGTGGCGATCGCCTACGCAATGGAAGGCGCTAACGTTTCAATTTTGTATAACGTTAACGATGCGGACGCTCAAAAAACCAAAAGCCTGGTAGAAGAACGAGGTGGTCAGTGTCTGCCGATTAAAATGGACGTGCGCAAGCCTGAAGAATGCGAAGCCGCTGTGAAACAGACAGTAGATCAGTTCGGTCAGCTCAATATTTTGGTCAACAACGCTGCGTTTCAAATGGTGCATAAAGATCTGGCCGACCTGACGATTAAGCAGTTTCATGAGACGTTTGAAACTAATATTTTCGGCTACTTTCACATGTTTAAGGCCGCCATCTCTCATCTGTCAGAAGGCGACATTATTATTAATACGGGTTCGATTGTTGGCAAAATAGGCAAAAGCTTTTTAGTTGACTATGCCTCCAGTAAGGGCGCGGTTCATACCTTTACGAAGTCTTTGGCGCAAAATCTGGCCGATAAAAAAATTAGAGTCAATGCGGTCGTCCCTGGTGCGGTTTGGACGCCGAATATTCCTGCGACGATGGAGCCCGATCAGGTAGAAGGCTACGACAGCGACAATGCCATGAGCCGCGCGGCGCAGCCGGAGGAACTCGCGCCCGCCTATGTATTTTTGGCCGCTGAAGACAGTAGCTTTATGACGGGCGCTTTAATCGATGTAACGGGCGGTCAGCTATCTAGCTAGATTTTTTGCTGTTCTCGCGTTGCCCCTAATGAAGCATAAGGAGGGTGCCGTTACAAAATTGCAGCAATCAATCTGCTACAGAATTTTCTCTAGTTTTGATTCTGGAGTTTTGATACGGAGTGGCGCAAGCTAACTGTAGCGATGTGGCTTTGTCAAAGATGCGCTTGGATGGCGGCCAGTCAATAGCCCTATCAGTCGCCACACTGTTGAACAACCGCAGCCGAGAGATCGTTGAGCATAAAGGGCTTGGCAATGTGATCGTTAAAACCAGCGGCGAAGGCGTGCTCGCGCTCATGGCTCATGGCGGCAACGGTTACGGCGATCGCCGGAATACAACAGCCTCGATTTCTGAGCGATTGCATCAGCCAGTAGCCGTCGCGCTGGGGCAGCAGCAGCTCACTGAGCAAAATATCGGGCTTGAATTTTTTGATGGCTGAGAGCGCAGCGATCGCACTATAAACGCTGAGCACCTGACAGTTAAGAGACTCTAAAAAATAGGTCATAATTTCCTGCGAGTCTTGATTGCTATCTACAATGAGTACCCGTAAACCTTTGCTAATAGAGTTCATCATGTGTCCTACCTATCAGAAAATTGGGGAAATTGCTACTGTCAGAAGATGACCTTCTCTACGTTGCTTTGCACTTTCTACGTTGTTTTAAACTTTAGGAACAAAAATTCTGTCTTACGCCGACACGCTGATTTTGCTGACTGGCGATTACAAAGGAGCTATTCACTGATGTAACTAAGTATATCTTTTAGCTTGGATAGTGAGCTACTTTTGACCGTTTTTTCTTAAGACGCTCTTCAAAAAACTTTACGCAGGTGGGCCCCAAATCAGCCATACCAGCTTTGCAGCAAGCCAAGCGAGCAGCGCATAGACGGCGATCGCCACCAAAGCACTGACATCGAACACGCCGACTTGTTCAATGGCAGGGTCGGCAAAAAGCGTGGAAAAAGGCGCTACAAATACATTTGAGAGCGCGTAGATAAAAGCAGCAAAAGCGTTGGCTGGATTAGCGCCCGTGAGTCGTAAGATGAACCGCAGCAGCAGCAAAATTTCTAACGCGCCTGACAGGTAGTAGACACTGCTGACCAAGCGAGAAGCGATCGCATAGCGCTCAGCCCTTTGGATACGCTGTTCTTCAGCTTGGAGGCGAATTTCTTCGCGATCGCGCTCTGGCCCTTGTGTCATAAACTTGCGAAAATAAAAAGCGGAACTATTTTACAAGCATAGCGGCCAGCGCCACGATCCTACTGCTATGCACAAAAAAACGTCACAAGGGCCGATCTGTCAGACCACAGCGAAAAAACTAAAGCGAAAAAACTAAAAGTGCTGAGAGTTTGAAACAGATTTGTCATATCTTTGACACAACCCTTTTCTATAACGTTAAGAGATTAATGTTTTAAGTGAGCTTAAAATCTCATGACCACCTTTAATCCCAATCGTTTTTTTGGCGATAACAACAGAAGTGTAGACAGCTCACAGTCATCTGGGAGTCGGCTAGGTACTCCGCTGCCGCTTATTTTGATTCACCTTCAAGATAATTTTTCTTTTTTAAGAGAACAGGTTAATCCGCTTACTCTTCACGCTGACGATATTCCCTAAGGCTAAGAAAATTGTAGAAACTATCGAAGTGTTGCATAGAAGAAGAACATTTGCCAGGAGATTATACGTCTGGTTTTCTGGCTTAAAGCTGAGCTGGTGCATTAGCTGATTTGTTCATTGAGTTCATTGAGAGAGTGCGGCTGCAGGCTAACTATAAAGTTCGCGATCGCCTTGTTGACTACCTGTGGATATTCTGCGATTAATAAATGCCCCGCCTCTGGCAAATGCAAATGTTCGCTGTTGGGAAATGTGACTGCTAGCGCCTCACCCATCTCTTTGCTGAACATAGAATCTTGCCCGCCGCTAATTACCAGCACTGGCATATCTAGCTTTTGCGGGCGGCGGCGGGTAAAAAAGTTATAGTCCCAAAATATTTCGAGCGCTGTGTAAGGATCGGCGGCTGTAGGGACTGGGCTTTCACTTAAAAAGCGATCAATAGTGGCGTGATTTTGCTGGCTTGACATGGCTTTGGTGGCTCGCTGTAGCCAGGAATATCGAAACAGGTGGCGTCCGCCCCAGGCCAGTGCCTTTATCAGCGGAATTTCCCACCAGGGTGCTAGATCATGCGTGCCACCTGCTACCAGTATGAGGCCCGCTGTTGGGTGTCGCTGCGCCCACTCTATGCCGATTGGGACGCCATAGCTATGACAGCACAGCAAGGGTGAGGTAATGCCATAGTGCTGTAGCAAGCGCTGTAAGTCGCGTCGGTGTCGCCCAATAGAGTAGCGACGGTAAGCTGACGACTCTCCATGTCCGGCTAGGTCATAGGCCAATGCTTCCCATCCTTTGGCCTGGGCAAATTCGTACTGCGATCGCCAGTTGCAACGATTACCCATGCCCCCATGCAAAAACACCAGCGCTGGCAAAGTCGCCCAATCTGTAGCTTGTCGGGCTGTGTAGGAAACTTCTAGATCTACGTTGCGTCGTAGTTGAACGGTTTCACTAGGAAGCATTTTCGGCACCGTGGGTACTATGGGCAGCTCTTCTTCTAGTAAAGATTTTGATACTTGTTGTTTTTTATGTTCGTTGTTTTTCCATAAATTCTATAGGATGAAAGCGTCTTTGATGTGTCTTTGCCATATCAATTTTCGCACAGTCTTCAAGCCCTATGCTTCAGGCATCAGAAAATATTAGGATCATGCCAAATTCTAAGCCTACTGAAATTGAGATCTGCGATCCGCGTATGGCCGATCTAGTTGACTTTCAGGCATTGTTGGTTCAACTTGATGGCAGCTCGAAACATACCGAGGGGCCCATTTATCGTGCGGCTGACGATAGCGTGATTTGGAGCGACGTGAGTGGCGATCGCCTCCTTTGCTGGCATCAGGGAAAGGTCAGCATTTTGCGTGAGCCAACTTGTTTTCAAAACGGCAATGCGCTCGATAGTGAGGGCCGAATTGTTGCCTGCTCTCACGGCGATCGCGCGATTATTCGTCAGGAACACAGCGGTGAGTGGCATACTTTAGTTGACCGCTATCAGGGCAAACGTCTCAACAGCCCTAATGATGTTGTTATCAAAAGCGATGGCACAGTTTGGTTTACCGATCCACCCTTTGGCCTCACCCAAAAAGACCAGGGCTGTGGGGGCGAGCAGGAACAGCCCGGTAGCTTTGTCTTTCGGTTTGATCCGGCAACGGGCGAAATAGCGGCGGTGATTACAGAGATGACTCGACCTAACGGACTGGTTTTCAGCCCGGATGAGACCCGCCTGTATGTTTCTGATACGTCGGCTTTTGAGAATCCTGAGCTATATCACGATATTCGCATCTATAAGGTGAAGGGCAGCGAGTGCGCGGCGAATGGTCGCGTTTTTGCCGTTGTTGATCCTGGTCAGCCCGACGGCATGTGTATTGATCGGTGGGGCAATTTGTTTACCAGTTCGCATGACAGCGTACAGGTATATTCATCAGCAGGAACTCTGTTAGGGAAAATACACGTTCCGGAGGTTTGCGCCAATTTGACTATTGGGGGGAGGAAAAAAAATTGTCTCTTTATCGCAGCGGGCGTTTCTCTCTACAAGATTGACTTAGAAACTCAAGGTGTCTAAATAGTTTTTAAGACCGCTGTGGTCGAAATTATTGATCAGTTGTTCTACTGGCAAAGAAGATTGTTTTGAGGCTCGCTGCCAGATAGCGATCGCGACTAGGGTTGACCTGTGATGATTTCTTCTATAGCGTTTGGATCGGTGGGTAGCGCTTGGCTGAGCACTTCACAGCCTAATTCGGTAATCAGAATGTCGTCTTCTATGCGGATGCCGCGCACGTCGGCAAACTGCTCAAGCCGCTCCCAGTTAACCATGTGAGCATAGCGATCGCGATTCCTAGCATCGTTCAAAATTGCGGGCACCTGATAAAATCCTGGCTCAATCGTGACTACCATGCCGACTGCCAAGGGGCGGTCGAGCCGTAGAAAAGATAGGCCGAAGCGATCGCTCCTTTCTCGCCCTTCTGCGTAGCCTGATAAATCGCCTAAATCTTCCATATCATGCACGTCTAGCCCCATCAGGTGACCCACGCCATGAGGAAAAAATAGCGCATGGGCATCTTGTGCGACCAAATCTTCTGGATCGCCTGTCAAAATGCCCAGATCTACTAGCCCAGCGGCGATAATCTGACAGGCAAACAGGTGAATTTGCTTATACTCAGCGCCGTGCCTAGCCTTTTCAATGCAAAAGTCGTGAGCAGCAAGCACAACATCGTACAAATCACGCTGCGCTGCGGAAAACTTACCGCTCACTGGCCAGGTGCGCGTAATGTCTGAGGCCCAGCCGTCGGTCGTTTCTGCGCCAACGTCGGCCAGAAGCAAGTCGCCTGCCTGAATGGGGTGGTCGTAACGGTGATTGTGCAAAACTTCGCCCGCAATGGTGACAATGCTGCCATAGGCGCAGGTCATGTTTTGGCCCATAATCACTGCTTCCATTGCAGCACGGATATGTGCCTCTGTTTTGGCTTTTGGGGTAATACTCATGCCTGTTTTATGCGCCTGTACGGTGACCGCCATAGCTCGACGTAGGCCAGCTAATGCCCCCTCATCTTGAATCATTCGCAGCCGCACAATCGCCCTTTCAAAGTCCTGATCGCCCCGTGGATGATGGCGCGGGGTAACAATGCCCTGCTGAAGCATCGCCTGCTCTAGCATTTTGATGGTTTCATCGGCTTCGCCCAGCGTTGCGGTGCCCAAAGCTAAGTTAGCTAGCTCGCTTAAGGGGTAAGCGGCGGTTGCGCCAATGCGCTCGGCAACTTCATCGCGGCTAGGCTGGGGGCCGTGCCACAGGGCTTCTTCGGGGGTGGTTTCATCAATAAATAAGGTGAGATAAGCGCCCTCTATGCGAATCGCGGCGTTTTCTAACGGTAGACCTGCAAAGTATAAGAAGTGGCTGCTGGCCCGGTAAGGGTAGATATTGGCCGCAAAGTTTCTGGGCTTGGCCGTTCCTGACCAGAGCAGCACTGGGAAGTCGATGATTTGGGCGAGGCGCTGACGGCGCGATCGCAGCACATCCGCCAAGCTAGGCTGTGGGCTTTGAGCGCCGTCAGCCTGGGCTGAAAAACTACGGGAAGGAACCGTCTGAGAGGAAGGGGCCATGAGGAGGTGTAGTATTTGGGCATTGTCTCGCTACTCTCCATATTATGTTCACTGCGGCTGAAGCTGAGCGATTGATTTTCGGGTTAGTCAGTCCGATTGACGCAATAGAAACTCTTCACCTGGATGATGTGACGGGCTGTTTGGGCCGGGTGCTGGCTGCGGCAGTGTGTAGCGGCCTGGATTTTCCCCATTGGGACAACTCGGCGATGGATGGCTATGCGGTGCGGGCCAGCGATGTACGGCAGGTGCCTGTGACGCTGCAAGTTGTTGAAGAGATTCCAGCGGGCAAGCTGCCGCAAAAAGCGCTGAAGCCGGGGCAGGCCGCGCGGATTTTGACCGGGGCGATGATGCCCCAGGGGGCTGATACGGTGGTGATGCAGGAGAAGACTGAACGACATCAGGGCAATGAAAGGGTGACTATTTTGAGCGCGCCCGAGCCGAGAAATTTTGTCAGGGCGCAGGGCAGCTTTGCGCAGATAGGCGACGAGCTATTGGCCGCAGGGCGAGTAATTGGCCCTGCTGAAATTGCCTTGTTGTCAGCGGCTCAGCAAACTCAAATAGCGGTGTTTCGGCGGCCTAAGGTAGCGATCATTTCTACCGGCAGCGAGCTAGTGCGGCCCGATCAGCCGCTTCAGCCGGGGCAAATTGTAGATTCTAACCAATACGCGCTAGCTGCTTTGGTCGCTCAGACGGGAGCGCTGCCGATTGCACTAGGCATTGTCAGCGATGATCGCGCGCGGGTGAAGGCGGCGATCGCCTCAGCGCTAACCCAGGCTGACATGGTGATTTCATCGGGCGGCGTGTCGGTGGGTGACTACGATTATGTGGATGATGTGCTAGATGAGCTAGGCGCGACGCTGCATATTCGCTCAGTCGCTGTGAAGCCAGGAAAGCCGCTAACTGTGGCGACTGTTAACGACGCCATTTACTTTGGTCTGCCGGGAAATCCAGCGTCGGCAATGGTTGGCTTTTGGCGGTTTGTAGCGCCTGCGATCGCCAAGCTCTCAGGGCAGCAGGGGCCGTGGTCGCCTCCCTTTGTGTGGGCCACAGCTACCACAGCGCTGACGGCAAGCGGCACTCGGGAGACGTACTTATGGGGCCAGCTAACAGCAGGGGAATTTGGGTATGAGTTTGCCAAGGCCAGCGGCGGGCATAGCTCAGGCAATCTGGTGAATTTAGTGAATGTCAGCGGACTCGCTAGGATGCCACAAGGCGAAATCCAGATAGAAACTGGGCAGTCTGTACAGGTACTTAGGGTAGCCTATCGGTAAGCGCCACCCATCAGCATCTATGCTGTCAGTCAGCGCAGATCGGCTCAGTGATCCCTCGTATTTCTGTTAATATCAATCGATTGTTACAATTGTGATGATGCGCGTCGCTAGGAAAGCTATGGCTTCGAAATACGATGCTGATAACAGCGCTTTTCCAAAGCGTCCATCGGCCTCATCTTTACCTCCAAAGACTCCATCCTCCAGAAAAATTCCGGCCCAAGGCATATCTGCCCAAAATTTGATTCACTCGGTTCCTCAGTCCGGAGCTTCGACGCATCCTACTTTCAGCGCTTCGGGCAGTGCTTCGGTTACCGCTTCGAGCAGCGCTTCGGGCTCGCCTGCTTTACCCAGAGCTTCCCGCTCAAATGCACGCTGGCTAAAGCGCTGGCCGCTGGTGATGCTAGTGCTGTTTGGAATTGCGGGGACGGCGGGGACGGCGGCGATGATTAGCCTGTTTCGAGTGCCTAATCTACCCAACTGTAGGGCCATTTTTTGGCCGACGGCTTCGGCGTCTTTGCGGCTTCAGTGCGCTGAGGCATATGCCGATCAGGGTGATGTGAAAAATTTGCTTGCGGCGATCGCACTGGTTGATAAGCTCCCTGAAGACCATCCGCTGCGCGCAGATATCAACAGCCGAATTGAGAGCTGGGCGACTCAGGTACTTGATTTGGCCGAGCGCGCTTTTGAAGCAGGAGACATTGAGGAGGCGATCGCTGCGGCTAAAAAAATTCCGGCTAAGACGGCGGCAGCCAAGCTGGTGGATGAGCGAATTGTTCGCTGGAAAGGCATTTGGAAAGAGGGCGAAGATGGCTTTAATGAGGCCATTGTCAAGCTCAAGGCTAAGAACTTTCAGGCTGCTTTTAGTCTGTCGGTGAAGCTGCTAGATGTGCCTAATAAGTTTTGGTCAACCGTTAAGTACAACGAGCTGACCAAGCTGATTGCTCAGGGCCGAGAAGACAGCCGTAAGCTTTCAGAAGCCTTAGACTTTGCTAAAGAGGGCACCGTTAAGGGATTTGTTGAGGCGCTCAAGCGACTTAAAGAAATTGACCAAAAGAGCCTGTTTTACGCCGAGGCTCAGGGCAAACGCAAAGATATCGCCAAACAAATGCTGAAAATTGGCGAAAGCTTGCTGGCGGCCCGACAGCTCTCGAATGCTCAAATCATGCTGGCGGCGATTCCGCGCGATGCGGGCGTTAATAAGGAAATAGAGGACTTTCAAATTTTTGTGTCGGCCTATCAGCAGGCATGGAGCGGTACGATGGGCGGTTTGGAAAACGCGATCGCTCGGATGAAAACACTGGGCAAAAATCGCCCGCGCTATGCCAAGGGCCAGCAGCTAATCGCTCAGTGGCAGGGTGAGCTACAGAATATTTCGCTGCTAAATCAGGCCAAAGAGCGAGCCGCACGGGGCAGCACTACTGATTTGACGGCGGCAATTGCGATCGCCAAACAAGTGTCGCGCAATTCACCGCAGTCCGACGAGGCCAATAAGCAGGTTGGCCAGTGGCAAACTCAGGTAGAAACGGTGGAAGACAGGCCCATTTTAGAGCGGGCAGATCGGCTGGCGGCGGTGGGCACGGCCGATAATTTGCGCGCTGCCATTCAAGAGGCTCGCAAGGTTGGTTCAAGAAGAGCGCTGGGCAAAGAGGCTGACAGTCGAATCGCGACCTGGACGGGGCGCATTCAGCGGATTGAAGATCAGCCTGTGATTGATATGGCTCGGCAGCGGGCGAGAAACGGTGACTTGGCGGGGGCGATCGCGACTGCTAAGCGAATTGGTGAAGGCCGCGCCCTGTATGACGCTGCCCAAGATGACATCGCTGGCTGGCAAGCTGAGGAAAACGGTCGTCTGCGCTTAGATGAGGCGGTTAACGTGGCTGCTCGGGGGGATGGTGATGCCTTGAGTAAAGCCATCACCATTGCTCAGCGCGTACCCGCTCAAAGCAATAGCCGCAGCCGCGCCGATAGCCAAATTGACAACTGGAGCTGGGATTTGCTGCGGCAGGCAGAGACGGCGGCGAATCAGAATGTGGAAAGTGCGATCGCCTTGGCTGATAAAATCCCAACGCAGGCAGAAGCCTATGACTCGGCCCAGGTTAGAATTGGCAACTGGCAAGAAACGCTTCGTCGGTTAGAAGGTAACCGCCGTCCTGCCCCTGCTCCTAGCCCCGGAAATAGATCGACCGCGCCAGACGCTAGTGAAAACGACCTGCCTCAAAACTTAGAACTTGCCCCACCGCGTGAATAATACGGCAGGGCAAGCTCTAGCTATTTTGTTTGCTGTTAAGCGCTATAAGCGTTAGTCATTGAGCGCTCGTCGTGCTTTGTCGCCCGTGCGGTCAGCGGCTCTGTCGAGTCTGTTGCCCGTGCGGTCAGCGGCTCTGTCGAGTTTGTTGCCGACCTTATCTAGGCGATCGCTAGCTTTGCTCGTTAGGTCATCAGCCGTTTCACCCACGCTTTCTTTAATGTTATCAACCGCTTCTCTAACACCCTCTAGCGGATCGGCAGACTCCAGATTGCGTCGCTTGGATGAATCAATCAGCACTTTTGCCTTACCTTCGGCTTCTCGGGTATTGCGTCTAGGATCGACATCATCAAAGCCATTCATACCACCTGCGTCAGGCTGAATTTGGTCATAGCGCTCGGTAGTCTGAATGCCACCGCGCTCATTGGTGTAATAGTCGTCAGCATCGGCAGCGTGAGCGGGTGCAACTAGCGTTGTTCCTACCAGGCTAAGCGTCACTAAGCCAACAATAAAGGTGCGGCGAAGGTTGCTTACCCATCCCTGGGTACGGCTAAAAACATTTTTCATAAGTGAAAAGTCTCTTTTATCGTGAACTATCCTCAAAAAGTGTAGAGACTATCGTTTTTCATCCGCTCTCCCCAAAGGTATTCTCCTTTGTGTAAATACCTACTTCTAAAGAAGCAGCTTTGTGAGAAATAGAATGCCTCAAGGCTGACGTAGCTGCTCGGCCCGATGGTGGATTTGACTGCTGACTTGGTCTAAAACATGACTCAGCGCAGCTTTAATTTTCTGCGACATTTGGCTAACGTAGCGGTTCGTAGCATGAACTTGTTTTTTAATAGCGGGCCTAATCTGTTTGACGCTATCAATTAAATATACAGGCTGCTTCCATGAGCGAAACTGAGCTAGATGCTCTTTGCTGCGGGCAGCGGCGATAATGGCATAGGGACTACGCCTCTGATAAGAAAACTGGCGAGAAAATCTGTTGTCGGAAGGATAAATTAAAGGAGATCTGTGAGATCTAGGGGGAGCGCTACTTTCTACGCTCTGCGGCAAATTTTTCGGCGGCAAATTTTTCGGCGGCAAGTCTTTTGAGACGCCGTCAGCATTGGTTTCGTGCAAGCTAGCAGCAGCCATTGCTGGCGCGCTTATTATCAAAATGGCTAAAACGCAAATGATACAAAGCGTGCGGACGAAAAAGGTTGGTTTCACGGTGTTTGGATTTACAGCGTTTGCTGCGCTTGCAAAAGCAATTCTACCTATTGGCAGGTGAGCAACCGCTATCTACTAAGCTATTGTACGGCATACGAGTTTTATGCTGCGGATGTTTGCTAATCTGACTGTAGATCGAGTACAAAGGCTTGGCATGAGGCGCTAAGTTTTTTGACTAAGTAGCGCCAGTGCGATCGCGCTAAAACTGCTTAAAAAATGCCACCGCCGTTCGTTTTGACAGTCGAAGTGCTTTAGCGATGCTCACCTTCTTTAAGACTCAATGGGCTATCCCTACTCACCCGCTCTTTCGATTGTAGTACCCGTTTATAACGGAGGCCCAGCCTTTCGTCGCTGCTTGGCCTCACTAAAGCGATGGGCACTTGATCCTAACGGCTCTCTCAATCAGGCTGCTAAAGAGGCCACTGAGGAGATTGATAGCTCAACTGCTATAGAAATTATTGTGGTCTCTGACGGAGACTCTGACGGTAGCTGGCGACTTGCAGAAGCGTTCGGGGCAAGGCTGATTCGCTGCAGTGAGTCAAAAGGCCCTGCTAGGGCGCGTAATATCGGCGCTGAGGCGGCAAAAGGAGATATTTTATTTTTTGTTGATGCCGATGTAGAAATTTTGCCCGATACCGTTAGCCAAGTAATTAAAGGCTTTCAGGCCGATCCTCAACTGGCGGCGTTAATTGGCTCCTACGACGACGCGCCTGGTGCACCAAACTTTTTGTCGCAGTATAAAAACCTTTTTCACCACTACACCCACCAGATAGCTCGTTTAGAAGCTTCTACCTTTTGGGGCGCTTGTGGGGCTATCCGTCGCTCTGTTTTTCAGGCGGTGGGCGGGTTTAATGAAGCCTATCGCAAGCCCTGTATTGAAGATATTGAGCTAGGCTATCGCCTAAAGCAAGCGGGCTATACCATCCATCTGCGAAAAGATATTCAGGTAAAGCATTTGAAAAAATGGACGCCGCTTTCTCTTTTACGCGCTGATGTTTTTTATCGGGCGCTGCCCTGGATGGCGCTGCTATTGCGGATACAACAAGACTATCCAAACCAGTATCAGCAGTTTACGAGCGATTTAAACCTTAAATGGAATAGTCGCATTAGCGTGATGCTGGTGTATGGCTTGCTGCTGTGTGCGCTGATTGCACCCTGGTGGCACAGCGCTTTGATCATCGCTGCTCTGTTGGGTGTAGCGCTGACGTTTGTTAACCTGCCCGTGTATAGATTTTTTCGTCAAAAGCGAGGCTGGCTATTTGCGCTTAAAGCAGTGCCCTGGCACTGGCTATACTTTTTCTATAGCGGGCTGGCTTACGTTGTTATGCGGGCTCGACATCAGCTATTTACTCAACGGTTGGGCCGTTCACTGGCGTGGCCACCAGCCTAAACAAACCTAGTCTATAACTATTCAAATCAGTGGCACCTAAACAAAGTTTGGTTTAGCAGGCGAATGGACGCAAAAAATCTTAGGCGTTGCAAGCTATACCATTGGTGAGGCCATCTATAATAACGAACAATAACGAAACGCTGGTAAAGTCATTTACCGCATAGTTCGCTTTTTTAAGGTTGGCGCTTTTAGGTGGCACAGCCTATGGAAGTCGCAGGCAATGATAGCTACATGGGTATCTCGCAATGATGACGCTCACCTTAGATATGCGGTCTGCTGACCTTGCTTTGAGCGAGGCCGATTTCTATCGACTGTGTCAGGCCAATCCAGATATAAAGCTCGAACTCACCGCCGAAGGGCGCTTGATACTAATGCCGCCAACGGGATGGGGAACCGGAAATCGGAATATAGGATTGGCTGCTCAAGTAGATAATTGGGCCAGACGAGACGGCAGCGGGTTAGCTTTTGACTCTTCTACAGGATTTCGTCTGCCAGATGGTGCTATTCGCTCGCCAGATGTAGCCTGGGTAAGACGCAGCCGCATAGAGGCGATCGCCCCCGACCC
This sequence comes from Phormidesmis sp., assembly GCA_049646385.1. Lineage (GTDB taxonomy): Bacteria > Cyanobacteriota > Cyanobacteriia > Phormidesmidales > Phormidesmidaceae > Phormidesmis. Next base: position 2,716 of record JBARVS010000046.1, on the reverse strand, counting down.
CGACAAATTCTTGCCTCTATGCCCAGACTTTGCCATCGAACTTCGCTCTGCTAACGATACACTCTCTACGTTGCAAGCCAAAATGCAGTCTTATTTAGACAATGGGCTGCTGCTGGGCTGGCTGATCGATCCTCAAAACCAAACCGTCGAAATTTATCGGCCAGACAATCAGCTAAACAAGCCCGTTGAAACCGTTTCTTTCTCTAGTCCCTTATCTGGCGAATCAATTCTTCCAGGTTTTCGGATCGACCTTGGCAAAATTCTCTAACATTAGATTCTAAAATTAGAGCAGTCCCTACCCCACCCCTTCCCCTATGGCCCAAGCCGTCACCTCTCCGGTCAACGCATCGGTTCAGAACCTACCTATCCCTGGCCCCAAAGAATTTATTCAAGAAACGACAGCCCTCACCCGCCGCCTTTTTATCCAGCTCCAGCGTCGCCCGACTACCCTAGTCGCAGGCGTTATCCAGCCTCTCATGTGGCTCATCCTCTTCGGCGCGCTCTTCCAAAACGTTCCTAGCGGTCTCTTTGGTGAAAGTCAAAACTACGGGCAGTTTCTGGGCGCAGGCATTATCGTTTTCACCGCTTTTGCAGGCGCGCTTAACGCCGGACTGCCGGTTATGTTCGACCGAGAATTTGGCTTTCTCAATCGTCTTTTGGTCGCTCCGCTGGCCTCTCGATTCTCTATTGTGCTAGCCTCAGCGCTCTTTATTGCAACCCTAAGCCTGATTCAAACTAGCGCGATTGTGATCCTCAGTGCTTTTTTAGGCGCAGGACTTCCTGGCCCCGGCGGGCTGCTGTTGATGACACTAATTGTGCTGACGCTGGTGTTTGGCGTCACGGCCTTAAGCTTAGGCTTAGCCTTTGCGCTGCCCGGTCACATTGAGCTGCTGGCCGTTATTTTTATTACCAATTTACCGCTGCTGTTTGCTAGCACCGCTTTAGTTCCACTTTCTTTTATGCCGCCTTGGTTACAGCTTGTCGCTAGCCTAAATCCTTTGAGCTATGCCATTGAGCCGATTCGCTACATTTATTTGCATCCTGACTGGCAGTTCAGCAGCATTGTGATGCACGCGCCGTTTGCCGATATTAGTATGGCGATCGCGTTGAGTATTTTAGTTGGCTTTAGTGCGATCGCCTTCCTCGCTATCCGTCCCCTTATTGGTCGTCGCATTTCCTAACTTTATTGGCTTAGATAAAGGACGCCCGAGAGATCGGCATAGGGCAATGCTGTATTTAAGAATTCAGTTGGTACACTAATGTAAAGTTAATACCTGGATGAGACTATGCACGCCAGCGTATTTTTTGTCTTTTTAGTAAAAACCTTTGGAGGATGAACAGATGCGCAAGCTGGCCGTTCTAAGCGTTGGACTGTTGATAGGAATAGCTGGCATCGCGCCCGCAATGGCACAAATACCCAGCCAGGAATCGGGCGTTGCTAACACCGCTGAAGATTTTAAGTCACCCGATAGCAGCGATGGTATTTTGGGTTCAAACGTAGACATTTGGGATGTTTTTCACCGAGCTAGATCAATTGGTGGCGCTCAGGCAGACGAAGGATTTTACCGTAGCCAGAACCGCCGAATCAACTCTCAAGCCGAGTCTTTGCGCGATCGCCAGCGGGCGATTATGCAGCAGCGAGCGGCTGAAGCCAACGCCACAGGCGCGAGTGAAGCACCTTCTCTTGATCGGTTTGCTCAGTAGCTGAAAGCTTTTTGAATACCTAAAATTGCAGCTTTAAAGCACCCGAGCGTTCAGTCGTTTAGGTGCTTTTTTGTAACTGGTATTTTGTAACTGGCATGTCGATTGCGGGTGCTCATAGCGTCTGAAGGTTCTGATCACTGCTAACATTTAACCTGACTAACTTCGCGCTAGCTATTCTGTCCCTCCTTAAATCGCACCTGCAATGACTGCAACGACGCCTACGCTCGCAAGCCAATACGACCCTACCCTTACTGAAACTAAGTGGCAGGACTACTGGGAGCGCAAAGAGGTCTTTAAGGCTGACCCGAGTAAAGGCGGCGAACCCTTTTGCGTGGTGATCCCACCGCCTAACGTGACGGGCAGCTTGCATATGGGCCATGCTTTTGAGCAGGCGTTAATCGATACCGTTGTGCGCTATCAGCGAATGAACGGACGCAACACGCTGTACCTGCCCGGTACAGACCACGCTAGCATTGCGGTGCAAACCATTTTAGAAAGGCAGCTGGCCCAAGCCGATAAAACTCGTGAAGAGGTGGGTCGAGACGCTTTTTTAGCGCGAGCTTGGGAGTGGAAAGCTGAGTCGGGTGGCACTATTATCAATCAGCTGCGCAAGCTGGGCGTCTCTGCTGACTGGAGCCGTGAGCGCTTTACGATGGATGAAGGGCTTTCTACGGCGGTGGCGACGGCGTTTAATCGGCTGTATGAGGAAGGCTTGATTTACCGGGGCAGCTACATGGTGAACTGGTGTCCGGCGAGTCAGTCGGCGGTGTCTGATTTGGAGGTTGAAAATCAGGAGATAGACGGCCATCTGTGGCATTTTCGCTATCCGCTGACGAATGGAGAAGGCGCGCTAGAAGTTGCCACGACCCGACCTGAGACGATGCTGGGCGATACGGCAGTTGCGGTTAATCCGAATGATGAGCGCTATCAGCACTTAATTGGTCAGACGCTGAGACTCCCTTTGATAGGGCGTGAAATTCCTATTATTGGCGATGACTTTGTTGATATGGAG
>JBARVS010000045.1:0-15992 GCA_049646385.1 Phormidesmis sp. | reverse complement strand
TTTGTATAATAATGCTTTGAAGCGCATCACCTGCATCATCAAAAACCAGCGTGTCAAAAGCCACTGCACCATTGTCGTTAAGAGTAGGGCCTTCAATAGTGCCGAACCCTAACGGATCGGGCAAGGCCACAGGTGCTCCACCGCTGTCACTGATGAACACAGCATCACCATCGGGCGCTAAACCTGAAATAGAGAAGAAGGCTATCTGATCGTTGTTGTTAATCGAAAATCGAAAAATATCAAAGTCAGGGGCTTCGGCAATCGCAGTTATCACGCCGTCTTTGGCTAGATAGAGTCCTTGGTTGTTAGTAGCAAAGTTGTTGGCGGTAAACGTGATCGCACCCAATTCATTGATTTGAGGAGCAAAAAACAAATCAGCGGTAAATCCAAGCTGCCCCAAAGAACTGGCCTCGGTAACTAAAGGCGTGATGATACCGCCGCTGCTGGTAAAAATTCCAGGTGCCCCTGCCTGCGCGAACACAACCGTTCCCGCACTATTGATATCGACGAGCGAAAGGCCCGTGAGTCCTTCACCGAGATCTACGACTGGGGCGATCACCCCGCCATCTCCCGAGAAAATTCCGCTTTGGCCACCCACATTAGCAGCAAAGGCGACTTGCCCCAGATCATTAATGGCGGTATCGCCAAGGGTGGTAAAGTCAGACGTCGCGGTGTTAGCGATTTCGACAAAGGTAAATGCCTGAGCGCTGGTGCTCACACAGGCTGTAAAGCCTAAGCTTGCCACAATCGCCCCAAAGAAGGCTTTAGAGGTAATCATACTGACGTATCCCATCTATTAATCAACATTTACCTAAACACTAATAGCGCGCGCTAGATCACTCACAAACGCTGGCAAGAGTTCACAAAAGCTTCAAATAACGCCCGCTATCAGTAAATTTGCTTAATTTTTTTTCTTTAGCGCTGATCACCCCCAAATCAAATACACCTTGTCATCGCGAAAAATAATTTTGGCTTCTAGCTTATTTAAGCAAGTAGAGCACACGCTGTTGGTCAGCGCATAGAACAGGTAAGGGCGAGTGGGCATAGAAAAAACCTAAAAGGATAACGTCTGCACTAGCTCAGAGATTAACTTGCCTACACTGATTTATTGGCGTAGTGAACTATCATCGCGACGCCAATGCCATTGAGGATAAAGGTAGCGATCGCCCCAAAAACAATTCCCTTTGCAGCCCAAAATCGTCGCCTTCGCCTTAATCGAACATACCAGGGAACACCATAGAGAAACTGAACTAGCCCTAGGAACAAAACAGCGCTACAAACCAAGCCAAACGCTGTGAGATGAGGCATTGCAATCCAAAACGCCACGCCTAAAGCGATCGCAGCGGCTACATGACTCGCTAAGAGTATTAGCACACCCCGGACAAATTCACTGCTCTTATCGTTGTTCGATTTCATCCGCATCTTTCATCCGTTTCATCCGTATCCACTAGGCTTTCCCAGCACGACGCCCCAGGCGAAGCATATCTTCTCTGTAATACAGCAACCCCCCAAAGCAAGCTATTTGAATAGCGCTCAGCCCTAACAAAGGGCGAAATTCAGGCTTGATAAAGTCTATTAAAAAGCGAAAGCCGAGATAGGCAATCATATAAATCTTAAACAAGTCGCCGTTTCGTCTGGGCTGATTGTCCATCCAGCGCAGGCCCAAAAATACCAGTAGCAAAAAGCCAATCTCGTAGAGCTGCGTAGGATGTCGAGCCACGCCATCGCCAAAGTCTACACCCCAGGGCAAAGAAGTTGCAGTGCCGTAAGTGCGATCGCTCAGCCCTGTTAAAAAGCATCCCACCCGACCAATCGCCGTGCCCCACAGCACCGAAAACACAAAGCTGTCGCCCGTAGACTGGCGCACCCCCATCCATCTTTTAGTTAGCTCTACGCCGATCAGTCCCCCTAGCAGCGCCCCTACAATGGTTTTGCCCTGAAGCATCAGCCATAAAAAAAGCCGCCAGTCCTGAGTCAGCACGTCAATATGCTGAGCCATCACCAGCAGCTTTGCGCCGATCAGGGCTCCTGCCAAAGCGCCGATGGAAATAGAGGTGCGTTGAGCAGGGGAAACGGCATTAGGATCATCGCTTTTTAGCCGTCGAAAAAGGCTGATGTAGAGGCCGACCGCATAGGCGATCGCCTCCATCACCAAATGCGGATGCAGTCGCAGCGGCCCCAGCTCAAAATAAACCGGAAACACAGCCCAATTACTGACTGACCGGATAAGCACCCGGCTTAACCGACAGCTCTACCGTTTGCCCATTGCGGTTGAGCCTCATCGCGATCGCATCACCAACCGCTGTAGCTTCCACCAGCTGCTGCACCTGATCAGCCGTCGTAATCTCACGACCGTTCATCGTCAAAATCACATCCCCTAGCCGCAGGCCCGACTGAGCCGCCGGAGAATTTCGAGCAATGCCCAACACCACTACGCCCTTGTCGGCCTTTAGCTGCACGTTGGCATTTGGATCGGCATTGATTTCATCCTTCAGCGCAGGCGTTAGCGTGCTCATTTGAATGCCCAAATACGCATGATCCACTCGGCCCTTAGCCACGAGCTGATTGGCGATCGCCCGCGCCTGATTAATCGGGATCGCAAAGCCCAAGCCCTGCGCATTGCCAATAATTGCCGTATTCACTCCAATCACCTCACCCCGCTCATTTAGCAGCGGCCCCCCTGAATTACCCGGATTAATCGCCGCGTCCGTTTGAATGAACTGCACCCGCTTATCCGGCACTCGAATCTGAGCGCTGGTGCGACCCGTAGCGCTAATGATCCCAGCCGTCACCGTGTTGTCTAAGCCCAGTGGATTGCCGATGGCGATCGCCCATTCTCCAGGCCGCAGCGCATCCGAATCGCCCACGCTCACAATCGGTAAATTCGTCGCCTCCACCTTAATCACCGCCACATCCGTCAGCGGATCTTCACCAATCACTTCGCCCCGTAGCTCACGGCCATCTTTAAAGGTTACCGTCACCTCATCAGCGCCTTCTACCACATGGGCATTCGTCAAAATCGTGCCATTGGCATCCAAAATAAAGCCCGAGCCCGTCCCCCGCTCTACTCGCTGCGTAGACTCCTCTGGAATGCCCTGCTCGCCGAAGAACTGCCGGAAAACCGGATCGTTAAAAATGGCTGGCCGACGGCTCGCCGTCACCGTCCGCGACGAGTCAATCCGAACGACCGCAGGCCCAACCCGCTCAGCCGCCGCCGCAATAAAGTTAGCGCCGCCAATCAAACGCTCCGTGCCGCTAGCGGTGCCTGCCGCTTGACTCAGCAGCACAGACGTCTCACTAGATACCCCTTGACTAGCGGGGCCGACGACGGGAGCCTCAGAAAATTGCGCGCCCTCGTACCGAAGCGTTTCATAGGCAAAGTTTTGGTCATGAGCAGCCGTAGGCGCTATCGTTCGGCCCGTCAGCAATACGACCGTACCGGCGCTGGCTACCGTTATCAAAGCATAGGCGAGCGACTGGCGCAGCCAGGGGTGCATTTTAGGCAAAGGGTTGTCAGGTGGCTTCATACGCGCGGTTCACTCAACTTTATAAAATTTGCTTAACTTACGTATTCAACAGTGCCTTTAGCTAGCAGCACTGTTCAAGTATTTTTGTTCTAACAGAGGCTTAAAACGATTGTGGGCGTCGGCAGTGACAGTTCTAGGCCATGGCTGAGGCGCGATCGCTAAGTATTTACAAGATGTCCGCAAGATGTCCGCCTGGGTAGATAAGCCCCTATAATTCAAAAACGAATTGCTCTATAATCATCCATGCTGAGGCGCTCAGGCTCCCAAATTTATCTTATTTTGCTGCATTCATCGCGCCGCCGCTCTCAGGTCATTTACCCCTTACAGATGCAGATCCTAAAACTATACAGATTTTCCTTACCCTTTCAGACGCCGTATCTAGTAATCTAGTAGTCCCTTAAGTTTCTGTGGTGGGGCATCTAGTGTGTCAGCAGTCACCTCACGAAAATCCAAAGCGCCCGCTGTCGGTAAAGTCACTTGACTAACTGATTTTCTATCATCGCTTTTCTTTTCTTTCCTTCACCCAGCGCTGGATCTTTTTTAACAAAAGGCCCGACGCTTCATTGCCATCACCCTTTTTGAATTCTAAATAAAGGCATCTAGCGTCATTTTCCAAGCACTACCCGCAGGCCCAAAGAAAACCGTAGAGGTAAATCTGTGACCCAGATAAAAGAAGATCTTTGGAATGAGGTATTAGCCAAGCTAGAAAGTCAGCTTAGCGGCCCAACGTTTGAAACTTGGATCAAGCCCACCCGCATTCAGGCGCTCTCCGACCAGCAGCTTGTGCTGCTCACTGACAATCCCTTTGCCCGAAACTGGCTACAGAAGCACTATCTCAGCCAAATTTCTCAGGTCGCAGCCGAGATTTTAGGGCATCCAGTCGAGGTATCTATTGCCGTTATTGATGCCACTACGCAGGCTCCAAGCCCTAGCGATGCCAGCCTATCTAGCTATCCAACGGTAGTGGTAAAGGCCAGCACTCAGGCGATCGCTGAGGCCGTCAACAGCGAATCATCGGATCTCAATCCCAAAGCCGTTTTTTCACGATTTGTCGTCGGTGCCAACAACCGTATGGCCCATGCCGCAGCGCTGGCGGTTGCCGAATCGCCCGGTCGTGAGTTCAATCCGCTTTTCTTATGCGGCGGCGTCGGCCTGGGCAAAACTCACCTGATGCAGGCCATCGGCCATTACCGCATGGAAAGCGATAAGCAAGCTAAGATCGCCTACGTCTCAACGGAAACCTTTACCAATGACCTGATTGCTTCTATTCGTCGCGATAGTATGCAGCGGTTTAGGGAGCAATACCGCGAGGTAGACGTCATCCTGGTAGATGATATCCAGTTTATTGAGGGAAAAGAATACACTCAAGAGGAGTTTTTTCATACGTTTAATACGCTGTACGAGGCAGGCAAGCAAATTGTTTTGGCTTCGGATCGCCCGCCTAACAAAATTCCTCGGCTGCAAGATCGGCTATGCTCGCGGTTTTCAATGGGGTTAATTGCTGATATTCAGTCGCCCGACTTTGAAACCCGCATGGCAATTTTGCAAAAAAAGGCAGAGTACGAGCAGGTGCCCATGTCTAGAGATGTGACTGAATACATTGCCTCTTCCTACACCTCTAACATTCGCGAGCTAGAGGGGGCGCTGACTCGGGCGATCGCCTATACCTCCATTTCAGGGCTACCGATGACGGTTGAAAACCTCGTGCCCGTACTCGATCCCCCTGCTCAGCGGCTAGAATGCTCCCCCAAAACCGTCATCAAGGCCGTCTCAGACGCCTTTAAAGTTTCTATAGACGATCTTAAAAGCAACTCTCGCCGCCGCGAAATTAGTCAGGCTCGGCAGGTTGGCATGTATCTGATGCGTCAGCATACCGATTTGAGCCTGCCTAAGGTAGGCGAGCAGTTTGGCGGCAAAGACCACACCACTGTGATGTATAGCTGCGATAAGGTCAGCCAGCTCGTTAAGCGCGATCTCAACCTCGCCCAAAAGATTCGAGAAGTGAGCGATCGCATTAACATCCAGTCCGCCAGCTAACGTTCGCTTTTTAGCTAGTGCATGCGCTAATGCAGACCAAACGCCCTCATGTGAAATCTACGTGAAGGCGTTTTTAATGGTAAAGAAAGATGACATGTGTACTAGATTTGCCTGTGGAAAAACCCCTATTTTCTGTGGAAAACCTGTGGAAAACTTGTGGAAAACTTAGGGCTCCCTGTGGAAAAAAAATCGGCGATCGCGAAGCCTGTGGAAAACTCCCTAGTTTTTCCACAGGTTTTCCACAATGCAAAAATCGCTAGAAGCGAACCATACTAACAAAAAAGTCGAGTTTTCCACATTTTCCACAGGCCCTACTACTACTATCTTTAAATTCTTCTTTTTAAAAAGAAAAGAGTCTTTAGTAGAGCGAACAGAAAAAAAATAGTACATCACTAAAAATCTTATCGGGGCTTGTAGGGTGATAGTATTGGGCATCTCAATACCTCGGCCCTAAAGTTTTTTTTCAATCACGCCCTTCAATTTTTGAGCAATGAAATTTAGCTGTTCGCAAGCCGAATTTAACACCCACTTTTCTTTGGTTAGCCGAGCAGTTCCCTCTCGTCCCAGCAAGCCAGTTTTGGGCAATGTGCTTGTCACCGCTAGTACCGACACGCAGCAAGTCACTCTCGTCGGCTTTGATGAAACCCTGGGCATTCAAACCACGTTTGCGGCCCAAGTGAACGAAAGCGGATCGCTCACTCTACCTGCTCGGCTGCTGAGTGACATCGTTTCACGGCTGCCAAACGAAGAGCTGGACATCACCGAAGATGACGATGAGCCTGTGGTGACGCTTTCCTGCTCTGCTGGGCGCTATCAGGTTCGCGGCCTCAGCGCGGAAGACTATCCTCAGCTGCCACAGGTGCAGGCCACCGAGCCGATTAAAGTCGCTGCCGAGGCTTTGATAGAAGGCTTGAGAGGGGCGTTATTTGCAACTAGCTCTGACGAGACCAAGCAGGTGTTAACCGGGGTGCATCTCACGGCGGATGCCGAAAGCTTAGAGTTCGCGGCCACAGATGGCCACCGCCTAGCCGTCGTCCAAACGGTAGATGACTCTGGTGCGCCCGCTTCCTCGTTAGAAATGAACGTGACCATTCCCGGCAAGGCGCTTCGCGAGCTAGAGCGTATCCTTCAAATTTATCCTAGCAACGAGCCTGTGTCCTTTCAAATCGATCAAACCCAGGTTGTTTTTGACTTAGGCCAGCAGCGCATCACCACCCGGCTGCTAGAAGGTCAGTACCCCAACTATCGCCAGCTCATTCCTAAGCAGTTTGAGCGTCAGCTAACGGTAGATCGAAAGCAGTTCGTCTCCTCGCTAGAGCGAATCGCTGTCATGGCCGACCAGCGCAACAACATTGTCAAGCTCTCGATTGATGCCGAGGCTCAGTCGCTTGCACTTTCTGTAGAAGCTCAAGAAGTTGGCAGCGGGCTAGAAACAATGCCCGCCCAAGTTACTGGGGAAGATTTAGACATTGCCTTTAACGTGCGCTACCTGCTGGAAGGTCTTAAAGCCATCCCAACGGCTGAGGTTCAACTCCAGTGCAATTCGGCCACTAGCCCGTCTGTCCTGACGCCTCTGGGCGGCTCTAAGACGACTTATCTCGTCATGCCCGTACAGATTCGTAGCTAGTGGTTTGGCCTTTCCTAGATTGGGGAATATTATTAAAGGCTAAGTTTGGATAAGCGTTATGGATTTTGCGTTAGTGGCTATTATGTTTGGCGCGGTACTGGTGATGTTTAGCAAAGACGTGCTAAGCGACTGAATTCAACCGCTTAGCTCTGGGCTATTCGGCTGCGCCTGTAGATTTTGTGCCAAAAAAGTCAATGCGATAGTCTGATACTTTGACGCCCGTTTGGGCTTCTACCTGCGCGAGTATTGCTGCGGGTAGCTCAATGTTGATGTCAATAATTTGCTGAGTGTCTATGCAGTTGACATGGCTATGAGACGAGCTTACATGCCCGTATAGCCTGCCGTCTGATCGCTCTAAGCACTCGATGATGCCTTGTTCGGAAAGGGCTTCTAGGTTTTGATATACCGAGGTGTGGCCAATTTCTCTGCCTAGTCGGTTTAGCCGATCATAGATGTCACGCGCGGATAGATGCTCTTGAATTTGCCACAGTAGCTCTAAGATGTAGCGGCGCTGGCGGCTCAATCGCATTCCTAACGATTGACACCGCGCGATCGCATCTTCTAATGAGTTGATGGGTGAAACGGTGTCGGCTAAGGGTTGCATGGCACAGGCTAGGGGCAAAAGGTTGGAGTTAGGGCAAAGTCGCAGCTAAATCGTAGTCACTACCACTTTAGCTCGAACTTAAAGATATTGTCTATCAGTAGCTTGGCTTGGTTCGGTAGAGCGATCGCTTAGCTTAAATGCCTTAGCTAGATCCTCAAGAGGTAGATCGTCAGAAGCCAAATCATCAGGAGCCAAATCGTCCAGGCTAGTCGTTTGGCGATAGGCACCGAGCGCTTGACTAATCGCAGACATGCGCCGCTCCTGATCTTGGCTAATGCTGTAGGCGTTGTTACCTAATCCGGGCGCGTTCCATAGCTTTGTATCAGGGTCTTTGTAAGCCTGAGTTCGAGCCCAGGCGATCGCCGCTTCGTCCTGTAGCTGTAGCTGATGAGCCTGAGCCAACTGCTCGATATAACCCCCCTTACCCAGCGCCGCCAGCGGAGCCTGATTCGCCAAATCCAAGCCATTGAGCTTCTCGGGCAAAGTTAGCCTCACCCCTTGCTGACTGGCCTGCTCTTCTAGCTCAAAGCCTTGGGCCTTCAGCCGCTTAATCTGTTTCTCGTCAGCATCTTCTGGCGAGGTGGCCTCATGCTGATAGGAAAAAGTTCCCAAATTCCACACGCCATTGCCCGGATCTCGATGACCGTAGTAAGCCCGTGTTTGTTCGCCATCCCACTGCCGGGTGCCCTCAGCGCTCCCCACAGCATGAGCAACCAGCGAGCCTGATCCCCCTTCAAAAATCCAATCATCTGCTGACGGTTCGTCGCCTTCGTCGCTAAGATCAGCGCTAGCTTCAGTCTTGATCGTAGACGGGCCTGAGTTATCCGATCCTGCGATATTAGTGGCCGCAGGCAGCTCGGCAGCTCGCGCTTGTGCTTGAACAGGTTGCTGAGCGGGCATCTGTACAGCATCTTTTAAAAACTGTACGCCAATGTCTTGCCTACTGTATTTTGCGTCTACTGTTGCATCGTCAGGCATGGCAATGGTGGTCAAATTTTCTGTATTCTCTGATGCTATGTTTCCTGATATAGGGGGCAGCGGCTCTTCAGCTCGCACCAGCTCGTTAGCTATTTCATCAGCTGTTTTATCGGATAGCGAGCCTGCGGAAAGAGATGCGGCGACGTTGGTTTCTACAGTAGTTTCTGCGGTAGTTGTTTCTGTTGCTGGCTCCGTCTTCTCCGCTTTTTCTACAGGAGGCAGCGCAAAGCTCAATGCCACGCCAGAGGATGGATTACCTTTTGCAGCTTCAGCAACGCTTGTTAAGCTCAACAAGGTGATTACTACAGTCACTGCAAATGAAAGGGGTGATTTAAACATGGCGATACAAAAGTGAATTTCAGCAACAATTGAGATAAATTAATCTGGCCGAATTAGATAAGAGATAAATTAATTAAAAGCCTGCGCCTAGCGCCTTTTCTAAGACGCCTTTCGCGGGTTCGACAATAATCCAGGTGCCATCTGGCTGTCGTCGCAGTGTGGCAAAGCTAAGATAGTCTCCTTTTCCTATGGGTTTACCCGCTTTTACCTCGCCGTAGTCAAAGCTTTTAAGCCCGCATAGCCGAAACAAATAGGCCGGGATTTCGGGTGTAGAGTACAATGCGCACTGATCTTTGTCGCTAGGGGCTAGCTCGCCGTCAAAAGGAGCGCTCACTTTACCGCGCTTTAAAAGTAATGAGATATCTCCTAAGCTACCAACTACGAGATTGCCTGCTATTTTATCTCCAGGGTTTAGCGCCCATTGCTGCTGTAGCGTGATGACTTTAGGCTTGGGGCCAGCTTTGACACCACAGCCACACAGCAAAGTCGCGCTCAGCAGCAGCATTAACCCGCTCAATAGCCGCCGCAAATGCCGTGACATAGCTAAAAAATCGGCAGTCTGCCAGCTAAGCTTTGGGCGGTGCCTTGAGAAATTAGTATCTAAAGCTGTAGCCTGCATATTCATCGTTCTCGTAAAGGATAACCAGTGCGGTATCAGGGTCGAATTCTAAAGGATAGGCTTCTCGAATGGCATCAACGCCCGCTCGAACTTCTAAGGTAGAAAGCTGACAGTAGGGCTCTTGTAAGATTTGGCGCACGTTTGATTTACTATCGCGCTCCGGAATAGTTAACAGCCTTAGCAGCTGTTCTCGCGAGAGTCGAGAGTTTTCATTAACGGTATTTTCGCAATCTCTTGCTAAGGTTTCGGCAGATTCTCCGCTGCTAGCAGAGCTTACAGAGGCGCTTGGCTTGTTTTCCAACAATCTTGCGCCGCTAGCATCGAGTAAAACAGCTATCAAAGCAAGCATTAATCCGCTCGCTAACAAAGGCTTAACAAGAGGCTTTATTGGGTTTTGAACAGGACTCAGTAGGGCCATAAAAAATCTCTCTTGGTTAAGGAATCAATCGGCTAGGTGAATTGTTTGAGAGGATGAGCGCTAAAAGAGAGTTTATTTAAAACATGCCTGCTACAAGCAGGCCGACCATCGCCATGCACAGTCGATAGATCAAGCTGTAGTCGTCAGATTTTGGGACAATCACTTGGTACAGGGCAAAAACAAGGATGCCTGCAAGGGCAACTAAAGAGATGCTCTGAACGATGGGATAGCTAAGGGCGATGCCGCTAATCGCGAGGCGGGCGATCGCTGCTCCACTAAACCAAATCATGCCGTCTAGCCAAGAAAATGAATCAGCAACCCGATCACTTTGATAAGCGCGCTCTGCATACAGGCCAACGAGCGGCTTCACCGTTTGGCTCAACAGCCGTGTGAAGCCATGTACCACGGTTGTAGCCGCCGTCTGAATGCTATGTTCTGCTGAGGCATATCGGCTCTTTGTGGCTGGGTGCCCAACGGTTTGATCTTTTGCAGCGACAGGTCGAGTCGGTTGAGAGAACGGTATTTGTACCGATGAAACCTGATCGGGCCGAGCAAGCTTGCGTAAGGCGCTGGCGGTATCTACCGCGTCTTGCTCTGCTTGATGAAAGTCTATGGTGTTGTAGGTGAGGGTGAAGCGCCCTGTGGCATCTCGCTGAACGTAAGGAACAATCGCCGACGGGTAGCTGTTAAGAAACTGGGTAATGGCCTCTAGCTGCGGGTGCTCGTGAACGCCCTGACGACGCAGCGCTACAGATGCCTGCTGAGCTGATCGCTTGAGGGTCATAATTTCGGCGGCTTGCTGCTGCGATCGCTCATTAATATTGCTAGCCAGCACTTCTAGCCGATAAAGTTCTTTGGCGACAAGGGCATCCGTGCGGGCGTCTATTTCCGTACTAGGAGGAGAATGGCTACTCCGCGATTCTCCACTAGCGACGTTGCTTGATCGCTGCTTTAGCGCTTCAATGGCCAGTTCTTGAGGGCTGTAGGCCGACTCAGCGCCAACTGACCTGGGCGGCACTGCTTTTTTTTCATTCTGAGGCTTTTCAGATCGAGGTCTTTCAGCCCGAGGTTTTTCATATTGAGGTTTTTCAGCCCAGGGTAAAGCAAGGCTCTCCGCCGCTAGCGGCTCTGCCTGAAGCATCTGCAACTTTTCTCGAATAGCCTGTAGTTCCATATTGGTTGATTTCATATTCCAGACCGTGTAAGACAAAACACGCAGGATTTGGCTCTTGGTACAAGTGTACTATAAAATCCTAATAAATCAACCTATTTTGATAAAAGGGCTGTTAAGTATTTATGAAAAACGCTGCTTTTCTGAAAGAGAAAAGAGTCTGAAAGGGCTGGTATTACTGGCGAAAAGCGCGCGTTGTCGCCAGTAATTTGCTAAAAACTTACCGGGTACATGCTTAGTACAGAGCCCGCCATGTAAATAGTACATCTGTTTGTGGCCACAGCGATGGGCTAAATAACCCGCATCAATTTTTCCAAATTTGGGCATGGCGTCAGGGAAATCTGTAAAAGACCCCTCAAATGATTGTCCAAGATTCTCTAATATAGATGCATTCAGTGAGGTGTTTGATTGAGATATTTAATTAAGGTGTTTTATCCATTAGCTGCAAATATTTGCCGTGAATGACTGTCTAAGGGAAGGTACATCTAAGGAAAGTTAGTAGAAACAGTGGGTAGTAATGGTCAAGGCTGATGGGCGAATATCCAAGCGCATTTCTCGACTGTGGGATGCTTCTACAAGACGCGATGCTGACGATATTTTTCCTGCAAGGCATCACAAGGCTTCTTCCCGTAGAAGTCGGTCTTATTCAAGGCGATCGCAGGGCCATCTGGGTGTAGAGGCAGACAATCCTATCTATCACTCTGCCATGGCTATTTTGTTAGCAGGGCAGGTGATGCACCGCTTTTTGCGGGGGCGCTGGGGCCAGCGTCAAATTATGGATCATCTGATGAGTGCAGGCCCGCGCTGCTTAGCACCCGTGGTGCTAACGAATGTTTGTGCGGGCATCATTTTTGCGATTCAGTCGGCCAGAGAAATGGCCCGATTTGGCTCTATTGGCACGCTGGGCGGCGTATTTGCTGCTGCCTACTGCCGAGAGCTTGCGCCCCTGCTCACGGCGGGCGTGCTGGCCTGTCAGGTGGGCTCGGCTTTTGCTGCCGAAATTGCTGCGATGAAGCTCACTCAGCAAATCGATGCGCTCAAAATGCTGCGCACCGACCCGATTGACTATTTGGTGATGCCTCGGGTGATTGCCTGCGCTATTATGCTGCCAATATTGACGACGCTAGCCTTGTTTTGCGGCGTAGCGGGCGGTGGCATTATCTCTACTCAGGTTTACGACCTCTCGATAGAAACCTTTTTAGATGGCGTGCGGGCGTATCTTTTGGTGACTGATGTGCTGCTGATTATGGCAAAGGCGGTGCTGTTTGGCGGGGTGATTGCGATCGCTAGCTGTAGTCGAGGCTTAACGGCAGCGCTCAATGGCAAGGGCGTTGGTCAGTCGGCAACCTCGGCTGTGATCACCGCTTGGGTCGCCCTTTTCACCATAGATCTGGCGATCGCAGGCTTTGGTCTATTTCAAATGATGCACTAAGTTCATACGCTCTATAGCGCTGGCAAAGATTGAAGCAGACTTGTCATGTCCTTGTCATACAAAAGTCATATAGGTTCGTCAGTATATATAACAGGAGTGATTACGCTCCTCACACCTTTCTACCGACATCGCCGAGCGCTATTAAAAAGCTACTGTGATGTCGGTTTTTTTGCTTGTTCTGGCTCGTTCGGCTCGCGGCCCCCTTAAGCAGCCCCGGTAAACTGACGAGTATAAAACTGGGCATATCGTCCGCCTTGCGCCAGCAGCTCGGTGTGAGTGCCTGATTCTAAAATTCTTCCTTTTTCTAAAAAGAGAATACGATCTGCCTGACGGACGGTGCTGAGCCTGTGCGCAATGATAAAAACGGTGCGATCGCGCATGGCTCGCTCTAGGGCTTCTTGTACCAGCGCTTCAGATTCTGGATCGAGGGCGCTGGTGGCTTCGTCTAGGATTAAAATTTGGGGGTTGAGGAGAATGGCACGGGCGATCGCAATCCTTTGCCGTTGCCCACCCGAAATGTTCGTGCCGCGCTCGCCTACCCAAGTATGGTAGCCCTGAGAAAGATCGCTGATAAACTCGTGCGCATTGGCTACTTTTGCCGCTGCCTCAATCGCCGCATAGTCCAGCGTAGTTTGTCCATAGGCAATGTTTTGGGCCACCGTTCCCGAAAACAGCGTGGTCTCTTGTGGCACAATGCCGATTTGATGCCGCAGGCTAGGAATCGTCACGGTTTTAATATCAATGCCATCAATCAGCACCTGACCCGCTTGAGGGTCATAAAAGCGCATTAGCAGGTTCACAATCGTGGTTTTACCCGCACCCGAGGGGCCAACAAGGGCGACGACCTGACCGGGCGGCACCTGCAAATCTAGGTCAAAGAGAATGAGATCCTGGGGTTCTGATCCGCTTTTGCCTCGGCTGATTGAGCCATTATCGAAGGTTTGATGGGTCGTTTGAAGGGTTTTATCGCCGCTAGCGTAGCCGAAGCTGACGTTGCTGTAGCTGACTTTGCCAGTGATGGGGGGAAGGGCGATCGCATCGGCTGCTTCCACCAACGTCGGCCTCAAATTCATCAGCTCAAACACGCGCTCTGCCGAGGCTTCGGTTTGCTTGTACAGGTTGTAGTTTTGCGTGGCCAAATCAATCGGCGTAATCAGCAGCGCCACCGCCGTTAAAAAGGAAATGAAGTCTTTGGGCGTCAGATGCCCCAGCGAAATTTGCCAGGTGCCGACTAAAAATAGCAGCATAATCGCTAGCGCTTCTAATAGCCCAATCACGGGAACCTGAATGGCGGCTAAATGCTCTGCTCGATATTTGGCGTCTCGGTTCTTCTGTGCTTCATCCGAAAATCTCTGCACTTCGTAGTCCTGTGCGGCAAAAGCTTGCACAATTCGGATGCTGCCAAACACCTCTGTGAGCAACGACGACAGGCTAGAAATTTCGGTTTGATTGCGCCGGGAAAGCGCTAGCATTCTTTGCCCAAAGAGGCTGATAATGATGGCAATCAGCGGTGCGATAATCACGCCTGTCAAAGAAAGCTGCCAGTTGAGATATAAAATCCAGCCTGTAAACGCAATAATCTGAAGAACGCAGGCAATAAACTGCTGAGACATTTTGGTGATCACTTCACCTATTTTGTCGATATCTTCAGTGATTCGGTAGGTTAGGTCTCCCGTTTGGGCGCTGGCAAAATAGTCGATATCTAGCTGCTGCAAATTGGCATACACTCGCTTGCGTACGGCTAGCACCGTGTTTTGGGCGGCTTTAATAGCATTGATCCGCATTCCATATAAAAAGATATTTTGAACCGTAAAATCTATCACGGCCAGACCCAGCCAGTAGGCCGTTTGGCGCACGTCGCCCTGGCCAATCGCACCTGAAATCTCTCTGGCAATGATGGGTAACAGAAACGCGGTGATAACAAAGCCAACGATGCACACAAAGTTTTTAATAAACAAAGGCCGCTCTGCATTCAAAAAAGGCCACAGGTAGCGATAGCTAGAATGTTTTTTGATAGAGCTTTTCACAACAGTTTTCTCTGGTGGTTTGGTAGAAGGGATTTTTGTGAAGGCGATCGCGCTAAATCCAAGGCAGTTACTTTTTAGCCGAAGCCTTTTGTAGAGTGGCCTCATCCATGTGTTTCAAAATGGAATTTGCAATCCGCGCCGACGCGCCAAACGGCCCAAATCGCGATCGCCCATTCTCTTCACAGGCCCTGATGTAATCCGTATTTTCAATAGTTTTCACCACGCACTGAGCCGCCGCCTCTAAGATCGCAGGCGTTGCTGCTCGCTTGCCAATCGTTTGCACCGACAGCCCAAACAGCCGCTGCTGAGCTTCTGCAAAGGCATAGGTAAACTGTGGCCCCTTCCCCGCAATTTGCACAATCGGCTTACCAATCGCCGCCGCATGGTTCACCGCCAACCCCGCCATACCAATCACCAAATTAGTCCGGTAAACAATATCGCTAAAAGCATCGCTGTAGCAAAAAATTTCGGCTGAGTGCGGATAGTTTGAACTGCCGCTGTAGCTGAGCCGCAGCCAGTCTGCCTGCTGCTGTCCCTGCTGGCGCTCAATCTGCCAGCCCGGAGCCCAGTGATTCCTATCTGCATTAGCCACTTCTGCCATTACGCTAGGCACGAGCGCCGCTCGAAACTTGATTTTAGGATTGAGCTGAGCCGTTTCTAGAGCAAGCTGCATCTCTAGCTTTAAGTTCTCCACCGCTTCAGCCGTACGCGATCCAGGTAGCAAAGCTACCATCAGCTCATCGTCTGCTAGCTGCAAATCTTTGCCCGTCGGCTTCAGCCGATCTAGCGCGGGTATACCGCCAAAATAAATCTTTTCTAATCCTTGATGGCTCAGATCTTCAGCCGTATGTGCATCACGGGTAAAAACGGCCTTACACCGCTCAGACTTAAGAATGTTCCACAAGATAAAATCCAGCTTGAGTGTCCCCTCATAAGTGGACGAGAGTGGCGAGATAAACGACACAAAGGGTTTTCCGCTCAAGTAGGCAAATGATTGACCAACCGCATCGCCAGTCGCCGCCACAAAATCTACCTGCTCAGCCTGCTTTTTCATCGCCTGAAACTGCTTCCAGGTCATCGTCAGCAGGCCAGCGCGAATGTCATTAATCAGCCGCAGCCGATTCATAAAGGTAAACCCACCTGATGGCAGCGTGTAGGTCGGCCCCACAATCGGCACGTTTATTTTGCTGTAGGCATTCCCTTCGCCCACAAT
>JBARVS010000044.1:0-2890 GCA_049646385.1 Phormidesmis sp. | reverse complement strand
TTGTGGAACTGTGAGTAAAACGGGGTAAAGCACGGTGAGCCAGCCTACGGTTCGAGAGAGATTTTGTTCGTCAGGGCGTCCGTGACCTTCTAGCCAAAGTCGTAATGACGGTTCGGTGTCTTGATTTGAGGCATATTTTAGGACAGGCGCAAGTGCGAGAAGTAGCGCCGTTAACAGCATGTCGTCAATGCGAGCGCTGTAGGCTTTGGGCACTTCCTGTAGTAACTGCGTGGTTTCTGTTGCGCTTAAAGATACTGATACGGTGGCCGCTTCGCCCATAAGGTTGCTTTCTTGAGGGAAATCTGGCAGGATATGTGAGGATTTTGCGGCGACAACGTTTTTCCAGTAGGGCAGGTCTAGGGTGAAGTCAGCAGACTTCAATTGGTTTGCCCAATGCTGCGTGGATAGCGTTTTTGGTGGTAATAGTGCATTCTCTGAAGGCGAACGATCAAGCTGCTGATAGAGCGATTGTAGATCGCCTAACAGAATTCGCCAGGAGATGCCGTCAATAATTAAATGGTGGCAAATGAGGAGGAGGCGTCGCTCAAGCCCTGCTGCGGTTTTCAGCTCGTAGTAAGCAACTTTTAGGAGAGGGCCATTTTGTAGGTCAAAGCATTGCTGAAGGGCTGCGGACTCAGTTGCGATCGCCCCGCCAACATCCTCAACGCTGCGCCGAACAACTTCAAGGCAGGTAGTCTCAGAAGGCTCATTGTAAACCTGCTGCCAACCATCAGAACCGCACTTAAAAGTGGCTCTGAGCGCATCGTGATGATACATGAGTTTTTGCAGCGCCTGCTCTAAAATTTCAGGATTCAGTGCTTGCTTTACGGTGAGCAAAACGGACTGATTCCAGTGGTGGGGTGAGGCCAAACGCTGACTAAAAAACCAGTGCTGAATAGGCGTGAGGGGAACGGTGCCAACAATAGGCGTTTGTTGGGCTTGAGCGATCACTTGAGTGGTGGCAATTCCCGCTAGCTGCGAGACTGTGGAGTATTGAAAGAGGTCTTTAGGAGAGAAATATAGCCCCGAGTTTTGGGCTTGTGCGATCGCCTGAATCGCCAAAATAGAATCACCCCCTAGCTCAAAGAAATTATCGTGAATGCCTACGGTCTGACCTAGCAAGGATTGCCAAATATCAACCAGTATTTGTTCAGTCGGCGTTAGACTTTTATTACTGGCGCTAGAGAGCTGGTTTAGAACAGGTTGAGGTAGTGCTTTTCGATTAATTTTGCCGTTGGGTAAAAGCGGAAGTGCTTTGAGTGGAATGAACGCGGCGGGTAGCATGTAGCTAGGGAGGGCGTTTTGCAGATGTGTTCTGAGCGCTTCAAAGGGTTTTGAGGCGATCGCTAAAGCTTCACCAAAGGCAATTTCTTCTAACGTTTCAGCTAAAACAATATAGGCTGCTAAGCGTTGATTATCTTGCGCATCTACCCAGGGCTTGACCGCTGCCTGCACCACCTGCGAATGTTGTAAAAGAACAGACTCTATTTCACCTAGCTCAATTCGGAAGCCTCGAATTTTCACCTGAGCGTCCATTCGACCCAAGAATTCGAGCTGCCCATTAGGGCGGTAGCGGACGCGATCGCCCGTCTTGTACAACCCATTCACAAACCGCTCAGCCGTCAGTTCTGGCTGATTCCAATAGCCACGGGCCAGCCCTTCACCAGCCAAATACAGCTCTCCCGGCATTCCTACAGGCACCGGATTGTTTTGTTCATCCAAAACGTAAGTCTGAGTATTTGCAATTGGTTTGCCGATGGGTGCTACCGTTTCTTCTGGAGAAAGCAGCGCGTAAGTAGAGTATGTTGTGTCTTCGGAAGGGCCGTAAAGGTTGTAGACCTGTTGAACTGAGCTGAGATCGTAAAGCTGTTGGACTATTGTAGGAGAAATGGGTTCGCCTGCTAGGTTGACGGTAGAAACGCTGTTGGGGATGCCCTGAATGCGCAGGAGTTGGGCGATCGCGGTCGGCACCGTATTGATTAGCGTTACATGCTCAGCCGCCGGTAGGTCTGGAAGCTGTAGAACATCTTCTGCTAAAACAATGCTGCCACCGCTGCTGAGCGGCACGAATATCTCAAAAATTGAAAGGTCGAAACAGATTGATGTAGCCGCTAAAACTCCAGATAGCTGCGTAGGCGAAAAGACCTTTGTAGCCCATTGCACCAGCGCTACTGGGCTGCGATGTTCGATAGCGACGCCTTTGGGCTTTCCGGTGCTGCCGCTGGTGTAAATGATGTAGGCGAGATTGTTGGGCTGAGTATTGTTGGTTAATAGAGTCTTCGAGACGGTGTTTTGAGGATTTACACGAGGATCTAAGACGATGATGTGAGGGGCTGAGGCTGCGATCGCTGCATACTCCGGCTGAGTAATGATCACCGAAACTTGAGCATCTTCTAAGATGTAAGACAGTCTGCTAGTTGGATAGTTAGGATCGAGCGGGACGTAGGCTCCACCTGCTTTAAGCACGGCTAGAATACTCACTATCAGGCTGGCCGTGCGGTCTAGGCAAATGCCGATTCGAGCGTCAGGGGCGATGCCCATGTCCTGTAGCTGACGGGCTAGCTGATTGGCCTGAACGTTGAGCTGCTGGTAGGAGAGCGTTTGGGAGGGGGTGATGAGGGCTTGAGCTTGGGGCGATCGCGCTACCTGCTGCTCGAATAGCTGATGCAAACACAGTCCGGTAGGATAGTCACGAGCTGTGTTGTTCCACTGCTGCAACTGTTGTTTTTGTTTCTCGCTCACTATCGACAGCTTAGAAACAGACTGCTTGGGCGAGAGAGTAATCGAATCTAACAAGGTACAAAAGGCTTCAGACATAGCCTCTATGGTGCCAGCGCTAAAGAGATCTTGCCGATATTCAAGCTTTCCACTGATATAGCTGCCTGCGGCT
>JBARVS010000043.1:0-24388 GCA_049646385.1 Phormidesmis sp. | reverse complement strand
CGCCGAGCCCGGATCGTTTGCCGATGCCTTTTTCTTTAGCGTACAAACCTCCGCTTCTATTGGCTATGGCGTGCTTTCGCCAGGAACCCCTTACGCCAACATACTGGTTTCGGTAGAGGCTGTGCTCTCTTTAATTGGCATTGCCGTACTCACGGGGCTTGCCTACGCTCGATTTTCGCGGCCCACTGCACAGGTTTTATTTAGCAAAGTAGCGGTGATAACTTCCTTTGAAGGAACGCCAACGCTGATGTTTCGCGCGGCCAACGAACGCCGCAATCAGATTTTAGAAGCCCAGATGCACGTGTACTTAGTGCAAGACGAACATATTAACGGTCGCATGATGCGGCGGATCTACGATCTTCGGCTGATGCGCGATCGCAATCCTAGTTTTCTGCTCACCTGGACAGCGCTTCACCCCATCGATCAAAGCAGTCCGCTCTATGGCCTATCGCACGCCGATCTTGCTAGCTCAGGGGCTACCTTGCTGGTGTCTCTTAGCGGCATCGATCAAACGGTGGTGCAGGCTATCCACGCCCGTCATACCTATTACGCCACCGACCTGATGTGGAATCGGCGGTTTAAAGATATTCTGCGCGAGCTAGAGGGAGGCGATCGCTACATTAATTTTGCAGACTTCCACGAAGTGGAATAAGTAAGCCAAACATGAAGTGGAACAGATAGAGACTGTCGCCTTAACTGGCTGGCGGTTCGACAACGCTACTTGCTATCTGCCGATCAATTTGGCCCAACGTTTCCAAGTCACCCGCTGGCAGCTCGTGATTAAAGCCTGACCAGCTTTGGTTATCTGGCCTACGTAAAAATTCAAAAGCACGATAGAACTCTTGAGGAGTGGCCTTTACGGGCGCTTTGAAATGACAGGGAATCACCTGATCAAAATCCCACTGGGCAATCCGATCTACCCAGGCAAGCACCGCCTTTGGATCGCGATTGAAAATCAAAGTCTGCAAAATCGGAGCCACGATCAAACGGCCTCCCTGTCGCAGCGTTTCAAAAGACCGATACCAGCCCTCTTGCCACTCAAAAGGATACAGACCAAAGTAGTTCTTTCTAGAGCGATCAGGCGACTGCTTTGCGCCTTTAAAGAAGTGACCCAAGCTCGGTATCTCTAACCGCTCGGGCCGAAAGTAAAACGTAAACAAAGCAATGCGAGCCCAGGCTTTGAGCCGATTTTCGGGCGTGTCTTTAAGCGGGTCTTGAGCGCGATCGCGAGCATGAAAAACCAGCGGAAACGGATCTAAAGCAACCACTTCGGGCGGCTCTAATGGAATGGAAAGAACCGTGTCTATAGCGAGGAGCGATCGCGTCTGTCGGTGAAAAAAAGCCACCTCGGTATAGGGCTTTATGCTCAGCTCAATCGGCCCGACCGTGGCATAGTCAAACTCGTCGTAAAACGGCGTCTGACTCGGCTCGGCGGGCAAAATATGCGATCGCTTAGCCGGAAAGCCCAGCCAGCTCAAAGGCAAATCAACCGGAAAGCTCCACTGATTGGGCGCGACATATACCTGGCACTGCTTAAACTTACGGGCAAACGGCCCCGCAAAATACTTATGCTCTACCCCGGTCACCGTTGGCAGCACCACGTACTTAACCGCGCCATGCTCAGCTTCTAGCTCGCGCACCAGCCTAACGCACTCGGGCGTCGGTGCCACTGGCGAAAAGGCAAACAGCCCGCCCTCTGCCAGTTTAATCACCGTCATGCGAATCGGCACCACCACATAAAAAATCCCCTGCACCTGCTCAAACAGCCACAGCTTGCCAGGAATAACTTCTCGGCGGAGCGTACGCCGCTGCCCATAAGGATAAATCGGCACAATGGGCCAGAACGCCCAGCTCCTATCTCCGCGTTTGCTCATGACGGTGGCTTACAGCAGCTCAATGTTAGAAAACGCAATCTCCATCGTTGGCCCTTCTGCTGAAGTTACCGTGCGCTTAGCTAAAATGGTGTAGCCGCCGACTTGCGTATAGTCATCTGTAAATTCGCTGCGGGCCTGCTTGAGTTCTCCTGTCTTAGGATCGTGGTACACAGAAGCGTAGGTGCGTGACAGGTAGCCGCTGCCAGTATCGTATGAGCCGCTGGTGTGAATGGTCACTACCACGCCGTGAATGTGGCGGTGCACCATAGTGAACTCATTGTCTTTTACTTTGTAGGCATCGCCTTCGGCCTTACCGCCTACCGCAATTTTGACCGTGCCATCTGCTTCAGTTTCTTCAACTGCAAACGTATTCTCGCCGTGAGACTTCTCAAACGGGCGGCTGACGCGGTGAATGGCCACTTCCCAGAGCTGATTTTTAATAATTTTGTTGGCTTCTTCGTCTTCTACGCCAAATACCTCAGCCGACAGATCAGGATTTACTTTGGCAGTGCCCTGAACCGTTTTGTCACCTAGCTTAAGCGTCACGTCGGTAGTGTAGCCCGGAAAAGCCTTGTCCCAGGTGTAGCGATTTTCGTAGGCGGCTTGAACCAAGTCACGGGCAGACACATCTTGAGCGGTTACCTGTAGGGCAGTCATAATAGTTCTATAAGCTGTAAAGATATAACGATGCTAGCGCAGGAGGGACTGATTTATGAGGCGATGTCGCCATCATTGACGACTAGCGGTTAACAGAAATTTTATGCTGGGTGACTTTTTTCCCAGGCGCTATCAGCCCATTATTTAGCTTGTCATCTTTAGCCGTTCTACGCCTCAGTTTTCGCCAAGGCCGCTGTTCAGTATTCTTGGCAAATGTCTTTACACTTTTGACGCCTTTAATAGTTTTAGAAAAGCTGGGCTGAGGGGATTCTTTGACGCCCTCTTCTATTTTCTCCGCTGTCTTTTTTTCAGCGCTGGGCTGCGGCATTTTAGCGGGATCTTCTGTTTTAAGGGCAGAGGCTGCCAGCTTAGTGGCATACACCATCACGCCCAGCGTCGCTGCTAGCCCAATGGCCTGAAATACCAGATGATCGGCCTGCCTGTTGGCGGTTAGGATGTTGACGCCAAAGGTGCCGATATAGACATAGGTAAAAATAACTGGCATCATCCCTAGCCAAGAGAAAAACAGATATTCCCAAAAGTTGATGCGGCTGAGGCTAAAGCCATAGTTAAGGATGTTAGAGGGTAATACAGGCGAGAGCCGGGTCAGCAAGACAATTTTCCATCCTTTTTGGGCAAAGGCTTGGTCTAGCTTGTGAAAGCGGCTGTTTTCACTAACGGCTTTGGTAATCCAACGGCGACCAATGGTTTGCCCGATGACAAAGCAGGCTGCAATGCTAAGCGTATCGGCAATAGAAGCGCTGATGACGCCTTTGGTAAGGCCAAATAGCGTACCTGCTGCCAAAATTAAAATAATGTTGGGTAGCCCAAATACCGCTGCAAGGATATAAATGGCCATAAAGGTAGGAACGGCCCATTGCCCTTGACCAGCGAGCCAGCTTTGGGCCGAGGCAATCCCATCGAACAGGCTACTCATAGGGACGTGGCTAATGATTGCAATCAGGCTGCTTGCGATCGCCAGAGCCACCCATAGCCGCTTTTTCTTCAGCAACGCCCAAATAGTCATAACCTGCTTATCATCCTGGAGTGATTAATGCTGGCCTACAGCGTCAGCACCTTAATCGTGAGTGCTGGCGTTCTTCGCCTCTAGTGCTATTCCTGGTGTATCACTGTCTGAACCCTGCTAGAAAAGGCATTATGCCACTGAATAGAACGGCAGTGCTTCTGGCCAGAGATTAATTCATGATTGGCTCACAAAATACTTAGTCACAAAATACTTTAGTCAAAAGAATCAATTCACAGCAAGGATCATTACGCGAAGACGCAAAAGCGTTGAGTTGGTGCCCTTATCTTAGTACCCTTGGCCATTTTTTATGCAGGTGCCTATGGGTAGGCTACTCATGCGCTGGGGCATCTGCTCCCCAAACCTCAGACAGGCGCTGATCTCGCCCACAGCCGTATCGATATACCCGATATCGCACGGGGTGGGTTTGGTAGTAGTTTTGATGATAGTCTTCTGCATCGTAGAAAGGGGCTGCGGGTAAAATTTCGGTGGCAATAGGTTCGGCTTGCTGGCTTTTTAGCTTTGTAGCGATCGCTGCCTTAGAGTCCTTTGCTAACGCCGCCTGCTCGGGCGTATCGTAAAAAATGGCTGATCGATACTGATCGCCTTTATCGCAAAACTGCCCCCGAGCATCGACAGGATCTACGTTGACCCAAAAGGTTTCTAGCAGCTTTTCATAGCTCACCTGCTGAGGATCATAGCGAACCGACATCGCTTCATAGTGGCCTGTGCCGCCCCTAGAGACCTCTTCATAGCTCGGATTTTCTACGCTGCCCCCGGTGTAGCCCGATGTCGTCGAAACCACACCCGGTAGCTCGTCAAAAGGCTTTTCCATGCACCAAAAGCAGCCACCCGCAAAAATTGCCGTCTCCAACCCTTCTGCGGCGGCTTGAGCGGTAGAAGAATCAGCCGAGGAAGCTACTGCAATTCCTGGTTTGGCAGCCGCTTGCCTGGTGACCTGTTCAGTTATCGGTTCAGTCATCGGTGGGCTAACGCTTGAATTATCAGCCCGCTGCTGTGCTATTGGCGTACAGCTCACGGCCCCAAATAACACTGCCGACAGGCTAAGTCCCACTAATAATTTTCTCAAAAATCTTTTCCTTACTGCTGTCATGCCTAAAATCGCTGCTCTGTTCACGTTATTAAATCGCCGTTTTGTCTCTATCGTATACTTATGGCTGTCTAGATAAGGGTGTGGATAAGCCTACCTGCTAGTTTGTGGGCCCATTCGCTGACAGGCTAATGAACGGGCTGATAGTTTCCTGATAACAAAGTCCGGATAACAAAATTAATTGATATTGAGTATTCATTTTGCTAAGACGCCTGGGTAGGTTTAAAGGTTAGATGAATCAAATAGGCAGATCGTATGAAGAGAATATAAGAGCGTTCAAAAAATAGGTAAAATCGCTCAAATGCCGATTGTTGGCGGTTGTGACAAATCAAAAGTAGTCACATAAACGCTACCTGTTATGACCAAAAAAACGCTCAATGGGGTCAGTTCTTTGAATCTTCTTAGAATCTTTTGGGACGCTGCCAAAGAAAGACCAGCTAGCAGCTCAGAAAGCGTCAAAGCACCTGCTATAGTCCTTTTGATTCTGTAGCTAATTATTTTGATATTAGGCTTGAGCCTTGAGACCTACACTGCTGACTGCTAAAGACGACCTGTTAAAGACGACCTGTTAAAGACGACTGCCAAGGCTAATTCCAAACCGTTAGGGCTTCACCCGCCTTTCACTCAAAGACGGTACCTGTTCGCTGCACTGCTCAACTGCCGAAGATATGAAATCCGTAATTCGCCGACTCACAACTCTTACAGCGCTCACGGCTACTGCCATTGGCGCTAGCGCGATCGCCTCTACCAGTGCGATCGCGCAAACCTACGGGCAACAGCCTATTGCCGCCGATCAAGCCGTTGCGATCGCTGAGCCAGTTGCCAATGGTCGCTTTTATCGGCTGCTAGTGTTAGAGCAGCTCAGCAACCAGCGGGCCTGCTTTCAGGAGAAAGCGGGTACCCCTACCGTAGTCGAACCGCTGCTTTTAAACTTTGACTTCTCTGGCATTTGCGGTCGCAGGTCGGACAGCAACGGCTACTCGGTCAGCATTGGCAACGAAGACCTCAGCCGTGAGTATCGGCTGCAGATCACGCGCCGAGGCGATAGCTTGGTGCTAGTCGCACTGCCCGGAGCGCTACCGGGTCGAAGCGGCAATGACCTACCCACGCTAGAGATTGGCCGCAGCAATGGCGTTGCCAATGACTTTGTTAAGCTTGAGCTAGATCCTGGCTGGCAGTTGACCAGTCGCACGCTTAACGGCAGCGCTCAAGGCCATGTTTATCTTTCTAATAGCCAAAGCCTAGAAACAGTGGTAGCGCAAGCTGGGGCAGGCGTTGGGCAGGGCGGGCCACGGCCTGCGCCTGTTATTTCTGTTCCAGCAGCAGGCAGTCCGGCGGGCAGTTCGGCGGGTAATCAGCCGTCGCAGCCAGCTACCCCTGTAGCCTCTTCGCCGCCAACGCTCAATGAGTTGCTTGGCGGCAGCGCATTGCCCTCTCCTGGCTCTCCTGGGGCCGCACCAGCACCGGGCGCTCCCAGCGTTAGTGGCGATCAAGATACCTACTATCAGGTGATTGTGCCTAGCGCTTCGCCGATTGTGCGATCGCGCGTGAGTCAGGTTGCCGCCGATGCCTTTTTTGCCAATGTCAGCGGTCGCCGGGTGATTCAAGCGGGCCTTTTTCAAGAGAAAAACCGCGCCGATCAGCTCGTTTCGCAGCTTTCTGTCCAGGGGATTGAGTCCGAAATTGTGCAAGGGCGAAGGGCCGCGCCTCCATCGAGCCCGTCTGCATCGGCTAGCAGCGATACCTACTATCAGGTGATTGTGCCCGAAGGCGGCTCAAATACCCGCGATCGCGTTAATGCTATTGAGTCAGGTGCCTTCCGGACGACCGTGAGTGGCCGAGCCGTGATTCAGGCGGGTCGTTTTCGTGAGCGCGATCGCGCTGAACAGCTACAGCGGCGTTTGGCAGCGGCTAGCCTTCCCGCTCAAATTATTCAAGGCTCAGCGCCCGTCGCCCCTGCTCCACCCGTTGCCAGCGTGCCTCGGCCTGCGCCTGCAACGCCTAGTATTCCTCGCGCTCAACAGGGGCAGCTCACTGTCGTGATTGATCCGGGTCACGGCGGCGGCGACCCCGGCGCGATTGGGGTAGGCGGTCTCAGAGAAAAAGACGTTAACTTTGCGATCTCTCGCCGCGTGCAAGATACGCTTGCGGCTAAAGGGATTAACGCAGTTATTACGCGCTCTGACGACCGTGAAATTGACTTGCAGCCTCGGGTTGATATCGCTGAGCGGGTTGACGCTGACATCTTTGTTAGCATTCATGCCAACGCTATTAGCCTCTCTCGCCCTGATGTCAGCGGGTTAGAAACCTACTACTATTCTTCAGGGCAGCGGTTGGCGCAGACGATTCACAACAATCTTTTGCAGCGCACTAGCCTGCGCGATCGCGGTGTCCGTACAGCTCGATTTTACGTACTTGTCCGCACCTCTATGCCCGCTGTGCTAGTAGAAACAGGATTTGTCACAGGCAGCGAAGACTCGGCTAGGTTTAGAGATCCGGCGGCCCTTAACGGCATTGCTGATGGCATTAGTGCTGGCATTCTTCAGTACCTAAATGTTCAATAGCGGTTGTTCTATATCCTTTTTTTTAAAGTACGATCTTTCGAGCGCAAAAGTATTGAAATTATCGATACTTTTCTGACGGTTAGTAAAATTTGCCGCTAAGTTTCCAGATGATCGGGAGATTTGAGACCCTTATTGCAGGTTGTTGGAGGAGAATCTCAGTAGTATGAGGGACATTCAAAGTTGCTGTTGCCGATTTCTGGGCCTGACATATGACAGAAGAAGAAGCGCTAGAAGCAGTTAAGCAAACGATTGCGCCGGAGAGCTTAAGTCACGTCCAAGAGATTGTGTTTAAGCAGTCCTGGGCAGGGCAGCTATATCCAGAAATCGCTCAATCTGTGGGCTATCACCCTGAATATATTCGAGATGTGGGGGCGCAGCTTTGGCGATCGCTCTCAGAGGGCATCGGCCAAAAGGTCACCAAAAAGAACGTTCGCTTTGTCCTCAATACGCTCTTTAAGAACAATCTCCTATCTCAAAGTTCAGCTCAGGCCGCAGCCGCGAGCAACAGCAGCCTCTGTGATCCGCAAGGTTGTCATTCACAAGCTGACAGCTTGTTAAATACGCCAGCAGCAGACCATCAGCTCGCGTTTCCTAGCGTTGGCCTTTCTGTTGACTCCGCTTTTTATGTATCGCGATCGCCCGCCGAAGAACAAGCCTTTAGCGAACTGCACAGACCAGGCGGGCTGCTCCGGATCAAAGCGCCTAACAACATGGGTAAAACATCCTTACTGCTGCGATCGCTAGCCAATGCTCGCAGTCAGGGCGCGCGAACCGTTTTGATTAACATGCAAGAAGCCGATGCCGATATCGTCGGCGATCTCAGTCGCTTCTTACGTTGGTTTTGCCGCAACACAGCTCAGCAGCTCGGCGTTAAAAATAGGTTAGACGACTACTGGGACAGCGAAATCGGCAACAAAATAAGCTGCAAACTTTACTTTCGTGAATACTTGCTCACTGAAGTCTCTGAGCCTGTTGTTTTAGCAATAGATGAGGTTGATCAGCTCTTTTCACATCCGGCGCTGGTTCAAGAGTTTTTACCAATGCTGCGAGTTTGGCACGAAGAAGCCATGGAGCTAGCCGTTTGGCAAAAACTTCGTCTAGCGCTTGCATACAGCACAGAAGCTTACGTCCCGCTAAAAATTTCGCACTCTCCTTTTAATATCGGCCTGTCAGTACATCTACCCATGCTAAACAGGGCGCAAACGAAGGCGCTAGCCCAGCAGTATGCACTGCGCCTATGCGGTCAGCCAAGCGATCAGCCGCGCTATCCAAAAAACAACGGTTGCATAGACATAGGGCAGCTCATGCAGCTTCACAGTTTGGTAGCAGGTCATCCCTATCTCATTCAGCTAGCGCTTTACTGGCTCTCAAAGCAAGAAATCACGCTAGACGAGCTATTGGAAAACGCGCCTACTCAATCAGGCATTTACAGCGCTCACCTGCGCCGACACTGGCAGATGATAGAGCGATCGCCCGAGCTAAAAAACGCTTTAGCAAAGGTGCTCAAGGCCGAAAAACAAGGCGCGCAAATAGATGCTTTGCTAGCCTGTCAGCTAGAGCGCATGGGCCTAGTGCGTATCACAGGCAACGCCGCTGTTATCAATAGCAAACTTTACTATCTGTACTTTAGCGATCTGTTACTAGCGTAAAAATAGGCAGCCTTCTATGCGATGTCTTGTGATGCGCCTGAGTAATGTCTGCTGAGCAATGCCAAGCTGAACAAAAAACTTTCAGAGCACTCTAAAAACATAGGCAAAAATCGCTACAGTAAAAGAACGTTAACTTTCTTAAAACGGGCCAACTTGCTATGCGCGTACTTTTGATGACGGGAAAAGGCGGGGTCGGTAAAACCTCAGTCGCGGCGGCAACTGGCTTACGCTGCGCAGAAGTCGGCCATAAAACCTTGGTACTCAGCACCGATCCAGCCCACTCTTTAGCCGACAGCTTCGATACAGAACTTAGCCACGACCCCAAAGAGATTAAGCCCAACCTTTGGGGGGCAGAACTCGACGCCCTGCGCGAGCTAGAGGGCAACTGGGGAGCCGTGAAGCGATACATCACCCAGGTGCTACAGGCGCGTGGCTTAGAAGGCATCGAAGCCGAAGAGCTAGCTATTTTGCCCGGTATGGATGAAATTTTCAGCCTTGTGCGCATGAAGCGCCACTATGACGAAGCCGAATTCGACGTTTTGATTATTGACTCAGCGCCAACAGGCACCGCGCTGCGCTTGCTAAGCCTTCCTGAAGTCGCAGGCTGGTACATGCGCAAGCTCTACAAACCTTTTCAGGCTGTCTCTACCGCCCTTCGCCCGCTGGTAGAGCCCTTCTTTCGTCCAGTGGCTGGCTTCTCTTTGCCTACCAAAGAAGTCATGGATGCGCCCTACGAGTTTTACGAACAGCTAGAGGCGCTAGAGAAAATTCTCTCTGACCCAACCATTACCTCCGTTCGACTGGTGACCAATCCCGAGAAAATGGTGATCAAAGAGTCCTTGCGAGCCCATGCTTACCTGAGCCTGTATAACGTAGGCACCGATATGGTGGTTGCCAACCGAATCATTCCAGATAGCGTAAGCGATCCGTTTTTCCAGCGCTGGAAAGAGCAACAGACAAAATACAAGGAAGAAATTCATCAAAATTTCCACCCTTTGCCAGTCAAAGAAATTCCGCTTTATTCAGAAGAAATGTGTGGCATCGAAGCCCTAGAGCGACTGAAAGAGACGCTATACGGCGATGAAGATCCCGCTCAGGTATATTACAAAGAGACGACGCTGCGAGTGGTGCAAGAAGAAAACAACTACAGCCTGGAGGTTTACCTACCGGGCATTCCTAAAGATCAAGTTGAGCTGAGCAAAACTGCCGATGAGCTAAACATTCGCATTGGCAATCATCGCCGTAACTTAGTGCTGCCGCAAGCCTTAGCCGCGCTCCAGCCATCGGGCGCTAAAATGGAGGATGACTATCTCAAAATTCGTTTCGCGGCAGTACAAGCCAGCTGAATCGCAAAAGTTCTCAAAAATTAGGAGTTCTCAAAAATTAGGAGTTCTCAAAAGTGGCAAGTTGTGTGGTATTTAATGGTTGGCTAGTTTAGATCATCGTGACAGAGCGGGTGTATTTACCCACTAGATTATCTACACTCCGTGCATCACTTCTAATTTATTTGTCGAGGCGAGTAATTCCATGACCCAATCTCCCTTTGAGCCCCCTAACGAACCAAATCTACCCGCTTCTGCAGAAAGCCGCCCCGATGAACGATTGGCTAGCGCTGGCCCGAGCCGTCCGCTGACCTTTGATGAAGTAGTCGCCCTATTTGTGGCTTTTCTCTCTCTCGGCAGCGTTATGGTGTGGGGACTCACTCGGGGCGGGCTGAACGTATTAGGTACGGGTGCGGCTATCGAATCACCTCGGGCTTCAAATGGGATAGTTCAGCCCTTTTCCTTCGGTCTAAACTCCGATACTAGCGCTGAATCCGGTGTAACACCGACAGCTCCGACGCCTCCAGGCGGCGCTGATGGCACTGATAGCAGCAGCGGCCCGCCGCTCAATGGCACCGATGATAGAGCTAACGCTGCTGGCTTAGCACCTGGCGGTACCGTCGTACAAACCGAGCGCCCACGCAGCATTTTAGACGATCTTCAAGCGGGCATGGCGGGGGCTGCGGCTGGCATTACAGGCGTCGCGGCTACGCCAGGTGGTGCTAAAGAACTTCCAGAGCCGCGCACCCTACCGCCTGTGGCCGCTGACTCAGCCGCTGTACCGCTTTCAGAAGCAGCTACGGCAAAGCCTAAAGAAGCCATTGTGTTTGAAGATGTCCCTGATAACTATTGGGCCAAGCCCTACATTGACGCGCTCAGCAGCCGAGAGCTTATTTCAGGCTATCAAGACGGCACCTTTAAGCCCGATCAGCCCGTTACCAGAGCGCAAATTGCCAACATCGTCTCTAGAACGTTCGATCTGACTGCCGACAAAAAATCGCTAGAATTCTCCGATGTAAGCAGCGACTACTGGGCCAGAGAGTCTATCGGTGAAGTCGTCAAAGGCGGCTTTATGACGGGCTTTCCCAACAATACGTTTGCGCCCAACTCACCTGTTACACGGGCGCAGTCGCTGACAACGCTGGTAACCGGCTTAGGTATCAAGCCCCCTACTAACATTCAAACCTCACTAGATCGCTATACCGACGCTAACGCAGTCCCTAACTGGGCGACCGAGAAAGTGGCAGCGGCAACAGCGGGCGGCTTAGTCGTGAACTATCCTACCTTGCAGCAGCTCAATCCCACTCAGCCCACGACCCGCGCAGAGCTGTCGGCTTTCATTTATCAAGCGCTAGCCAAAGAAGGCATCGTTGAGCCCGTAGAGTCAGCGTATGTTGTAAAACCGTAGGAGAGCCATTCACAACATTTCTGGGCTATGGGGCAACAAATCAAATAGCCTGCCACCTAGTTATAAAGTGCCTCTTCTTCGTGCAATTGTTTATTTTCTAGAAGACGGGTTGTTTGGATGGTGCGATCGCTAATCTCCCCGCCTATCTCAGGCTTTAACCTCGTGCTGCAAATTTACTTCAGCCAAGGTGCTGATACATTATCCAACTGTTCACGCTCAGCAGCAGTCATTTCCCAGCCTAAGGCACCTGCGTTTTGTTTGGCCTGCTTAGCATTCTTTGCGCCTGGAATCGGCACGATGTTGCCTTTGCCTAATAGCCAATTTAGGGCGACCTGCACCTGCGTTTTGCCGTGAGCATCGCCGATAGATTGAAGGGCCGCTAGTACAGGTTCTATCTTCTGTAGTCCCTTTTTGCTGAACTTAGGATCTAGGCGGCGAGCGCCTGTGGGCTGAAGATCGCTGCCGACTGTGTACTTACCCGTCAGCAATCCTTGCGCTAAAGGACTATAGGCCAAAATCGTGACTTCGAGGTTCTGTGCGGCTTCTAGGACGCCGTTTGTTTCAATATTGCGGTGTAGCAGGGAGTATTGCACCTGATTCACGGCTAGGGGAATGCCCCGGTTGGATAGGTAGCTATGGGCTTCGCGCATTTGCTTGGCGGAATAGTTGCTCACACCGATGGTTTTAATGCGGCCCTGATCTACTTCGTTGGCGAGGGCGTTCATTAGCGTTTTTTGGCTCATGAAGAAGTCGAAGGGCCAGTGAACTTGATACAGCGCTACCGATGGCCGCTTAAGGCGCTTGAGGCTAGCGGTGAGCGCATCGGCAACAGATTGCGCAGAGAAGCGCCAGGGAACAGGCATATACTTGGTCGCAATGATCACCTCTGAGGCAGGCTTGCCTTCAGCGGCGTTGGCTTTATTGCAAGCCTGAATGCACTGGCTAATGATTTCCTCAGACTTACCTAAGCCGTAGACTTCTGCTGTGTCAAAAAAGTTTACGCCTGTGGCTAAAGCGGTATTAAAGGCGGCGCGAACTTCGTCGGCGCCATAGGCTCCACCATATTGCCAAAATATAGAGTCGCCCCATGACCATGTGCCGACACCCAGTGAGGGAACTTCCGGCCCGTTGGGGCCAAGCGTGGTGGTTTGCATCTTAGATGGGCTGGACATGGCGAAGGTTCTGCTATTTTTTGGAACTGTTTTTTTATCGGTAGAGACGGCTCTATGAGCTTTTCTATGGGTTTTTATAGCGTAGCGGGTTCATGGGGGATAGTCATCCTACTTCAGTTGTTTTGTTCGGCGGTTAAAAAGTCGATAAACTGGCGAGCAGTTCGCCCCGAGCGTCCATTGTGGCGGGTGGCCCACTGGCGGGCGCGCCATTCTAAGTGTTCGGTGTCTATTGATAGATTTGCTTGGGCGGCGAGTTCACGCACAATGGTGAGATAGGTGGGCTGGTCGGCTGGGGTAAAGGTAAGCGTGAGGCCAAATCTATCGCTAAAAGACAGCTTTTCTTGCATAGTATCCCAGGTGTGGATTTCCTCGGCGTCTTTGGGCTTGGGTCGGTCGTCAAAGAATTCACGAACCAGATGTCGCCGATTAGAGGTTGCATAAACCACTACGTTTTGCGGGCGGGCGGTGACGCCGCCTTCAAGCACAACTTTGAGCGCCTTGAAAGCTTCGTCATCTTCTTCAAAGGAGAGATCGTCTACAAAGATGATGAACTTTTGTGGCACCTGGCTGAGGGGTTCAACGATTTGCGGCAGGTTGTGAAGCTCTGCTTTGGGAACTTCAATCAGGCGCAGACCGCGAGCGTTGTACTCGTTTAGCATTGCCTTTACCAACGACGACTTGCCTGCACCCCGGCTGCCGTACAGCAATACGTTTTGAGCGGTATGGCCTCTCAGCAGCGCTTCGGTGTTTTGAATGAGCTGCTGCTTGGGATGGTCGTAGGCGGCTAGCTGATGAAGCTTGATGGGGTCAGGCATAGAGATACCGACGAGCTGACCAGAATGCCAGCGAAACGCCTTGAACTGCCCAAAAATGCCGACGCCATGCGTGCGATAGTGCTGCGCGAGCGTCTGCGCCGCAGATGTCGAATCAGGCGCGTCAGATGGGTTGAAGAACGTAATGGGTAGCTTTGGCTCGCTGCCGAATTGCATAGCTGGCGGCGCATTGCTGTCACAGGCTTGCTGCACCCACTGGCTAAGCCGATCAGCAGGTAAATGATACAGGCGGTGCAAAATATCTAAATCATGACGGGCGGCGGCTAGTATTCCGGGCGGCAGTTCGTCTAAATCAGCGTTTGCTGAAGTGGTTTGAGCCTGCTGTGAAAAGGCGTTATCTGCTAGTAAGATTTGCTTTGCAAGGGCGTAATGCCAGCTTTGACGGTGGGTTGCCAGGGCTGAAAAATACTGGCCATAGGCAAACGCGCAGCTCGCTCTGTCGCCTTGAGCTAGCGCGTTTAGCAATGATAAAAAGGTGTGGCCAATATCACGAGCAAAGACAGATTGGTAAAGCAGTAGGGAGGCCGACTGCTGAGCGTAGCTTTTGATTTGCGCGATCGCATCTTCATCTAATCCCATAACCGCCCCTTACCTGATGCGTATAGTTCTTATCCTATACAGATCGCCAGCACTTTTTGAATTTTACTGGGGGGTGCAAGCTTCAGCTTGAGCGAGAAGGCTCGACGAAGATTAAGCTATCTTTCTAGTCGCTACAGCAGTGACCGCTATTGCCGTATTATCTTTTTCTATACAGCTTTCATCCATAGCTAATCGGCCTGACTAGCAAGGCCACCCACCCAGTCCTACAGCCAGCTAATCTGACATGAGCACAATTCCTTTTGCAGCGATCACAACCTTGGTTTTCGGCATCCTTGCGATTGGCGGCGGGGCAATGGGCTACAGGCAGGCGGGCTCTCAGGTATCCCTCATTTCAGGACTCATCAGCGGACTGCTGCTGTTGATCGGAGCCTACTTACTGTTTGGTGGTTCGCCCGCTGGCCCAGCGATCGCGGGCATCGTCAGTCTGCTGCTAATCGTTGTCTTTGGGGTGCGCCTGCTAAAAACCAAAAAGTTTATGCCAGCAGGACTCATGATCATTGTTGGTTTTATTAATTTGGCAACGCTGTGGCTGACGCTGCCTGTGAACTAAGCCTGTGAACTAAGCCGCCCGATTATCCACACATTAAGCCCATTGCTTTGACCCGTGAGATTGGCATAGCTTTTATGATGCTTTGGTAAAGCAAACAAGGCGGTACTAAAAGTTTTCGCCCGTATTTTCTCAGTCTTTGCGTAATTTTACAGTATTAGTCTGATTCCCCTATTAGCAGGGCGTATAAACCCTAATAGCGATGCCCGTTCGCCTATACTCATCTGCTTCTCCGCATAATTACGGAGGGCTATTTTTGTTGACTGAGCAATCATTACATTATCAAGGGCATCTACTTAGATAGTTTCACTTATTTTGACGTTGGAGCCGCATAGGATGCTAGATACTACCGTAAAAGACTTTAAAAGCAAAGCCACATGCCCTCGATGTAGCGAAAGAAAGCTCGACACTAACGACTCAGAAAAAATTGACATCGTTATCTACCATCACTGCTTGAGCTGCGGTTTTGAATTCTCTGAGAATGAACAGCAAAGAGAGTATCGCAAAGATAAAGAGAAAAAAGACAGTAGCGACAGCCCGTGGAATGCAGGCATATGGCTGGCGATCGCCATGATAGCCACTATTTTAACAGTCGGCCTCAGCGAGAACAACAACGCTAACAATGTTGAGCCAGATCAAGTACGATTCGAGCTTCAGCAGCCATAGTTCTATCGTTTTGCTGTGGCTTAGCGGACATTAGGGCGCTGTAGCCGCTGGCTTTTCGGTCGTCGGCGCTTTGCCTTTATACGCTTCTGCGGCGGCTAGCCATTCTGGGGTTGGCCGGTTTACCGCATTTTTGAGCCCACCCGAAACCAGGTAAATCTCTACCGAGTCAGAAGACTTTGGATCAGGTTGGGTTGCTGGCGCTTCGGGCGCTCTGGGCGCTTTGGTGGTCTGCACGTAAAGCTTGTCACCTGTGAAGTCGTCGCCACCTACGGCGAGCTGATAAGTGCTGCCTTTGGCCACTAGCGTAACGGTCGCATTGGGGCTCTCTAGCTCAAAGTCTGATAGGGTGCTGGGCTCTACGCTGAGGCTGCGGACGGGTGGGCTGGTGAGCTGATCGAGTAGGAAGGCGATCGCCCCACTCTCCGCTAATTTTTGCTCAGGCTTCGTCATTTGCCAGGTGCCATCAGCCGACTTGCTAAACGCCAGCGTCCCATCAGAGCGCGCTATCGTCAGGCTGGCTACGTCTTCTTCAGCGAAAGGAAATATGGGTGCTTTATCGCCTTCGGTATCTGGGTTGGATACTGACTTTGAGAGGGTATCTGCGCCCGTTTTATTAGCCTGCTCAGTCGGCTTATTAGCAGCAGGGCGCTGCTGGGATTCGAGCAAAATGACGCCGCCGCCTAGAGCGATCGCGCCTAATAACAACAATACAGTTCCACGCTTTAGCATAAGTTTTACCGCCTTCTAACCCACAGCACTCCGGCACTGACTATTCCAGCCAAGGGAAATATCACCAGCGCCAGCAGCGTCAGAAAAATCTGCTGGCTCACCGTCATTTCAAACCGTCGGTTCGTGGCTTCCTTGGGGCGAATAGAGAGCACCGGACTATCCACCTTACTCAGCCAGTTCACTGAGTTCAAAAACACATCGCCGTTGAGCTGCTGATCAAACAGGCCATCTGTTGCAAAACTTGAATTGCCGATAACCACCAGCCTACTTTCGTTAATAGCATTCTCTTCTAGTTCATTGTCAGCCGAGTTTTTGCCTAGCAGATCTTCTTCTGGCAAAGAATCTTTAATGGCTTCTTCTACTGTAGGCACTGCTGAGGCTACTGTATTAGCTGCGTCAGTTTCTTTATCAGCGCCTTTATCAGCAACAGCCGCCGGACGAGAAAGCGCAACGCCTAACGCAAACGGGCCTGCGGGCTCCTGGTTAGGATCTACCGTTAGCTCGCCTTCTGTCATCGGCTGAGCATGGCTGTTGGGATTGGTCAGCAGCAGCGGCGTCTCTTGGGTACCGGGTACTTCTTTGATTTGCAGCGGGCGAGCTACCGGGAAAAATGAGCGTCCGTTGCCAAACGCCTCGGTAATCGGATGTTCGCCATAATCTTGAACCAGCGGAGCCGGAGGCCCAAGCCCCACGAGCTGCCCGCCGCCAGAGGTATCAATCACCAGCGCATTTTCGGCAACTACGCCCCACTGACTCAGCAGCGGCTCTAGTCCCGTTTTCTTATCCTGCGGATCTATCAGCGCTAATACGCTGCCGCCACCGGCTAAATAGCCTTGAACGGCCTTGACCTCGTTGGCAAACAGCTCTTTTTGAGGCCCAGCGATAATTAGCACATCCGCATCCGCTGGAATGGTGCTGCCTGTAGTGGCTAGGTCTAGCGGGGCCACCGTGTAGTTTTGATTTTTGAGCTGGCTAGCCGCTTGAAAATAACCCGCTTTAGAGCCGTCAATGGCATATTCGCCGTGGCCCTGCAAAAAGTAGGCGACAGCGACATTTTCCTGACCAAGCTGAGCGAGCTTGTCGGTAAGCTGCCTTTCGGTGAGGGGCTCTTGCGGGCTGACGCGCTGGACGAGGGTAGTGCGATCGCCCGAGCGCAAAAAGACCGCTCCACCCGTTTGCACACCGAGCTGCTGAGCGAGCTGAGGTTTGGCCTCAGGATCAACATACTGGTAGGTAAAGTCAGGATTGAATCGGCGATAGTTGTCTAGTAGCTGCCGATCGGTGGGGTCGGGCGTTGGGCTAAAAATGAGCAGTTCGGCGGGCTGCTTTAAATCTTTGACAACCTGCTGCGTCGCGGGCGAAAGCGTTAGCAGCTGCCCTTCGGTTAAATCTATGCGGCGATCGTAGCGGGCTCCTAAGAAGTTAACCATGGCCAAAATTATCAGCACGGCCAGCACCGACACCGCTGCATTGGTGCCCGCTTGAGTCGCGCGGCGACGCCAAAATAAGCCGCTGGCA
This sequence comes from Phormidesmis sp., assembly GCA_049646385.1. GTDB lineage: Bacteria > Cyanobacteriota > Cyanobacteriia > Phormidesmidales > Phormidesmidaceae > Phormidesmis. The sequence continues at coordinate 6,714 of JBARVS010000043.1, read as the reverse complement.
TAGCCGCCTGACGCAATGCCAGCAACTAGCAGCATGAGGCCGATGACGAGAAGGGCGATCGCCACCACCGTCCAGCCATTGAGCACGCCAATCACCACCGCTGCGGTAACGAGCATTAGCCCCGGCCAAATCAGATATTTCAGAGCCTGTGGTAGGTTTTTCATAGCGTCCTTGTAGGCACCTTTTTAACAGGGTTTACGAGCGTTGGAAACGAAGCGCATCGATTGATTGAGCCGTTAGAAACAGGCCCAGCACAATGTAGCTAGCAAACAGAACCAGGCCGCTGGTATCGAATATTCCTTGCGTAAAGTCGGTGAAGTGAGTAAGTAGCGAGAGCTGCTTGAGCGCATCGCCCATCGGCCCCGGCAGATTAGAAATGCCATCCACTACCCACAGCAGCAACACTAGGCCAAACGTCATCACCGCCGCCAGCACCGTGCTCTCCGACAGCGACGAAATAAACATGCCTAGCGCCAGCACGCTAGCCGCCAGCAGCAACAGCCCCACATGGCCCAGCCAAAACACAGACTGAGGAAATACCGGACTGCTCGCCGAAAACGCCACCAGTTCTGCAATCACCAGCGGTACCATCATGGCGCTAAAAAAGGTCACCACCCCTAGCAGCTTGCCGAGCGCCACCACCCAGTTCGTCAAGGGCGACGTGGCCAGAAGCTCTAAGGTGCCTTGCTTGCGCTCTTCGGCATATAGCCCCATAGAGAGCATCGGCAGCACAAACATAGACAGTGAGCCCAGCAAGTTCAGATAGATTTTTAAAAACTCATAGGGCACATCTACCGCCTGCGGGCCTGCACCGAGCTGATCGGCGGCGCTGACCTGAGCGATAAGGCCGTTAGGAGAGAGTAAAATAGTGACCAAAAAAAGACCCCCAATAAACCAATACACCACCGCAATAATGTAGGAGAAGGGCGAAGCAAAATAGCTTTGTAGCTCTCGCCGATAGATGGCCAGTAGATTGCTTAGGAAAATTTTCACTCGGGGCTTTCTCCTTCAGAATCAGCGGGTGGAACTGGCTGAACTTCAGGTTCGATTGCTGGCTCATCGGCCACCTCATCGGCCACCTCATCCTGAGAGGCTTGAGGCTCTTGAGTCGTCAAGTTGATAAACACGTCTTCTAAGCTTGCTTGACTGCGGCTTAGCTCAAATAGCTCTAGCCCTTGAGTGACGACTGAAGCGGCGATCGCACTCCCTAAATCACTGCCCTCACCCGTTTCCACCTGAAAAAGCCAATGCCCTTCTGATAGCTGCTCAGCGCCCTCTTCTACTGGCAGCGCGCTCACCTTCACCACACCGGGCACCGACTGCAGTACCGAGCGCCCTTGCGCCTCATCGCCGCGTAGCTCTACCCGATAGCCGCTTTGCCCGGTCAGGCGTTTTACCAGCTGCTCGGGGCTGTCGGTCGCGACAATTTCGCCCTGGTTGATAATGGTAATGCGATCGCACGTCGCACTCACCTCGGGCAAAATATGCGTCGATAAAATAATCGTGTGCTCCCCCGCTAGGCTTCTAATCAGGTGGCGCACCTCAATAATTTGACGGGGGTCAAGGCCGACTGTGGGCTCGTCCAGAATAATCACAGGCGGATTGTGCACAATAGCCTGAGCGATGCCGACCCGCTGACGAAAGCCTTTAGAGAGCTTGCGGATGATGACCCTACGCTTTTCTTGCAGGTTGCAGCGCTCGATGGCAGAGGTGACTTGGGTAGGGCGATCGCCCGCGCTCACCCCTTTAATGCGAGCCACAAAATTCAAAAAGCCCTCTACCGTCATCTCCGGATACAGCGGCGGATTCTCAGGCAAATAGCCAATGCTTTGCCGCACCGCCATCGAATCGGTATGAACGTCTTTTCCGGCAATTCGAGCGGTACCCTCACTCGCGGGTAAATAGCCCGTCAAAATTCGCATCGTCGTGGTTTTGCCCGCGCCGTTTGGCCCCAAAAACCCTAAAATTTCGCCCGGTTCAACCGTAAACGACACGTCCTTAATCGCCGCTGTAGATCCATAGATTTTACTGAGCTGATCGACTTCAATCATGGCGCAAAAGCCTAAACTAGAGATGAGCCCTCGCTGGATATGGCATCATTAAATATTGCCAGCAGAACTCTAGGCGTTGGATTCTACCACTCATAGGCCCGATTAACGCAGCAGATGATGGCCGATCTAAAAAGTGGCCAGCCGCCGATAAGCAATTTTCTTTAAGCAAAGTCCTGATTTTGGCAAAGCAAAAATTTCCTCACCTCCTCGGCTCCAAATGGACGGCTCAGCAAAAAACGTTAGGCTGGCGGCACTTTCGCGTGGTCAATCGTAAAAGCCAGGGGCCGTGGGTGTTTGCTGAGCTAGCGGCCACCTGCGATACCGACGCCCGGTTTTGGCTCAATGCCAAAGCCCTGAAGAATCGGCAGCTATGGGTAGCAGGCTGGCAAACCCGTGACGAGATGAAAAAATCCGAATAGAATAGTAAGGTATCTTTCTTGAAGCGGACGGCCATGGCTTTTTCTACAACTCCACCAGACGAGCCGTCCAAAAATCTGCCAAACGAATTGTCAGAAGATTTGCCAGAAGATTTGCCAGAAGATGCCAACTTAATGAAAACTATTCTGCCGCCTTTACTGGCAGATTTTCAGCATTGGTTTGCTAGCACGGTGGACATGATGACCACCAGAGACGTGAGCTTTTTAACCGCTGAGCAGCAGCAGCACTTGCTTAGCCGGGTAAAAGTAGCGCAACAGCAGGTCAGCGTTTCGCAGGTGCTCTCAGCTGCAACCGACAATCAGGCTGGCATTGAAATGCCCGTGGTTATGGCATGGCATGACCTAGTGCATGAATGCTGGGGCGTTTCGCTGCGGCTGCATCAGGAAAACCAAAAGAAGAAAGAGGCCAGAAAAGGCAGGGCCAGAAGAAAAAAGGTGAGCCGAGCGCAAACCGACAGTGAGGTCGCCAGCCAAGCCGCTGACGAAATGACCCCAGATGGGCAGACCGAAGAATAAGCCAACGAATAAGCCAAAGAAGTAAGCCGCAAAACGTCCGATATAAAATTACTGTGCAAGAATAGTAAAGACGCCTCGTTTCCCCACCGAAGACCCTTGCTTCACCTGCTCTACATTATTGCTTTTACAGTTTTAGCGGTTATTGCGGTTTCTAACATGCTTAGCAACTTGGTGAAGCTAGGCACTCAGGTTCGCCAGCCCGTCCCGCCCAGGGGCAATTCGCAGCGATCCGTTTCCCACCCCGAGCTGCTAGATAACAGCGGCGAGGTGATTAATGAGCCCCTGCTGGTAATGCGCTCTATCTCTATCAAAGACGCCAGAGACCAGCTAGACGCGCTGTACGAAGCTTCTTCGGGCAATTCTTCGAGCAGCAGCGATGATAATAAAGCTAAAGACAGCTAGTCATCTGCTATGACCCGCCGCGATGATTTCAAACCTTCCTACGCAGAGCTTTGCAACGCGCCTATTTGCTCCAACCGAATTTTAACCCTCATTCATAAGAAAACGACGGTACCTGGGCTCGTGGGCAAAAAGCTCAATGAGATTGGGTACGAGCTAGATATTTGTGCGCCCATTTTAGGGGAGCCCCTGCCCGACGATGTAGAAAGCTATGCAGCAGTGCTCGTTTTTGGCGGGCCGATGAGCATTAACGATAATGAGCCTTATTTACATCAGGAAATGGCCTGGGTGCGGCGGGTGCTAGAGGCGGGCATTCCTTACTTAGGCATCTGCTTAGGGGCGCAAATGCTGGCGAAGGTGCTAGGCGCAAACGTGCAGACCCATGGCGAAGCGGTTGAGGAGATTGGCTACTATCCGGTGTATGCCACAGCAGCGGGTGAGGCGCTTTTTCCCCCTTGTATGCAGATGTATCAGTGGCATCAGGATGGCTTTGAGCTGCCTGAAGGTGCGGTGCTGCTGGCCACTGGTGAAGACTTTCCCAATCAGGCTTTTCGGTGGGGAACCAATGCATACGGCGTTCAGTTTCACCCTGAGATGACGGCTGAGATGGTGGATTTTTGGACGACGCAAGGGGCTGATTTGCTGGGTGCACCGAATACTCAAAGCCGGATTGAGCAGATCGCTGGCCATGCACAGCACAGCGCCGAGGTAGAAAGGTGGTTAGAAACTTTTTTGAAGAATTGGCTGATAACGGCGGCTGAACCTGCATGATTGAAAGGTTGCGATCGCACTAATCAGCAGGAATTAACCTATGTGGCCTTTCAATCAGCAAAGCAGACGAGTGTGGTGGGGATTTAACTGGAGCATTTTGTTCGCCGTTGCCCTGTCCTTTGCGCTGCTGTTTCAAGCCTGCGGCAGCGGCGATGCGACCAACGGCAGCTCAGCAGGCCAAACTGGAACTGCCGTTGAAGCGGCTAAAGACAGTACAAATGGGCTCACCGCGCTGGATAAAGAGCACAGCGGTGACAAACCCACTCCCACCCCAGTTGCCATGGCCGAGCCTGCTGTGCCTGTGACGGGCCAGGAAGTTACCTACGCCACGATAGCAGGTCAGGCCGTTACAGGCTATTTGGCGCAGCCCAAAGCGCCCGCTAGTGAAACCCTGCCTGCCATCCTTGCGATTCATGAATGGTGGGGGCTCAATGACAACATTAAAGCCACGGCCCGCCGCCTTGCTGGAGAAGGCTATACCGTGCTGGCGGTCGATCTTTACGGCGGCAGAGTGGCGGACGCGCCCGAGCAGGCGAAGGATTTGATGCGCTCGGTGATGGATGCGCCGGGGCCAGCGCAAGAGAATTTGACTCAGGCCGCGCAGTTTTTAAGCAGTGACTACAGTGCGCCTAAGCTGGGCGTGATTGGCTGGTGCTTTGGCGGCGGCTGGGCGTTGCGCAGTGGGCTGCTATTACAAGACTTGAGCGCGATCGCCATTTACTACGGCGAACTCATCCTTCAGCCCGAAGCCCTAGATGGGATTAACGCGCCCATCATCGGTTTTTTTGGCGAAGACGACAGCTCCATCCCGGTTCAAGACGTTGAAAACTTTAGGTCGGCCTTGAGCAACTTAGGCAAGCCCGCCGATATCAACCTTTATCCCGGCGTGGGCCATGCCTTTGCTAACCCATCCGGCAAAAACTACAGCGCCGATGCCGCTGAAGATGCCTGGAAGAAAACGAGTGCATTTTTTGCGGCTCAGCTTCAGGGCTAGCTAATAACCAGAGCTAGGTAAAAATCGGGGCATCGCTCTAGATAGACTCAGCCAAAAAAGGGGAACTTTCCGATATATCAGCTTTTACTGTTGAAGTAAGCAGTATCGATTTTAAACAACTGTTGGAGCACCTTTTAAGATGAACGCACTTTCTCAAACGAGCAGCCTGATTTTGACCACATTAGAAGGCGTGCCCGGTAAAGAGGTTGTTGAACATTACGGCCTTGTGCAGGGCAGCACGATTCGCGCTAAGCATGTGGGTAAAGACATTATGGCCGGGTTTAAAAATATTGTGGGCGGCGAGCTAAAAGGCTATACGGAGCTGCTGCAAGAGGCCCGCAAGGAATCGGTTGAGCGCATGGTGAGGCAGGCCGAGCAGCTCGGCGCAAATGCTGTAGTAAACGTTCGATTTGCAACGTCTTCGGTGGCACCGGGCGCGGCAGAACTGTTTGCCTATGGCACGGCGGTAAAGGTTCGCTAGAGAGGTTTTCGTTTGAGATTTTTTCTCTCTGTTTTCTTCTCTCTGTTTTGAATCTTGTATGGTTGTGCTAATAGGAGCCTATAGCGATGATAGAAATTGTCATTTTTTTGATACTGATCGGGACGGGCTACTTTGTGGGTCGGCATTTTGAGCAGCAGCACTATGTGTCGATTAAGGCGCGTGAAAAGCAAACGCTGCATATTCCGATGGTGAACTTTGGAGCGAAGCAGGATTTGCCCTACGCCCATGAAGCTCAAATGTTTGTCGGTAGCGTGGTGGTGGCCAATGACTATTTCAAGACTTTTTCGGCGGGGCTGCGAAACTTAGTAGGCGGGCGCATGTTGGGCTATGAAAGCCTGCTAGATCGGGCTCGGCGTGAGGCGCTGCTGCGGATGAAGGAAGAGGCGATCGCCTGGGGCGCGTCTCAAGTGGTTAACGTCCGGTTTGAAACCGCTAACATTTCTGGCCAGTCGAACCAACAAAGCGGGTGCGTAGAAGTGATGGCCTACTGCACGGCCATTCGCTAGCGGCGAGCTAAAAAAAACGTGACTAAATACGTTCCGAAAGAGATTGTTGAAGAGGTCAACGTTACGCCTGTTCATCCGCTGGTGGATTTGGCGAATTTGTTTGCGACGGTGGCTGTGGTCAGCGGCCTTATTTACGGCGGGCTGGGCATTGCGGCGGGTCAGCTAGCCACGCGCGTTGGCCCCAAAACAGAAGAGAAAATCGGCGCGGCCCTTACGACCGCTTTGCCCGCAAAAACTGCTGAAGATGACAGCCGCGTTAGCTACCTGGAGGAGCTGCTAGCCGAGATAGAGGCCGATGCTAACAAAACGAACAAAACAACATCAGGCAAGGCTCAGTATCCGCCGCTGAAGGTGAGAATACTAGAGACGAATGAGGAAAATGCCATGGTCACGGCGGGCAGCTATTTGTTTGTAACCGATGGGCTGCTGGCGGCGGTGAAAAGTGAGAATGAGCTGGCGTTTGTGCTGGCGCATGAGATGGGGCATTTGCAGCATCGCGATCCGCTGCGGGCGCTAGGGCGATCGCGCGTATTTGTCA
>JBARVS010000042.1:0-32472 GCA_049646385.1 Phormidesmis sp. | reverse complement strand
ACTCTAAGCAGTCGAGCGATACACCTGCAAGTTTCAAGGGCAGAAGGTAATAGGATAAAAATCATTACACTGTATGAACCAGATAGCAGCCAGTGGATCGAGTTCAGACGGAGAAATTAAGATGTTTGAGTGTCATATTTGTGGGTCAGGCCAATCACATGTTGAGCACGTCAGCGAAGTGTTTGACATTGATGGAAAGTTTCATTTGGTTGAAAGCATTCCGGCTACAGTGTGCGATCGCTGTGGCGAAGAAACGTTCAGTCGGGAAACAACTGAGCAAGTGCGGGCAATGCTTCATGGGCAGCAGCGGCCCGTAAGGTCGGTTTCCCTAGATGTTTTTTCTTTTGGCGAAGCGGTTTAGCCCGCTAATACAGGGACAAATCATAGTTTTAGATGAACGACACCATTCAGATTGCGCTTTGCATGACCAAGGGGCCTGCTGAAGTGATGGGATCTTCGGGTGCGTCTAGCGTTATCACAAACTTTGAGGGTTGCGTCGTGCAAATAGGTGCTGGCGTGGCCCACCGCGCGGTGCCTTCGGCGTTTTGACGAAACTGGCCGCAGTATGTTGGTGGGGCTGAGGCGTCGGCGACTGACCAGAGGCGATAAACCTGATCTTGCGATAGTTTGGGCAGGTCATGAGCGACCAGCGTGACTTCAGCCGCACCCGGTTGTACTAATAGGCGAGCGGTTGGCAGCCGACTGTTGGCCGGGTTGGGAGCGCTGCCGATTAAAGCCTGCACCTGAGTATTTGGATTGCTGAGCTGTGCGACGGTTGCTTGACTGGTCTGTAGATCAGTGCGCAAACGCGCGAGTTCTGCGTTCGTGGCTTCGAGCTGCTGCTGAAGGGCTACCGTTTGCCCAGACTGCTGGCCTAGCTGCATTTGGTTTAAGCCGAGGGCGGCAACTGCTACAGCGGCAATGCTCGTACTAATAGCAGGGACCCAACGCCTCCATTGGCGCTGGCGACGGGGCGCTAGAGGTACCTCATTTGAGAGCTGCGGTGAGGATGCGGCCTCTGTCGTTTGGCGACTTGCGGCAGCTTGACGGCTGGCCGCGCTGAGAATTTTGGCTTTAAGCTGGGCCGAGGGTTCTACCATGGGCAAATCGTAAGAGAGAAGAGAGAAGGCTTCTTCAAATGATCTGAGTTCTTCGGCACGGGTGGGATCTTCGGCTAGCGCCTGACGTAGATAAGTGGCTTCCTCAGGACTCAGATCGTCGAGAACATAGCCTGCGATCAGGTCTGTTGGGTTTGGATCGTTGGTGGGTCGAGTCATATCGATTGAGTCAGGAATACAAAGAACTAGAGGGGATGCTTGAGCGCGGCGCGGAGCTTCTTGAGTGCCTGACGCGATCGCGATTTGACGGTACCTAATGGAATGCCGTCACGCTGAGCAATTTCCGACTGGCTGAGTCCTTCATAGTAGGCGCTTTCTAGTAGCTGTTTTTCGGCGGGTGAAAGGTGCTTGAGGGCTTGGCGAACCAGATCAGTGCGTTCTTTTACGGTAACAAATTCTAGCGGGGGGTTATAGTTTAATACGCAGGCGGCGGTCGTTTGGATGCGCTGAAGCTTTCGACAGGCGGCTTGGCGCGATCGCAACAGATCGAGCGCCCGAGATCTGGCCAGCAGCATCAAAAATCCGCTGAGTGACCCCTTATGAGGCTGATAAATCTCGCTGCGCTGCCAAAGACGAAGAAATGTTTCTTGCGTGACCTCTTCGGCTTCTTCGGCGTTTTTTAGCATCCGCAGGGCCGTGCTGTAAACTAGCCTGCCATAGCGCTCATACAGCAGATCTAAAGCGCTAACCTGCTGGGCCTGAATCGCTAAAAAAACGTCTGCGTCTGTCGATTGCTCGCCGACGACAGGCCGATCTGAAGGCATCAAATCCATAAACTTGAGTCAACTTAAATAAAAACAGAGCGCAAACACAAACAACATAGTTTAGCCGGAGCGAGAGAAAATGGAAGCCATCAGGGTCAAAATTTCCGCTGGCTGGCTCTTTATTTTCTCTCGAACGGGTGAGACGGTTCGCGATGTTTCTAAAAACCTACTAAAAACCTATTGAGGTAGGGGAGTGCCGGGGGCGACGCCGCTCACGTCAATGGGCCCTCTGCGATCGCACACCTCATTGATCCGAAGCCGCTTGGCGAAGTTCTCGCGGGCTTGGGGAAGCTGCTCGGGCGTCATAATCGAGAGCACCTGATCGTAAAATTCTTGGCTGATTTGATCCGACTCGCGATCTAGCGCTGGCGTGTAGAGGAGAGTTGTCTCGCCTGTGAACTCCCCATACTGTTCGTATCCTAGCTCAGCCAGCTTTTGGTTCCATTCTCGCCATTGGCCAGACTGTGAAGTGTTTAGCGCATTTTGCACAAAGGCTTCTACTTCTGGCGGCATCTCACCATTCGGGCTCATAAAGCCTAAGTACCCATCGAGATTTTCTACCCTTTCTACTCTTTTATCCATCTCCGCGTATTTAGCATCTTTTTGAACAACAAACTCATCATAGGCAGCCTGCTGCTCTGCTGAAAATGTTATCCCCTTAAAATCGTCAAAGCCGGAGCTGCTGCCGTCAGGGGAAAAATCTGCTAGCTCATTCCAAACGCGATCGCAAGCCTGTTCTCTTTCAGTCTGCACATAAACGGCGGGTTCTGCATCTGGCTCGGTGGGTGTGGTTTGGGCGTTTGCCATTTTGATAGCAGGGAGACAGGCGATCGCTCCAATCAAGCCGATTCCTGCTGTAAAAGCGCTGAGTTTCATATGAATAGTCTCCAAAGGTAATTAAATTGAAATAGTCTTTAGGCGTGGGTCTATGGAGTCTACGAACTGACTTATCAACTGGATTTAAACAGGTCATTTTTTTCCTAAAACGATAATTCTGCAACAGCTCGTCCTAACAAAAGCGGCTTTTCTTTTTTCGTAGCGGGCGCTGAATCACTCAACCTATCCTTTAGGTTTTATCCATATATAGCAACGGTTCTGCTGCTATATATTCAGACAACAAACAAAATTCAATCCGATCTGCTCTGAGCTTCGTATCCTATTCAACGGCTGAGCATTAGCTTGGCGCGTCTGTTAGCTAGCCCATTACCTTTTAGGAGACTAATTTCATGAAACATAAGTTTTTGCTGAAAGCAACCAGCACAGTCGGATTACTCGTTTTACTCTGTACCACCCTTAGCACAGGCGTACAGAGAACCGCTCAAGCTCAGACGGCTGAATCCGCTCAAGCTGATGCTTCTTGTCTAGATGCCTACTTTGAAGATCCTAACTATTCGTACTTCTTCCCGACGAGTTTATCTTTTGACGATCCTGACTGGGCGGACATCCTACCAGCGGATTTATCTGAGGAGCAACGTAGAGCCATTGTGCAAGCCTCAGCGGTGGCAATTGCAAATCAAGAGGCTGTAACAGCAGAGGTGAATACATTTTCTGTAGAACTTGATGCGCCTTTTGCGTATATCGCGAACGAAGTGAATGGTGTAGCCGTAGAAATTCCGCCTGAGATAAAAACAGCTATGGATGAGGCTGTCAATTCTCCAGATGTTGCCAATAGGCGCGAGCAGGTAAAGATGCTCAACGAGAAATATGGTCAGTACGCAACGTTTGGGCAGCAAATAACGTTAGTTTTCTCTCCAGAGCAGGCAAAGCGAGTTGCTGATGGATACCGAGAGTACAACGCAAAGGTGAAAACTATCCTAACAGAGGAGCAAAAGCAGGCAACTCGCGATTTGGTAAGACCGATCTTGGAAAGCTCGGGGTTAGCGTGCGAGCCTATCTATGGATTTGATGACAACGGTACGATTGTCGTAGAAATAGGGCAGCGTCCAGAACTCGATCAAAGGCTGCGTGAAGACACTTCTAACGCCACGTTCTTTGATTAGATTTTAATTGTTCATCAGGCTAAAGAAATATTTGGGCGATCTTCCTACGGAAGGGCTTCGCGATCGCCTACAAGCTTTCTTCGTATACCTATTTGCCAGCAGCATTCGAGCTTGAACGTGACGATGCTGGATTTTCCCTACCGCTCCAAGCCCAATTATCTCAGAAACTCAAAACATGAAATCTTCATTCTCCACAAGCACCGCCCGCAGGCTCTCCCTGCTCGCTCTGCTGCTGTTTACAGGTATTGCTAGCGTGTTTGCTTTCAATGCGCCGTCAGCAGCTCAATTCAGCATTCCAGCATTTGGCCTACCCGCTGATGCTGACCCGACTATCGCAGAAATTCTCACTCAGAGCGGCGGAGAATATGACGACAACGGCCAAGACTTCGACATTCTGCTAAACGCATTCAATCAGACTGATATTATACTTTCAGAAACCGATGATTTTTTGGTATTTGCGCCCACCGATGCCGCATTCCTTAAGCTCTCTCGCTACTTTGGCTACGGCGGCAACGACGAAGCAGCCGTCATTGACATTATCAATAAAGAGTTTGCTAAGCTGAATCGAATCGACGTAGAAAATGGCGGCTCCAATCCTGAAGTTTACAAGCTGCGGGATTTACTGCTGTATCACATATCTATAGGCGCAAGGGATGCGGCGGAACTGCCTAGATCAACAGACAAAAGAAGAACAATAGATCCGCTAATGTATCCCGAATCGAATGGGTTTTATGTCACCTATTACGATGGTAGCCTGCTCGATTCTGCATCTGGCTTGATCAATCCAAAGCTACAGGAAGGTTTAACCGATATTCAGGCCGCCAATGGAATTATTCATGGGATTGATCGCGTGCTTTTTCCATTCAGCTTTGGGAGCGCATATCCCATTTATCCAAAGCCGCTCCCTCAGGCAGGCGAACCCGCGACCATCATGGACATTATCGCTCAAAGCGGCGAGTTTGATGACAACGGCCAAGACTTCGACATTTTGCTGAAATTGGTACAAGTTGCTGAACTTACCGATGTCTTAGCAGATCCTAATGCAGACCTAACGCTATTTGCCCCAACTGATGCGGCCATCATCAAGTTTACTCAAAACGGCAGTACGGCGACTGAGCGGGATACGACTCGCCTAGAAGCAGGCGCATACGAGAACGTTATTAACAACCTTCAGATAGTAGATCAATTTCAAAGGAGAGCAGTCTATGGCTCTAATGCAGATGCGATCGCCCTCCTCCAAACCGGACTAAAATACCACGTTTCCCCAGGGGCCAAAACAGCCGCCCAAATTCGAGCCGCCTCTACCATCAACACCTTGCTAGAAGGGGCCACCATCACGCCTAAAGACGGCAACCTCGTTGACCAATCGCCCAATTTTGGCGACCCACAGCTACAGACTGGGAAAACGGACATCGCTGCGAGCAATGGCACCATTCAAGCCATTGATGCCGTTTTGATTCCTGCGCTTGCGCCTAGTAAATAGTCAGCAAAGCAACAGCTTGATTCGACGCTCAACGCTAGTGTCGGCTTTGAACCAACAACCTTGTAAAAGATGGCACGGCCATTGTGAACTAAAGGAGCGTCGGCCTTCTGCCACTCTCTTTTTAAACGCAAAAAGGGGTAGTGGTGAGCTACCCCTTCGGTTACACGGTTATGAGCGGCTTAAAAGCCTGCCTCACGGAAGGACTGATAGGACTTCTCTGGGTGGTATAGATGGCACTCGGTCGCAATCGACTTCATCAGCGCCCAGTTAAACTGACGCTCGATTATATGCTCGCCCCAGTTCTCTTTCAGGTTGGCGTGAACCCCGCGTAAGTGATACGAAGGAATGCCAGTAGAAATATGGTGTGGCACATGGACGTTGATGTCGTGGCACAAAAATTCGATCCAGCGGGGATAAGTGCAGTGCACCGTACCTGCTAGCTGCGCGTCGCCAGCATTCCAGGTGGCCGCAGGCTGGAAGGAAATTTCTGGAATGGTGTGGTGAACGATGGTGAAGGTGCTCATCCAAAAGTGATAGACCATCCAGGGGATGAGCCAGAACTTGACCACGCCCCAGACGCCTGTGGTCGCCAAGAGCAAGGGGAAAAAGACGGCAGCGAAGCCCACCACTACGACGATAGAAAGGGTGGCTTTGGCGCGATCGCGTGACTTAAAATTCCGCAAATCAAAGTGCAGCGCGGCCCAATGACCAATCGAGCCCAGCCACCAAAAATAGCCGCGAGCCCCCTTGTACAGCGCCTTCATTGCCGGATGAGCCTGCTCAAACTCGTCAGCATACCAGGGATACCAGGCGTTGTCTTCTTCGATTTTATTGGTGTGCAGGTGATGGTGATCGTGCAGAATGCGCCAGGGATGGAAGGGATACAGCAGCGGCAAAAAAGCAATGTGGCCGACAACATCATTCACCCAGCGGCGTTTGGCAAAAGAGCGGTGGCCAGCATCATGGCCAATTACAAAAAATCCCGTGAGGGCAGTGCCGGTAAAAAACCAAGAGAAGGGAAGCAAAAACGAAGGCAAAAAAATAATCGCGCAGTAGCCAATGGCCACCGCCGTTAGGCTAATGGCAACATGCTTCCATGCTTTAACGGTGTCTTTTTCAAAATAAGCTTTAGGAATGCTTCTTATAATTTCTTTGAGCTGCAAGGGTGCCTTAGTCGGCGAAGGTGTAGCAGCAACAGACCTTTTTATCGTGGCAGTCAAAAGTCAATACTCCGTAAGAAATCGAGTGATACTCTCTCCGCTACGGCTCCTCCGCTATGGCAGGCCACCTTTGTAACGGAAGTCGTTTAAAAGTCTTTACATTTATACCACTTAGGGGGGAAACGGCCACGCATTTTATCTGATAAATTTTTGGGTTTGTGTGTTTCAGTAGGTATCTTGAGGCGCTTAGGCAGGCGCTTTCACGAGTGATCGGCATCCCCACCCCCACATCCTTAGCCTTTTGCAATTACGATAGAGAGAGCGATCGCTATTCCTCATCCTTGCTACCGCCCCTATGAGCCTGATTACGTTTCAATCGGTCAATAAAGACTTTGGCATTAAAGAAGTGCTCAAAGACGGCTCTTTTAGCATTGAGCCCGATGATAAGGTCGGCGTAATTGGCGTTAACGGCTCGGGCAAGTCCACACTGCTCAAAATGATGGGCGGCATGGAGCCGATTGACAGCGGCCAGCGGCTTACAAAGTCGGGTGCGCGGCTGGTCTATTTACCCCAAGCGCCTGATCTTAACGAAGATCTCACCGTGCTAGATCAGGTCTTTGCCGACTGCGGCCCGCAGATGCAGCTCGTGCGCGAATATGAAGACCTGATGCACAAAATGTCTCATGCTTCAGGCGATGAGATGGACAAGCTGATGAACCGCTTGGCCGTAGTCGGCGAGCAGATGGAAACCGAAGGCGCATGGGATGTAGAGACCAACGCCAAGATTATTTTGACCAAGCTGGGCATTGAAGATTTTGAAGCGCGGGTGGGCGATCTTTCAGGTGGATACCGCAAGCGAATTGCCCTGGCGACGGCGCTGATGAGCGATCCTGATTTGCTGCTGATGGATGAGCCTACCAACCATTTAGATGCAGAGTCGGTAGAGTGGCTGCAAACCTATCTGGCTCAGTTTCGCGGCGCGCTGGTGCTGATCACGCACGACCGCTACTTTTTAGATGAGGTCACCAACCGCATTCTTGAAATTGATCGAGCCGATCTCTATACCTACTCGGGCAATTACGCCTACTACCTAGAGAAAAAGGCTGACCAAGAGGCGTCATCGGCTAGCTCTCAGCAAAAGTTTAAAGGGATGCTGCGGCGGGAGCTAGCTTGGCTGCGGCAGGGGCCAAAGGCGCGAAGCACGAAGCAAAACGCGCGGATTGGCCGCATTGAGGAGATGAAGGATAAGACCTTTAAGGAGGCTCAGGGCAAAGTTGAAATCGATACGATTGGGCGGCGAATCGGCAAAAAGGTGATTGAGGTAGAGGGCGTGAGCAAAGCCTATGACGGGCGATCGCTGATTAAAGACTTTACCTATGAGTTTACCGCGAGCGATCGCATCGGCATCATTGGAGCCAACGGCGCAGGCAAATCGACCCTAATGGACATCATCACCGGGCGGCTAGAACCCGATTGCGGCACGGTAGACATTGGCGCAACGATTCACATTGGCTACTTTAACCAGCACTCAGAAGAACTGCTAGAAGCGCTGAATGAAAATCTGCGGGTGATGGACTACCTCAAAGAGGAAGGTGCCTTTGTCACCACCGCCGACGGCAGCCAAATCAGCGTTTCACAAATGCTAGAGCGCTTTTTGTTTACGAGCAATCAGCAGTATACGCCCATTCACAAGCTCTCAGGCGGTGAAAAGCGCCGACTGTTTTTGCTTCGTGTGCTGCTAGGCGCGCCCAATGTGCTAATTCTCGACGAGCCCACCAACGACCTCGACGTGCAAACGCTCACCGTTTTAGAAGACTATTTAGAGAGCTTTAACGGCTGCGTGATTACGGTCTCTCATGATCGCTACTTTTTAGACCGCACGGTGCAGAACATCTTTGCCCTAGAGCCCGGTGGCAACGTGCGCCGCTATCCCGGCAGCTATTCGGTTTATTTAGACACGAAGAAAAAAGAAGACTCCAAAGAAAAAGCCTCGCAAAAGTCTTCTCAGGCTAATTCTCAGGTCACCTCTCAGGCTAATTCTCAGGTCACAGCCGAAGACAGTAAGCCTGCGGCCAAGCTTGCCGCTAACTCGCCCGCTAAAAAGTTCTCTAATAAAGAAAAGAGAGAATATGAAGCGTTAGAGGGCAAAATTCCTAAGCTAGAGGCGAAAAAAGCCAAGCTAGAAAAAAATCTTTATCCTGAGCCGCCCAGTGACTATGAGGCGCTGCAAAAGCTGACTGAAGAAATTGCGGCGATCGCCACCGAAATCGACACCGCCACCGAGCGCTGGATGGAGCTTGCAGAGATCATCTCCTAGCATTTCATTAGGCGCTGCCCACAAAAGGAGTGTTCCAAAAGCGCCAGTTTTCTTTATTGAAGGGCGATCGCCATCGATATATCAGGTCAGACTCTAGCTTTTGCCGAAGGCTGCGATCATCTGAGGCATGAGGCCAAAAGGCAATGCCTAGCTCGCTTTCTAGGCCATTTTCAAAATGAGACTGGCGATAGTTCGTCAAATACCGCTTGCAGTCATGCACCCCTTTCCAACGCTGATTAGACTTCACCGTTTCACCCACGTATAGCAGCAGCGGCGCATTTTCTCCGGTTTGCTGCTCGGCATAATCAATCACAAAATACATCGCAGCAGCCCCAACATCATCAAACTGCCAGCGCCAGAACTCAGTATTTTGACGGCGCAAAGCAAAGGGATCAATCGTTAAATGAATTGGCGCTGCTGCGATCGCACTCTCTAAAAGATCCTCAAAAAGACTGCCCTGCTGAGTTGGCAACGCGGCCTGAAGCTTCGTTTGAAAGCGAATAATCCGCTGCTTCCAGCCCTGAAGCTCGCTAGGGCCAAGGGAGAGCTGAGGCTGAAAATTTTCGTAGGTAGAATAGCTAGCGGCTCGCAGGGCCGAGTCAGAAAGCAAAAAGGACTGGGTATCTTTTGGCATGACAAAAACCAATAAAGCAGTCAATTAACTGATCTAGAGGCAGCGTTGAGCATCAAGTATTCTTGCAATGTATCACTACACTGCTGGTATCTATCAATTCTGAGCAAGTGCCTGAGGCATCGGCCTACAGCGATCGCTTTGCTGAAAACAATGGGCTGTTTACTAGATATTATGTCTGAGTGTTTGTCAATAGCTTTGACTAAAAAGAATCAATCAGCCTTATTTGATGTGAGTTCTAACAAGAGATCAGCCGCCTTAGCTAATCTCTTGGCACAGCAAGATACAGTGAGCCCATACAGAGGTAGTTTCATCTCTAAAGACGTAAAGTGCTCTGCCGTTTTATCCCAAAATTTAGCAAAAGCCTTCTCTGCCAACGACTTGATATAGTGTGCCAATAAAATGCCTGATCCAAAGCCGAGCCTATAGTTCCGTGAGAGAGCAGGCACTTTGGGAAAGCTAGGGTCACTAGGCGGCGAAGAGCTGAACTGCTAGAAGCCGTTTTAGCGATTTTTTGTCATGACCAGCCGCCATCATAGTTCTACAGCTTCAGCGCTAGCACCAACATTCAGCAAGGCCCGCTTTAAAGCTGCCGTTTTAGAATCGATGGGTACGATTCAGCTTACTAAGTCGTTTACGGTGGTCGAGGCAGTTGCTTTTAAGCAAACTTGTCAAGCGGCCTTTGCGCAGCACCCAGGGCTCAAAGAAGTCACGCTAGACTTTGCAAACACGATGTTTATTGACAGCAGCGGCCTGGGAGCGCTGGTGATTTGCCATCGGCTTTGTGAGTCGAAAGGGGCTAAGCTGCAAATGATTAATGTGCCCTCACAGGTGATGATGGCGCTCTCGTTGACTGAGCTGGACAAGGTTTTTCATATTGAGCCGACGAGAGTAGAGGCTTCTAGTCAGGCGGTGGCGCTAGAGAATTTGCCTCAGTCGCATCCGTCAGTTCGGTCTAAGGCAAAGCGACTTTTAGACGTTAGCGGGGCGTTAGTGGGATTGGGGCTGACGGCGGTGGTGTTTGTGGGGGTGGCAATCGCCATCAAACTCGAAGACGGTGGCCCCATTTTCTTTGCCCAAACTCGCTGCTCCTGGCTGGGCAAACCCTTCAAAATTTGGAAGTTTCGCTCTATGGTGACCGACGCCGAAGCGCGTAAGCAGGAAGTCGCCAACAAGGTAGAAGGCCCACTATTTAAGAACGACAACGATCCGCGCATCACTCGAACAGGGCGCTTTTTGCGGCGCACGAGCTTAGACGAATTTCCCCAGTTCTGGAATGTGCTGAAAGGCGATATGAGCTTGGTCGGCACCCGACCGCCGACGCCTGACGAAATCGTGCAGTACGAAGTATCTGAATGGCAGCGGCTGAATGTAAAACCGGGCATGACGGGCGAATGGCAGGTTAATGGGCGTTCTACCGTGACCTCCTTTGAGCAAGTCGTACGGTTAGACCTGCAGTATCAGCAAAAGTGGAGCCTGCTGTACGACATTCAGTTAATCATCAAAACCGTCTCGGTGCTATTCACCAAAAAATCTGGTGCCATGTAGCGTCATGTAGTCAATAAGGGTAGGCAATTTGCTCACCCTACGGGACAATGGAGGTAATAATTCTTATGCCCCAATCGGTTGGCGAATGCTCGCAAATACTCTACTGGCCGACGCCCTATCTGTATTACTCGGCCTCAGTAGTCTCTCCTTTTATATAGCCGCCTTCTTTTATCCAGAAGTGCATCGCCGCTTCGATCCCCTATGGAGCGGGCTCGGCCTGCTTTACGCTGCCATTCTATGGTTTTGCGCAGGCCAAATGACAGCCATTATCTTACTCAGTCAGCTAATAGTCGTCATTTTGCTTATAGGCTTAGGCTGGCAAACCCTGAGCATACGCCGCGAAAAAACGCCCGTATATCAACAAACGCCCGTTGTTATCACGCCCGAAGTCGTGGGCGGCTGGGCTAAAAACAAGCTCAATCAGCTCAGAATCGCCCCGCCCGAACCCGTACCCCTCAGGCTCGAAAAACGCACCCTAAGCGAATTCTCGTCAGAAAGGCTTGATCCCCGTCGTCGGCCCGTTTATGACTATGAATTTGTAGAAGACGGTATTGCAGATGAGGTTTTGCGATCGCCCCTCTCAGATCCCCCTTCAGATTCCCCACCGCTAGCACTTTCTGAAAATACTGAACTCAGCCACACTACGCCGCCTTCTGCTGAAGCTGAAGTTCTATCGGTAGAAAGCCCAGATACAGCAATTTACGAGCCAGACGATCAAGAGCCAGACGATCAAGAGCCAGAAGCGCTGAATGAGGAGACAGTTGAACCTGCGATCGCAGCCCAACCCGCCGCGCCGCAAGCAGAATCTTCAAAATCTGATGACTTAGACACTGAGGTATTAGAGGCGGATGAAGATTGGGGCGACGATATTTTTGTAACAGAGCCGCTTCAGCCAGAACCCGAGCCTCAAAAGATTCGGCCTGCTGAGGAAATGCCTAAAAAGGTATCTTCTGCTAAGCCAAAACCTAGCTTGCTATCAATGCCTTTGATTTTGATCGGCTGGCTAAAAGACGTAGTGACCTCATTGACGACACCAAAGCCATCTAAACCAATAATTGAGATTCCACGTCGAGAGCCCTCAATTAAAGTCGATCAAAAACCCGTTGCATCAATTGAGAAAAGAAGCCTGGAAGAAAGACCAGCAGAGAACTTGGAAGAAAGCAACTGGGACGATTGACTTGAAGCAAATCGAACTTCAAGGCAAAATAGCCTAACCAACGCCCTTCCTAATATTTTTAGTGATATTTAGTAGCCCCAAACAAAGGGCAGTGACAACCGTGAGTGAATCCAACCGCTACAAAGAAACCGTTTTACTGCCCCAAACCGATTTCAGTATGCGAGCAAACGCCGTTAAGCGCGAGCCAGAACTGCAGGCTTACTGGCAAGAAAAAGGACTCTACGAAAAGCTAGCCAACGAGAATCCCGGCGCGCCCTTCATCCTTCACGATGGGCCACCCTACGCCAATGGCGACCTACACATGGGTCATGCGCTCAACAAAATTCTCAAGGATATTATCAACAAATATCAGACTTTGCAGGGGCGAAAGGTTCGCTATGTGCCAGGTTGGGACTGCCACGGCCTACCGATTGAGCTGAAGGTACTGCAAAAGCTAAAGTCTTCGGTGCGTCGTGAGCTAACGCCGCTTTCGCTACGGCAAAGAGCCAAAGAATTTGCCCTAGAGACCGTAGAAAAGCAGAGCGCGGGCTTTCAACGCTACGGCGTTTGGGGCGACTGGGCGCATCCTTATTTAACGCTTCAGCCTGAGTATGAGGCGGCGCAGCTAGGCGTGTTTGGCCAAATGGTAGAGAACGGCCAAATTTATCGAGGGCTCAGAAGCGTTCACTGGAGCCCTTCTTCGCAAACCGCGCTGGCTGAAGCTGAGCTGGAATATCCTGACGACCATGTTTCACCAAGCATCTATATTGCCTTTCCAATGGTAGAAGCGGCAGATGCAGCCAAGGAAACGCTAGCACCTTATATAGATAATCTAGGCGTTGCGATTTGGACGACGACACCCTGGACAATTCCAGCAAACGTAGCCGTGTCGGTCAATCCTGAGCTGAACTATGCCGTGGTAGAAAGTGCCTCGGGCGAGCCTTTTAAGTATTTAATGGTAGCGAAAGATCTGGCTAGCAAGCTTTCTGAGACGTTTGGCACAGGCTTGAGCGTGGTTGCTGAGCTAACCGGGGAGGCTTTGGCAGGTTCTACCTATCGCCATCCGCTGGCGAACAAAGAAAGTGCCTTTGATCGGGTGAGCCCGATTGTGATTGGGGGTGACTACGTAACCACCGAGTCAGGAACGGGACTGGTGCACACGGCTCCTGGCCATGGTCAAGAAGACTTTTTGGTAGGCAAAAGAGAGAACCTGCCAATTTTATGTCCGGTTGATGCGCGGGGTAATTTTACGGCTGAGGCGGGCTCTTTTGAAGGGCTAAACGTGCTGAAGACGGCGAATGACGCGATTATTGAGGCGCTGGGTGAAGAAAAGTATTTGCTTAAGCATGAGCCCTATGCGCACAAATATCCTTATGACTGGCGCACGAAAAAGCCGGTGATTTATCGGGCAACTAAGCAGTGGTTTGCCTCGGTGAAAGGATTTGTGGGTGATGCGCTCAAGGCGATTGATGAAGTGACGTGGATTCCCGCGCAGGGGAAAACCCGGATTACGGCGATGGTGTCTGAGCGATCTGACTGGTGCATTTCGCGGCAAAGGAGCTGGGGAGTGCCGATTCCTGTGTTTTATGATGAGGCGGGCGAGCCGTTGATGACGCAGGAAACGATTGCTCATGTGCAGGCAATTGTGGCCCAGAAAGGATCGGATGCTTGGTGGGAGATGAGCGTGAATGAGCTGCTGCCTGAGCCGTATCGCAGCGATGGAAAGACCTATGCGAAAGGCACCGACACGATGGACGTGTGGTTTGACTCAGGGTCTTCTTGGGCGGGCGTGCTTCAGCAGCGAGCGGCGTTAGAGTATCCGGCTGAAATATATCTAGAGGGCTCGGATCAGCATCGCGGCTGGTTTCAGTCAAGCCTGCTGACGAGCGTGGCGACTCACGGCCATGCGCCTTATCGACAGGTGCTGACGCATGGCTATGTGCTTGATGAAAACGGGCGCAAAATGAGCAAGTCGCTAGGCAATGGCGTTGATCCTAAGGTGATTATTGAAGGCGGCAATAACCAGAAGCAGGAGCCGCCTTATGGCGCAGATGTGCTGCGGTTGTGGGTGTCTTCGGTAGACTACTCGGGCGATATGCGGCTAGGGATGCGCAATGTAAAGCAGATGTCGGATGTGTATCGCAAAATTCGCAATACGGCGCGGTTTTTGTTAGGAAACCTGCATGATTTTGATCCGGCGACAGATGCGGTGCCTTATGATGAGCTGCCTGAGCTAGATCGCTACATGCTGCATCGGATGACGGAAGTGTTTGCTGAAGTAACGGAGGCATTTGAGTCGTATCAGTTCTTTCAGTTTTTCCAGACGGTGCAGAACTTTTGCGTAGTAGACTTATCAAACTTTTACCTGGACATTGCGAAGGATCGGCTGTACATTAGCGCGGCAGAGTCAGCTCGGCGGCGGAGCTGTCAGACGGTGCTGGCGATCGCCATCGAAAACCTAGCCAAAGCGATCGCGCCTGTCCTGATTCACATGGCCGAAGACATCTGGCAGTTTTTGCCCTATCCTACTTCAACCGAATCCGTCTTTGAATCGGGCTGGGTGAGCTTGAGTGAACAGTGGAAAAAGCCTGAGCTAACGGACAAGTGGAATCAGCTCCGAACGCTACGAGATGAAGCCAATACCGTGCTAGAGCAGGCTCGTTCTGATAAAGCTATTGGATCTTCTTTGCAGGCAAAGCTTAAGCTGCTGGTAGCAGACGAGGACTTGCGCTCAACGCTAGCGGCAATGAACCCGGCTGAGAGTATTGCTACCGGATCTAATCAGGTCGATGAGCTACGCTATTTATTCCTAGTTTCTCAGGTGGAACTGATTAAAGATGCAAGCGATCTACAGGACGCTAAGTACAGCGGCCAAACAAACGGGGTCACGATTGCGGCGCTCGATGCAGATGGGGAAAAGTGCGATCGCTGCTGGAACTACTCGACCTATGTGGGCAAGTCCAAAGAGCATCCGGCAATATGCGATCGCTGTGTCGCAGCCCTTAATGGCCAGTTCTAGGGGCCAATTCTAAATTAGCCAACGGCAAATTCTACTGGGTTTTGATCGCGGCGGTGCTGAGGCGAAATCGGTGGGCCTTGGCGATCGCCTACCAAAGCAGCCGTATTTTCTAACGCTGAGCGCAGTTCTCTTGCAGCATAGAGGGACATATCTCTAGGGACGCTGATGCGATCGCGCAAATACCGCAGCCCTGCATCACTCCCCATCGGCGGCGCGCAGATCTGCCCCGTCATCATATGAGTGAGCCCGCAGCGCAGCGCCTCATCAAAAATAGTGTCCTCAGTCGGATTCACGCGAACGATATTTTGCCAATGCTTAATCACCCGCTGCAGCGCCTCTGCCTTGGCACTCTCAGGCTCAGGGTAAGTGGCATCGGGCAAACCATCCCAAGGGCCGCTGTCTACTCTGCGCTGATTGAGCAGCGTTTGCGGCGCGTCGTTGGCATAGCAGCCGCCCATCTGCGGCGGCAAATCGTGAACATGGGTATGAAAATCGCTCTGAGTGCCCCGATAGGTCAGGCGGCTCTCCATCGCATCAAACCAGGCTGACAGGCGAGGATTCTCTTCTCGCAGCGAGTAGCCTTTGTAGTAGTACAGGCTAGCGTTCATTCGCTCTACATAGGGCGTAAAAATAACGTCAGCCGTGCTAAAGTCCGCTAAAAAGTACGGGCCAGCAGTCTGCCCTAACGCTGCTTCTACCTTAGTAACCACGCCGACAAACTGAGCCTGACGCTGCGGCTCTTGGCCAAACCACCCAGCAGGCTGACACAGCCAACCGCACCACGCTCTAAACAACAGGCGCTCTAGCTGGCGCAGCGGTAGCACAGCCGCATATTGCATCCCAGGGCCAAGCGAGCCAAAGGCGTTTTCCAGCGCCATTAAAATGTCGTCGCTTTCGGTAATCATCCGGCCATCTAGCTCAAGGGCAGGCAGCATTCCCGAAGGCACCTTGCGGGTATACCACGTTTCTTTGGTGCCGTAGCAAAACATCGTGACCTTTTCGATGCGGTAGGGAATCTGCTTTTCCTCTAGCCACAGCCACACTTTTTGGCAGTAAGGGCACCAGGCATGATTATCCCGATACAGCGTCACCCGCACGTCTGCCTCGTCCCTACCAAACAGGCGCAAGCGAGCCTGGGCATTGGTTGGCCCGTTAACGGTATCAACGCTAAAGTCCGTGAGATCCGCTAGTTCTGACCAGCTTAAAGGCGCGACCGACATCTATATTCCCGCTCCGCCTAGAAATTCTCGAATGGCGCGATCCTCAAGGCGGCAGCACTGATCTGCCTCACAGCTATCCGCCTGTAAAGCTCTCATCAGCATGGCCGTTTGATCCGCCCGTCCTGCACCGACAGGCACCAGCCGATCCGCTTCAACGCCCGATCTGCCCAGTTCGCCTAGTCGCTGATCTTTAAGACTAGAAAGCTCATTTTCCAGCGCGTCGATTCGATCTACCAGCGCCCGAATCGCCATCGCCTCAGAGTCTGGCAGTCTGGCATGGTCTAAAGGCTCTACGCGATCGCCCGAACGATACACAATCCGCCCCGGAATACCCACCACCGTGCAGTCCGAAGGCACCTCGCGCAGCACCACCGAGCCTGCACCGATGCGCACGTTATTGCCAATTTGAATATTGCCCAGCACTTTTGCACCTGCACCGACGATCACGCCCGTTCCTAAGGTAGGATGTCGCTTGCCCGTTTCCTTGCCAGTGCCGCCCAGCGTGACGCCCTGATAAATTAGCGCCGAGTCTCCGATGATGGCCGTTTCGCCAATCACCACGCCCATGCCATGATCAATCAACACGCTGCAGCCAATTTGCGCCCCAGGATGAATTTCGATGCCAGTGAGCGCTCGGGCCATATGAGAAATTAGCCGGGGCACAAAAGGAATGCCTACATTCCACAGCCAGTGAGCGAACCGATGCAGCACCAGCGCCTGAAATCCTGGGTATAAGAAGACAACTTCCAGCCAGTTTCGCGCCGCTGGGTCACGCTCAAAAATGATGCGAAAGTCTTTAATAAGGGCTTTGAACACGGAAAGTTTCCTTGAAAGATCAGGAGGCGTTAGGAAAAATCTATAAAGTTAGGCCGTTGGCCTGTGCGATTAGCTTGCACAAAAACCATAGCTATAGTAACGCTTGATTAAGCGCCTTCCAACCCCACCAGAGGCTCAGAAACTACTCTTTTAGAGATATATTCGCCCTACCGCTCGGGCTGTATCACTTAGGCCGTACTACTTAGATAGATCTTATATTTAGATAGATCTTAGAATAGATTACTGAGACGGTCGAAAGAATAGATTACTGAGACGGTCGAACGAAGAGCGGGTTGACATCGACTGAGTCCGGCTCAGAAATGCGCAGCGTGTAGTTCAGTTGCTCGCCCTGGCTAAACGAGCCCACCCAGATTCGATACTTTCCAGCGGGCCAGTCGCTGTCAATAACGGCAGCATCGCGATCGCCTCGGCGAGCATTATCATTACAGTCAATTCCTTTTGGCCCCTGAATCAGCAGGGTCGTATCGCCGCCGCTGCTGTCAACAGCTACCTGCAAACGCGGCTGATCGTCAATCAGGATCAAAATGTGGTCAGGATCAGCGTTGGCATAGCCTAAGCAAATTTTTCGACGGCGATCGCGCGCGGCTAGCTGAGTCAAACTATCGCGGCCTGATGTTGTGCCCTGTGCGATCGCCTCGCCTGCCGTCAGCGTCATCGGCGCTAGCTCATCGGCGCTAACGCCTCCCCCTTGAAGCATCATGCCGCCTAACAGGGCAATTGCACCTACCCTCCCAGCGCGACCCTTCCAAGCACGGCTGACTCCTCCAGATTTAAAGCGTCTTTTTAGGGTCGGTTTCATCTCCTACAATCCTCTCAAACATGACTATTCTTTTTTTATTTTGACAATTTTTAATTTCACACCGTAGTAGGGATTCCTATACAAAAGCCTGCTAACCAATCCCTAGCCGCCCAGCAAAGCTTGGAGTCAGCGGCAGCAGCACCAGCAGCATTAAAAAAAGCGACAGCAGCGCTAGGGCCGCGCGGGTATCATCTGGCTCGGTAAGATCATCCGTACAGGGCCGCTCTGGTTGCCGCTGCAAAAACACAATCAGCACCGCCCAATACAGCGCCAAAGGATTGAACAGCCCCACTACCGCTAATAGCACTATCGTAACCGTCGTCGCTTTTACCAGCGTTTTACGCCCATAAATGGCCTGCACGACTCGCCCACCGTCTAACTGTCCAGCAGGCATGACGTTAATAGCGGTGATAATCAGCCCCATCCAGCCCATTACCATCAGCGGATGCACATCGACCAAATCGGCCTGCAAAACATCTTTGCCTAGCACCACGCGAGCCAACGTGCCCACCAAAATAGAGCCCTTAAAAAACGTTGCTGGCAGCTGAAATAAGCTACCAGAGTGGGAAAGCACAAGCCCCAAAAACAAAAATACAAAGGACAAAATTCCGCCCGCTGCTGGCCCCGCAAAGGAAACATCAAACAGCACAGAGCGGTTAGGCAAAACAGATTCAAACCGGGTAATGCCCCCAAAAGAACCTAGCTGCAAGGCGGGTAAGAAAAAGGGCCAGCTCAGCTTTACGTTAAGCCTGCGTGCCATAACGCCGTGGCCCAGCTCGTGAGTCGCTAAGACGGCGGCCAAACCCAACGCAATCGGCAGTGCCTCCGGCAGACGCTGAGGGGATTGAAAGACATCGAAGCTTTGTAGAACGCTCGATGTTTCTAAGCAGGTGGCCAGGGTAGCTACGACCAAAAACACGGCTAAAATCTTTTGCTGTGTCGAGGTCGGTAAAGGCCCATTGCTACTGGGTAAAACCACGACGACTGGCTTGTTTTCAGGGTCTGCTAAGAGGAAAGAACGGTAGCGATCGCCCAGCTTTTCCGTTAGCTTATGGCTCAGCGCTTGCGCCGTCTCGTCCGGCTTACCGCGCAAATTTCCCTTGAAAATAGCCCCTTCTTGATAAGGCACCGTTTGCGTTCTAAAAAAGGTATCAATCCCAAAAATACCTTCAATAATTGCCATATCTTCGGCTGGAATAGGCGGCAGACTTTCAGCTTCTTTTTCCAGCTTCTCTTCTGGCTTTTCTTCAGAACTATCGTCCTTTCTCTGCTCAGCGCCCTCTGCATCTGATGTCTCAATAGCCGATGTCTCAATGCCTGACGTCTCAATAGCTGGTGCCGTTACTGCTTCGCTTTCCGGATTACTGACGGCCTCGCTACCAATCCCTTTGCTTACAAAAGCAGTAGCCTTCTCCTCAGCGAGTTCGGCTTGCCCCGCCTCTCTAAGGCTTTTGCCCAAATAGATATAAGCGCCAGCCGAAGCGACCACCAGCAGTAAAATTCCAGCTAAATTCAGATAGATGCCCGCCGCCGAAAAGCCAAAAAATAGCAGCCATGGCCCCATAAGCACCACCGTTTGCAGCCAAGCTAAAATACCAGGCTTGCCCAAAGGCTTGGCCTGCAAAAAACCCCAGACTAAAATGCCAATGGCTGCAATTAAAAGTAAAACGGTGATCATAATAACGATATCTGCGGCGTTGAATCTACGGCGTTAACCTCTATTTTAGTAGAGGATGGTATGCCCTTCTTGGGATGAAACTTTCAGGTACACTGGCTTCTAAGCAATGCGAGCATCCATGGCGAATCCTCCTTCCCCTCAACCTCCTTCTAAGTCACCACCTGAGGATTGGACTACCTCTAGTGACGACGCCTTTGAGAGCGATTTCCCCTCAAACAGCTTTCAAAGCAATTCTCCCCCTCGCCAGCCTACCAATATTTCTGCCACTGGCCAGCGATCGCCCTTCCCCAATCAGCCCACCAACGGCCACAAAGCTAGCTCACCAACCACCCTAAACAATTCACAAAACCTTACCCAGCAGCCCGTCAGTCAGTCCGCCAGTCAGCCAGCCAGCCAGCGCTTCAACCACAACGAATCGTTCACCGTTGACTACAACCCCGATCCCGACTCACAGGCCGACAATGGAGACCTCCCTACATACTCGCCCCAGCCCTATGCCAGCAGCCCTCAAACGCAGGCACAAGCTAACTCACCCAGCCAAACAAAGGCCGCAGGCGAAGATGGACTAGCCCAAGGCGCAGCCCCCGAAAGGTATCAGCACCAGCCTTCTATTGATCCCATTAAGGTGGCCCGAGCCCCGATTAGCGTAGTGGCGATCGCGGGCACCCTCGTCATTCTCATCGGCTTCACCCTCAGCAGCTTTTGGCTCACCCTAGCAGGCTCTATCGTCACCTTTGTCGTTTCCCTCAAGCTGTTAAGTCCCACCTTACAAGAAGCCTTTGGCGACCTTACCCAGCAGCAGCGATCGCTGTTCATTGCCGTTCCGGGCCTTCTATTGGGCATTGCTGGCCTCATCTCCACCAGCGGCATTACTCGTCCGATTGCGCGATGGGGCAGCGGCCTGCGCTGGGACATCATTAGCGCCCTGGGCGACTTTCTAGGCGCAATTGGCCAAATTTTAATCGCAGTGATTGCAGTCTACGTGGCTTGGCGTCAGTACATCATCTCTCGCGATCTCACCCTTCAGCAAAACCTAATCACTCAGCAGCAAACCATCGACTCCTTTTTTCAAGGCATTTCAGAGTTAGTGCTCGACGACGAAGGGCTGCTAGAAGACTGGCCCCAAGAGCGCGTCATCGCCGAAGCACGGACTGCCGCCATTCTCAGCAGCGTAGATGCCGGCGGCAAAGCCAAGGTATTGCGGTTTCTCTCCCGCTCCAAGCTGCTCACGCCGCTAGCCCGCGACCAGCGCTTAGGCAGGCCCATCCTCGACGGCATGGGCGGCTATGCCGAAGATCGGCTCAACGGCACCCGCGTTATTGACTTGGGCGTTATGCTAGCAGCTTGCAGCATCGCCGCTACCGATCTGCGCTGGCTAGACTTAAGTGAGGCCAATCTGATTCGCTCAAATCTAATCGACTGCGACTTAGTACGCACTAATTTTGCTCGCGCTATTTTATGCGATGCCAATCTTACCAATGCTGATGTCATGGGTATGCGATTTTTCTACGGCCCTCTAGAGACCGCTACGCCACGCACCCGCCAAGACACACCCGACTACACAACGGGCGAATTTACCGGAGCCGTCGTAGAAGGCATGGACTTAACCAATGTGCAAAGGCTCTCGGAAGCCCAGCGCTACTACTGCTGTGCCTGGGGTGGCAGCAAAACTCGGGAGACTGTTCCAGGCGGCTGCGAAGGCATTCCCAACCGATTAGGTCGCTAAAGAATTATATAGAGAACAGTACGAAAAACCACTCAAGCGCTTCAGCAAGTCATTCAAGTCTGCCAGCAGCGGAAAACACACAGAAGGCTATGTCATGGTCGTCGCTCTCTATAAAGATCCTGAAAACTCAAGACCTTCGTTGAAGAAGATTTGGTACGTAGGCGCTAGCAACCCTCCGCATAAATACAGATTTATAGCCATGATTGGGTAGATTCAATCTCGTAGGTTTCTACTTCGTTCCTTCCGCTTTTGTACGCCACCTCAGCACTGCCTCTTCAGCACTATGGTTTCACGCTCTTCTGGGAAACGCTCTATTAAGCAGTCGATTAAACGGATTAAGAAGCGAAGTGCGCAAGCCAAAGGCGCTTCTTTAGGACAGGGCAAAAAACGAATCGAAATAGGTAAAAGCACCGTCATTCAAAACATGGCTGATGACGCTGGCATTGGCACCCTCAGCCCCAGGCAGCGGTTGGTCTTAGAACGAGCTGCCGATGCGCGTCGCAAGGAAACAATTTCTTTCGTCCTTTTAGTGTTCTTCGGCTGTGCTTTCCTCGGGTTTCTCGCCAGCATTTTAATCGAGCCTAAAATTGGCTTGGCGCTGGGCGGCGCGCTCATGTGCCTAGTGATGTCGTTTAAGTATCAGCGACTGGCGCTGTACGCCTTCCTCATCTACATGCCGATCTCAGGGACAGTGACTTATGCCTTAGGGGGTAGCCCTGTTCTACAAATTGCTAAAGACATTTTTTACTTTCCTGCCTTGATTGGGGTCTATCAGTTTTGCCGAAAAAATCGCCTGCCGATTATTTTGCCGAAGGCAGTCAAACCGCCGCTGATTTTTCTATTGATTGTCGTCATCATTACAGCCCTGGTGACCAACGTGCCCGATCAGCTTATGGGGGGTGAAGGCAACGCTTTGCCAGTGGTGATGGCCATTTGGGGAATGAAAATTATATTTGGCTACATTCCTTTAGTGGCCTGCATCTACTACCTTATTCGCAATAATGATGACCTGATTTTTCTCTTGCGGATGCAGGCCGTTATTATTTTAGGCGCTTGTAGCCTGGGGTTTATTCAATACCTTTTGCTCAAAACAGGCGTCTGTGCTGGAACGACTGGCCTGGGTGCGGAGCTATATCGCGCCTCTTTAGAATCTCGCTGTTTTGTAGGCGGCTCTTTGCTCTACTCTCCGGCTGTTGACCAAATTCGTCTACCGGGCACTTTTGTAGCGCCCTGGCAGTGGGGCTGGTTTTTAATTTCTAGCGTCTTTTTCAGCTTTGGCACAACTTTCAGCGACAAGTCTCCTTTTTGGCGAGCAGTAGGTCTAGCCTCTTTAGTCGCTGTGATGGTGATGGCTGTCGTTTCGGGGCAGCGAATTGCGCTGGTGCTGGTGCCTTTCTCAATTGTTTTACTCACGGTACTCACAGGCCAGGTTGCCAACCTAAAGCGTTTCATTCCTATCGGCATCGTGCTTGGCATTATTGTGCTGTATTTAGCCGCCAAAAATCCAGATGTTGTCGCTACCCGGTTCGATAGCCTAGTGACGCGCTGGGAAGCCTCTCCACCACAGCAGTTTATCACCGAGCAGTTTAGCCAGGTGTGGGAAAAGCAGACGGGAATTTTTGGCCATGGTGTGGGTCGAGCAACTAACTCTGCTCGCAGCTTTGGTGAAACCATTTTGATCGAAACCTACCATCCCAAAACAATGTATGAGATTGGCCCAATTGGTCTATTTGCGGTGATGCTGCTGTACACCACGCTGACCGTCGTGACTTTTCGAGTTTATCGAGCGACGAAGGATAAAAGCCTACGCAGCTATGCAGCATCTATGTGGGTATTTGTTCTTTTTATGAGCTATTGCCCTTACTACTATCCTTTAGACGTAGACCCGGTTGGGGTCTATTACTGGGTGGCGGCTGGCATTGTGCTCAAGATTCCGGAGTTGGAGCGCCAAGAGCGTGAAAAAGCCATGGCGATCGCCCTTCACTCCACTAGCGAAGAAGATCCGTCAACCAGCGCATCGGCTAAGCCCAAAGGCTCTAAAGGTCGGCGCAGCGAAGCCAAAAAACAAGTCACCTTTACTTAAAGAGTTCTCTATCCATTCTCGTTTCTCCTTAAATACGACTGCACAAGCCATGACCACTTCTCTTGCTTCTACTCCTCAGCCGTCCGAATCCCTCTCTAAACCGACTGATAGCTGGCCCCTAATATCTGTGATTATTCCAACCTACGGGCGAGAAGAGGTGCTGCGTAACAGCATTGAAAGCGTGTTGGCTCAAACCTATCCGGCCTATGAGCTGATTGTGGTAGACCAAACACAGCAGCACGAAGCCGAAACCCAAGCGCTTTTAGACGAGCTATCAGCCGATCAAAAGATCCGGCTTTATCGGGTGCCTTGGGCTAATTTGCCAGCGGCGCGCAACTACGCGGCTGAACGGGCTAACGGCAGCATTTTTTTGTTTTTAGATGATGATATCGAGCTGCCAGAAGGCTTTTTAGAGGCCCACGCTAGCGCCTACGACAACCGACCAGAGGTGGGCGCGATCGCCGGACGTGTGTTTGATCGAATGAAGCTTGCAGACTCACAGGTTCCACCGATTGAAACGCTGCCGCCAGAGGCGATGGATCCAGCGATCGCCTGGTTTCATCTTGACCTAGTGCATACCGTCAAGCCCCAGCAGGTGCTTACCGCTAGAGGCTGCAACATGTCTTTTCGGAGATCGCTTTTCGAGCAGCATGGGCTCAGGTTTGACGAACGCTTTCAGGGCAGTGCCGTCCGCGAAGAGTCAGACTTTTGCCTGCGGCTGCGCAAAACCGGCCTGATCATTTGGTATGAACCCGCCGCTCATTTAGTCCATTTAGGTGAAGAAACAGGCGGCTGTCATGACATCAGTATGCGCTCAATTGAGTATCAAACTGCCTTTTACTACAATCACTTCCTGATGGCGCTCAAAAACCTCACGCCTAAGCAGGTACTACGGCTCTCCGAAAGGCTGTTTGACTGTCACATTCTCGGTCATCCACCCTGCAACAAAAGCGGCTCCCCGATTAAAGTAGTCACTCGCTTTTTGTTCTATATTTTGGGCTTTATAAAAGCAGCGCTCACCTTGTTGAGCCCAAGTCAAAGAGAAGGTCGAGTCTTCACTCAGCCCCATTCATCTAATTCTCCTTTGCCAGATCCTTCTCTCTAACTCCTCTAACTGTAGTTAGCCAACCTGCTTAAGCGTTGGCGCATTCATAAAGAACCGCTTACCATGAAAATACTCGTCGCTAGCCATACCTACATTGTTGATCTTAACTGTGAAAAGCTGCGATCGCTCACCCGTCTTAACCCTGATATAGAAGTTACCGTAGTCGTTCCTAAACACTGGACGCCGGGCGGCGTTCAAAGTCACTCCATCACGTCTCAGCCTCGGCAAGAAGGTCGCTTTCGAGTCGTGCCTATCTCTAACTTTAGTCAAAACAATCAGAGCCTGCTCAGCTTTGGCCCCGACATTGTTTCACTCCTGCGTGAGTTCCGCCCAGACATCATTCAAGTCGAGCAAGGTGCTAAGTCTTTTGGCTACGCCGAACTCATTACCCTAAACCGAATTTTAGGGCTTAAGGCCAAAAATATTTTCTTTACCTGGTGGAACTTACCCTACGAAATTAAGTTTCCACTCTCTTTATTAGAGTCTTACAACTTACGGCACACGCACGGTCTGATTGTTGGCAACCAGGACGGCGCTGATATTCTGCGCGAGCGGGGCTACAGCGGCCCCACCTGCATCATGCCTCAGCTAGGCGTAGATGACAGCCTTTTTCAACCGCTAGCGCAGCCTGAGCTAGCCGCTAAGCACAGGATTTCTCCTGATGACTTTGTGATTGGGTTTGTCGGTCGCTTTGTGCCCGAAAAAGGTCTACCCACGCTGGTTGAGGCGCTTGCCAAACTTCAAATGAACCCACCCGAGCGCCCCTGGAAACTGCTGCTAATGGGTCGTGGCCCCCTAAAAGAGGAGCTACAGGCGCAGATCGCCGCTATCGGCCTCACCGAGCGAGTTATTTGGATAGAGAGCGTTCCGCATGACGATGTGTTTCGCTACATCAACCTGATGGACACGCTGGTACTGCCCTCTGAAACCACCTATCAGTTCAAAACCCTTAGCGCCGTAGGCTGGAAAGAACAGTTTGGTCATGTTTTAATCGAAGCCATGGCCTGCAAAGTTCCGGTGATTGGCTCCGACTCTGGCGAAATTCCTCACGTGATTAAAACCGACGGGCTGGTTTTTCCAGAAGGCGATGCCGCCGCCCTCGCTCAAAAAATTGCTTTACTCATTGAGCAGCCCGATCAGCATGAGGCATTAGCCGCTAAAGGCTACCGTCGAGCCATGAATGACTATACCAACCAGGCTTTAGCACAGCAGCAGCTAGATTTTTACGAAACCTTGTTCTAGGCGCGCTTATATTCTTTGTGTGCCACTAGGTACAATCCTAGTGATAAGTTCTATGCTCATATTGGGCATTCTTGATAGGTATGAAAGATTTTCCCTGTTGGCTAACGCCGTGCAAAGAGAATAATCTATCCGGCACGACTGCCCTACGCTATATTTTTGGTTTTTATTGTTGTTACTCAATCACTGCTCTGCGAAATCTTTGCTAGAACAACAGGTATCTGTGACGAAGTGGACTTGGCTGTGGCGTCGCTTACGCTTTAGGCTTAAGCCGCTGCATGTTTTGGCGGGCGTTTCTCTGGCGCTGGGTGGCTGCTCTGAAGGGAACTTTCCCTCTGTTGAAAGCGTCGTCTTTGGCGAGCCCGATCAGCTCTACATTCAGCCCATTCAGGTATGCGAAAACGACGGCAGCAACTGCGCGGGCGTCAATTTGTTTGCTGATATTACTGCCAAAATTCTTGAGCAAGCCAAGCTTAAGGTATCTTTTTTATCGACCAATCAGCTCAATGCTTCGCGGTTTTTGTCTATTAATGACAGCCGCGATCGCAGCTCTACCGCCTATGAGTTTTACGAACTCACGCGAACCGGGTCGGCGGGTGCGTTTGGTCGCCATCCCGACTCTACTCAAAACAGCGGCCCCATCAACGTTTGGTTTGTAGATACCATCGAAGCGAGCAACGGTCTGACCCAGTTTGGTTTAGCCTGGGTCGATGCTAACGGCGTGATTGTAAGCAAGGCGGCGCTTGAGTTTGGCCAGGGCGGTCGCACAGATACCCTGGCGCATGAGATTGGGCATAACCTGGGGCTGCGACATGGGACGCTAGGCGCGGGCGGCGCTAACAACTTATTGACCGACGGCGATCGCCGTAATATTCCTAGCTCAGTCGATGACATTGGCATCGGCGGCGCGGGGCTAAGCCAGTTGACCGATGCACAAATCGCCGCAATCAAGCGAAGCTCCTTTGTTACCAGAGGGACGCCAGGGCTCACTCCCACAACCGAAATCGCAGCGGCAGATGCCGTCAGCGTGCCTGAGCCCAATGGCTGGATCGGGCTAGCGGTGCTAGGGTTGGGTATGATCATAATTGTACCGAGGTCGTTAGCCGCTCGTGATTAGGCCGTGATAAAAAGAACGCCCCAGAACACAGGCTTTATGATCAAACTGCTATGTTTTATCTTCAGCGGCGGCGTGCTCTTATTCTCAATATTCTTTCGGCCCGCCCAGCAGCCCGCCGCTATCCCAGCTGATGTGACAGGCCATCTTGCTAACGCCAATCTTGTTT
Organism: Phormidesmis sp.; assembly: GCA_049646385.1. Taxonomy (GTDB): domain Bacteria; phylum Cyanobacteriota; class Cyanobacteriia; order Phormidesmidales; family Phormidesmidaceae; genus Phormidesmis. Next base: position 5,306 of record JBARVS010000042.1, on the reverse strand, counting down.
CGGCGATTGATGAAGGCTCCTCTCAAGACAGGCTGACTCATCCACCAGCTGTTCAGACCGTCGTTGGTGGCGGCTACGAGCTGACCATAGCGGCTAAAGATGACTGGCGATCGCCTACCGCAATCGGCAAGCTATCCAAGAACGGCACGCCGCTGTGGGAAAAAGCGCTGCCTCATCACTATGGCCCCAGGTTTTTCCTGGTGAGTCCTTCCGGTCAGGCCGTGTTGTTCGACGAATATATCAATGTAGCCAGTCCTTATGCGATCGCGTTAATCGACCCCACTGGCGAAACCGTCGCTCAATATAGCTTTGACGACATTAAGCAAGCCTTACCGACCCTTGCCCCGGCTGATTTTACCCGTCAGGCGACTAGCGGCTGGTGGATTTCTAGCCGCCCCACCCTGGATGCCACTGGCAGCTTAGCAAGCGTAGAAACAGGAGGCACTACACTAGAACTTGACCTTGCGACGGGCGAACTAAGACGCTCAAACCCTCAATAAATCAAAACAGCCTGCTAAATCAAAATCAGCCTACTAAATCAAAACAGTTCATCTGTCGCTCCTCCCCATCGGGCCACCATGAAGCCGCTCAGAATTCTCCAAATCGTGCCGTCTATCTCACTGGTGTACGGTGGCCCCAGCCAGATGATCCGAGGACTGAGCGCAGCGATCGCCCGCCAGCCCGCCGCCGCCGTCAGCCAAGTCACCATTCTCACCACCGACTCCAACGGCGATGTGGATGAAGCTCCGCTCGACGTGCCTTTGGGTATACCTGTCGCCGAAGACGGCTACGAAGTCATTTATTTCCGCTGCTCGCCCTTTCGCCGCTATAAATTTTCCACTGACCTGCTCCAATGGCTTTGGGCCAACGCCCACCGCTACGACATCGCGCACATCCATGCGTTGTTCTCCCCCGTGAGCACAACCGCCGCCACCGTCTGCCGATGGAAAAATCTGCCCTACCTCATGCGTCCGCTAGGCACGTTGGATCCTGCCGACTTGCAAAAAAAGCAGCAGATCAAAAAGGTCTACGCCAGTTTGCTAGAGCGGCCAAACTTAGCAGGAGCCGCCGCGATTCATTTCACCAGCGATCTCGAAGCCAAAGTTTCGGAGCGATTCGGCGTGAGCACACCGGGCAAAGTCATTCCGCTAGGCGTTGCCCTGCCAGATTTGCCGGATCGATCAGCCGCTCAGGTGGCCATTCGAGAACGGTTTGATATTCCTGCTGAGCAACGCATTATCTTATTTATGTCTCGGGTAGATCCTAAAAAAGGATTTGATCTGCTGCTACCCGCCTTAGACAGGCTCTATCAAAACGCTCAGCCTTTTCACTTTTTGCTCTGCGGCGCGAATCCACAGGATAGAGCCTACGAAAATAGCATTCGCGAGCAGGTTGAGGCTGCGGCTTGGGCGAAGCAAGCAACGGTGGTCGGCTTTGTCTCTGGCGAGCTAAAGGCTCAGATTCTGAGCAGTGCCGATGTATTTGTGCTGCCTTCTTACTACGAAAATTTTGGCATCGCGGTAGCCGAAGCCATGGCAGCAAGAATGCCAGTAGTCATTTCCGATCAGGTGCATATTTGGCCTGCGATTAAGGAGTATGCAGCCGGATGGGTAGTGCCTACTGAGGTTGGCGCTTTGACTGAGGCTTTGGGTGAGGCGATCGCCCAGCCAGAGGTGCGATCGCAACGCGGCGAAAATGCCCAGCGCTGCGCCACAGAAAAATACAGTTGGGAAGCGATCGCCCAGCTCATGATCACCACCTACCAACAGCTTTTGCGCATTGATCGCCAGTGACTTTAAAAAGAAGTGAGCGTTAGGCAATAACTAAAGTTTTAGGTCTCTCAGCGATAATACCTTCGGCTTGGCAGTCTATCAAATATTCCTCAATCGCAGAAACACAACCAGTTGCCAGTTCTACAAGGTCACTTCCGTCATAGACAACGGTGCTATCTTGCAATCCCTCTACGAAGCCCTGAAGGTAGCCGCTAGCGTCACGCTCAGCGCCACCGACATAGCCTTTATGCTCAAGGCGGATTGCAGTCTTTGTCCATTCTTCAGCCGTCATACTCATAAGCCCCCGTTGCCGTTACTTACGCGCTCTCTCTCATAGTCTCAAATGTTTTCAGATTCTTTCCTTTGAGCTGTATTCTCACCATCATTTAGTTATCGGGCAAAAGATCGTTAATTGAATAGATTGGCATGGAGACGTAAGATTGTTGACGCTGAGCTTACGGCCATTATTTTTTTGTGTAGCGATGACTTTTTTACAGCTAATCGATCAGGGCGCTCATCAAACGTTGGAGATCGACGGCAGTAAGGGCGGGCTGCTGATTGGAGAAATTACGGTTCCCGGCGATAAGTCTATTTCGCATCGATCGCTCATGTTAGGCGCGATCGCTCAAGGCACCACCCGCATCAAAGGTCTGCTGCTCGGCGAAGATCCGCGTAGCACCGCCGCCTGCTTCAGCGCCATGGGTGCCAAAATCTCTGACCTAGAGGGCGAATGGATTACGGTAGAAGGCACAGGCGGACAGTTGCAAGAGCCCAATAATGTTTTAGACACGGGCAATTCTGGCACCACGTTTCGGCTCATGCTAGGGCTGCTAGCCTCGCAGCCTCACAAGTTTTTCGCCGTGACGGGCGATGCCTCTATCCGCGCTCGCCCGATGAAGCGAGTCATCGCCCCGCTCACCCAAATGGGCGCAACCATTGCGGGCAAAGCCGGGAATACTCTAGCCCCTTTAGGCGTTACTGGCCAGCAGCTCCGCCCTTTTCACTATCATTCTCCGATTGCCTCAGCTCAGGTAAAATCTTGCCTGCTGCTTGCGGGCCTCTCAATTAATGGAGACACCACCGTCACCGAGCCTAGCCTGTCGCGCGACCACAGCGAGCGAATGCTCAAAGCCTTTGGCGCAAGCCTCTCTATAGATGCGGCCACTCACAGCGTTACCCTTCACGGCCCCGCGCAGCTCACCGGGCAAACCGTCATTGTCCCAGGAGACATCAGCTCTGCGGCCTTTTGGCTGGTTGCCGCCGCTATTACGCCAGGGTCTAACCTGCTGATCAAAAACGTGGGCGTGAACCCTACCCGTACGGGCGTGTTAGATGCCCTAGCGCTGATGAATGCCGATATCACCTTAGAGAATGAACGAGACGTAACAGGCGAGCCCGTGGCCGATTTGCGCGTTCGGCACAGCGAGCTAAAGGGTTGCACCATCGGCGGCGACCTCATTCCTCGAATGATTGATGAGGTGCCCGTTTTGGCGGTGGCGGCTCTTTTTGCTGTGGGCACCACGACCATTACAGATGCCGCTGAGCTGCGCGTGAAGGAGAGCGATCGCCTAGCCGTCATGACCCAATCGCTCACTCAGCTCGGCGGCAGCGTCATAGAAAACCTTGAAGGCATGGAAATTGTAGGCATGGGAAGCAATGCTCGGCTGACAGGCGCTAAGTTAGATAGCTACACCGACCATAGAATTGCAATGAGCTTAGCGATCGCCGCCACCCGAGCCTCAGGCAGCTCTCAAATTCACCGAGCTGAGGCCGCCGCCGTCTCCTATCCTCGCTTTTTTGATACGCTCAAAGCCATCAGCGCTCAGCCTTAAATAGCCTTCGTCCCAAGCCCTCTTCAGCCAGTCATCATAGCGGCGGCGGCGCTCACGCCAATTCAATCGGGAATTCTATAATTGATTTAGACCCCCTATCCCTTCCCTTACGTCTTTAAGTCGTTTCTTTAGATAATTTCTCTAGAGTTGTTTAAGCAATCATTCAGGAGACGCAAAGGCTTAAAACGTCCATGCAAAAAGTTTTAGTCATTGAGAGCCCCAGCGTTAGGCGTAGCGACCTAGTGAGCTATCTAGAAGCCGAAAAGTTTTTAGTCAATACCGCTGATAACGGCCCCGCTGGTATAAAAGCAGGTCGTCAGCATCGCCCTGACATCATTATTTGCAGCGCTTCGTTTGCTTCTGAAGGGCTGAGCCTAAACGGGCATCAGGTGCTCGAAGCGATGCGCCTAGACAACGAGCTGCGGCTAACGCCTTTTATTTTGCTCACAGATATCAGTGAGCGATCGCACATCCGAGCAGCCATGGAGCTAGGCGCAGACGACTGCATTATTCGCCCCGCCAGCCCCGCTGAAATCGTCAACACCATCGCCGCTCGGCTCAAAAGGCAAACCGCCACCAGCGAGCTATACCTCACCACGCTGCGCAACACCGCCGAGCAAATTAATCGGCTGGCCCACTACGACAGCCTCACCGACTTACCCAACTACCACCTGCTTCATCAGCGCCTAAGTCAGGCCATCCTGCTCGCGCACAGCAGCCAGCAAACCCTGGCTTTAATGTCAGTCAGCATAGATCGCCTGCGCTTGGTCAATACGGTGCTGGGCTATCCCGCTGGCGATGAGCTGCTCAGGGCGTCTACCCGCCGGATGAAAGCCTGCTTGCCGCCGGGGGCAACGCTGGCTCGCCTAACAGCCAATCAGTTTGCGGTAATGCTGCCCAACTTAGAGCGGCCTCAGCAGGCCAGAGAAACAGCTGAGAACCTGATGGACGCCCTCAGCCGTCCGTTTTCCCTGCCTGAGCAAGAAGTTTTTGTGACTACCAGCATCGGCATCGCTTTTTTGCTGCACCAAAGCGAAGACATCTACACGCTGCTGCGTCAGGCCGACGCCGCTTTAGAATCGGCCAGAAAGCAAAAAAGCAACTGCTGTCAGTTCTATCGCTCTGATATGCCCGTGGCCTTCAGCGATCAAATCGCGATGGAAACCTGGCTGCGCTATGCACTAGAGCGCGGTGAGTGTGAGGTGTACTATCAGCCGCAGCTCAACTTGAGCAATGGCAAAGTTGAAGGCTGCGAAGCGCTGATCCGCTGGCGTCATCCTGAACATGGCTATATTTCGCCCGCTAAGTTCGTGCCTTTGGCGGAAGAAACTGGCCTGATTGTCGACATTGGCCAGTGGGTGCTCGACACGGCCTGCCTACAGGCCAAGCGATGGCAGACGTTAAATTTAGGCATGAAATATATATCCGTCAATATCTCTAGCGTTCAGTTCAATCAGCCAAACCTGATTGACTCAATTAAAAATACGCTCGCGACCACCGGCCTAGCCCCCCATGAGCTAGAGCTGGAGGTCACCGAAACCGCTTTGATGCAGGATGCAAGATCGGCGATCGCCATCCTAGCAGAGCTTAAAGCACTGGGCATCCGCACGGCCATTGATGACTTTGGCACGGGCTACTCGTCGCTAAGCTATCTCAAAGAGCTGCCCGTCGATACGCTAAAAATTGACAACTGCTTTGTGCG
>JBARVS010000041.1:0-11823 GCA_049646385.1 Phormidesmis sp. | reverse complement strand
GCTCAAATCAATTGGCTCAGCAGGCGTTAGCCCAACAGGTTCGCTTATGCCTACAGGCAAGCTAGGCGCGACAGATTCTGTAATGATTTCGGTAGAGTATTGGTTCTGAGTGGCTTCGGCGACGGCGCTTTCCCAGCCAAGGGGCAAAGCGAGTTGAGCGGTGGCAGGTAGGCGGGATTCTAACAGGTAGGGATCGGTGCGATCGCAAGCCTGCACATCTGTCACAATCGCATTCTCACGCCGATAGCGCTCTAGCTGACGACGCAAGCCCAGCAGAAAATTACGCTGGTCGCTGGTCGTCTCAGCCTGGGCCATTAGCCTTCCTACAATGCCAACCGCACCGTTCCAATCGTTAGCACACACTGCCCGATCAAGGTCAAAACCGCTGGTTCTTTGGCTCGCTCTTTGGCTCACTTCCCGGCTCACTTCCCGGCTCACTTCCCGGCTCGCTTCCTGGGCCTGAGCAGGCAGTGTCGTGACTGCGACAGCACCTAAGAGCGTTCCAACCACGGCTAAGACAGCTATGCTTACTCCATTCCGCCGCCCAGATTCTAGACAGTAATGTTTTAATTCGTTCATGGGTATTCCCTTACTCGTTTGATTGATTAAGCCTTTTCGATAAATATCTCGCTAGCAGACCTGCCAAGACGGGCACATTAGGTCAAGCCTCCAATGTTCCGTCCAATCTCACGCAGTAGCGCAAATAACTGATTTCAGTATGCCCCGGTCATTCTCTGCAAGCAACCGCAGACAACCCTAGAATGGAAGAAAAACTAAAGCTGCTCGTTGTCGATGACGAATCTGACAACTTAGACTTGCTGTATCGCACGTTTCGCCGAGATTTCTGCGTATTTAAGGCAAAAAGCGGCACAGAGGCTCTCTCGCTTCTTGAAAAACAGGGTGAAATGGCCATTATCATCTCCGATCAGCGAATGCCTCAAATGAACGGCACGGAGTTTTTAAGCCACACGGTCGAGCGATTTCCTGACACCATCCGCATGGTGCTCACAGGCTATACCGATGTTGAAGATCTTGTATCTGCTATTAATTCAGGAAAAGTCTTCAAATATATCACCAAGCCTTGGAACCCAACTAAGCTCAAGGAAGTTGTTGTTCAAGCGGTTGAAACATACCGAATTGTCAAACAGCGCACCCGTGCTTTGAGCAGGGCATTAGCTCAGGAGTCATTAATTAACGATATTATGACGGCGGTGCGAGGTTCTCTCGACTACAGCAGCACGCTGCAAACAGTTGTCAAAGCGCTAGGTCAGGCATTTGATACCGATCTGGCTATTCTTTATCCGGTGATCGAGCCATTGACTGGGCCTATAGATCGGCCTGCCAGAGACCTGCTGGCAAATAGCGAGGCTCAAAAACTACTGATTTATCAAGCTGATCGCCAGTATCAAACAGATAGCGAAGAGGCTGCTTTTACATTTGATCTAGAGACGCTGCCGCCGCTGCATGACAGTTTAGAGATTGTTTCGGAGCTGGTGAATATAGGCGACTCTCAAATTACGAGAATTGCGCTGCCCTTCTTAGAGAAAGGTACGCCGCTTGCCACGATTTGCCTGTATAAAAAAAATCATGGGAAAAAATGGGTAGATAGCACAGTAGATCTGCTTAAAAATGTTTCTGAGCAGGTAGCTCTAGCAATTTCTCATGCCAAGCTATATCAGTGTATTCATCGTCAATCGGTGCAGATGCGAGCAGAGCTAGATGTGGCTAGGCAAATTCAAAGTAATTTGCTGCACCAAAGCTGGCCCGAGATTCCAGGGATTAAAATTCAGGCGCGCTGTCAGCCTGCTAGAGAGGTGGGTGGCGATTTTTTTGAAGTGTTTATGCATCCTCAGGGCGATATTTGGCTAGCCGTGGGTGATGTATCGGGTAAGGGGGTGCCAGCAGCGCTATTTATGGCTAGCGCAATTTCGGTGCTACGGCGCGAACTCGCTCAGGAAAAGTCGCCTGAGCCCGAAAAAGTCATGCACAATCTTAATCACAGCCTGTCGAATGATTTAATGAGTAACAATTGCTTTATCACAATGGCGTTAATTCGCTATAGCCCCCAGACAGGCCAGCTAGTATATGCCAATGCAGGACATGTGTATCCGGTTGTGTGGTCGCATCAGACAGTCGTGGCGCAGCGTCAGCAGCAAAATCAAACGAATGATGTGCCATCTCCTGCTTATTTGAACGTTAGAGGCGTGCCGCTCGGTATTTTGCCCGATTGGAAGGCGGCGGCAGGCCAGCTACGGATGATAGATGGCGATATATTGTTACTTACGAGCGATGGTATCACTGAGGCTACGGTGCCTACTCATCGGGGCGGGAGTGGAAGCTGCTCAATGCTTAATCAAGAGGGGCTTTGGGATTATTTAAAGCAGCAGCCCGCTAGCCTTGATTTGGATCATTTGCTTTCTTACATTCACTTGCCGACAGGCGAGCAAGAAGACGACCAAACTGTTTTGTCACTGGAGGTGACGTCATGCTAAAGACCGAACTTGTCGTCCCTAGCGATCTAAAATTTTTGGCGGTGGTAGAGCACTGGCTATTAGAGTCTTTACAGCTAGAGGTGGATCAGCAAATTGACTGGAGCGAGGTGGAAAGACGGCTTCGCCTAGTGGTGGTAGAGGTTTATTCTAATATTGTGCGCCATGCTCACAATGAGAAACCTGAGCTGCCTGTGCTCATCCGAATTGAGCTAGAGAACAACAATCTTTCTTTGGAGGTGTGGGATCAAGGCGTAGGCTTTATGCTAAATGACTATGCCGCGCCGACACCGGGAGATTTTCAAGAAGGGGGCTACGGCTGGTTAATCTTGCATCGGATTATGGATCGAGTGGAGTATCAGCTTAGGGTTGGGGGCGATCATCCTGCGGATGGGCCTAGCCATCGTAACTGCTTAAAGCTGGAAAAAGATCTGGCCGCTGCCAAGCCATAGCCGTCAGCTCCTTAGATTGGCTGTTGGGAAAGCGACTGTTGGACTATCTAACCGTTGGATTATCTAGCTGTTGGACTATTTAGTAGTGCGTGCCCGTTTTGCGATGGTGAACGGCTGTCTTTGCATTGGGCTCAGCCACTTCACCGCCGCTAACGGTGGCATAGATGACCCAGTGGTCGCCGCAGTCCATCCGGTTAGCAACTTTGCATTCTAGGAAGGCGATCGCATCGGACAAAACGATTTGTCCGTTTTCACTCTCTGTCGTCTCTACACCCTCAAACCGACTTTCTCCTGGCGCAAATGGCTTTAAAAAGTGCTTCATCGATCCTGTCTGCTTGCCTTCTGACAAGATATTAAGCGCAAAGTCAGAGCCTTTATGCAGCAAGCCTTCAATCGCTCTATCTTTGGCTACCGCGACGGTAAAGCCGGGGGGGGTAAAGGTAGCCTGCGCGACCCAGGAGGCCAGCATAGCGCTGCTAATGTTATCATGCTTGGCCGTGACAACACACATAGAGCCCACTAAGCGGCCCATGGCCCTTTCTACAGAGGTAGCCGCAACGCGCGGAGCCTTTACCTTTTTGGATTTCTTTAGCTGCTGGGCAAAGTCAGTGCCGGCCTGCTCGCATTCTTGCAAGGTGCTGGCATCGGGCGTAAATTTCACCCGAATCGGCTCAAAACCAAAGCTGTAGCCCGCATCTGTAAACTTGCTTTCGAGCAAATCAATCGCTTCGCCGCTCCAGCCAAATGAGCCGAATACGCCTGCTAGCTTAGTTTTACTCGCTGCCGAAAGCACCACGCCTAAAGCCGTTTGAATTTGCGTGGGCGCATGTCCGCCCAGCGTAGGCGAGCCCATAATAAAGCCTGCCGATTTTTCAGCGGCTTCTTTGATTTCAGCCGTTGTTGCTTGCTCAGCGTTGATCGACTCTACGCCGATGCCTGCCTTGATGATGCCTCGGGCGATCGCTTGGCCAATCGTGGTGGTATTGCCATAGGCAGAGGCGTAAATTAGCGCGACAGAAAGGTCACTCTTTTTTTGCTCAGCCGCCCACTGAAAGTATCGCTGCCCTAGCTCGGTGACGCCATAGCGAACGAGCGGCCCGTGACCGACTGCGTAAAGGCGAGGCGCATAGTCTTTAAGCTTTTCCAAGGCGGTTTGCACCTGACGCGCGTTAGGTGCCATTGAGCAGTCGAAGTAGTATCGCTGGTCTTCTAAGAGCGTTTCCCGGTTGAGATCGTAGGCGTCTTCACTACAAACATGGGCACAAAAGAACTTGTCGCTAAAGAGGACTTCGCTATAGCTGTCGTAGGTGCATAGACCATCAGGCCAGCGCGGTGTCGGCACCGGAATAAACTGGAGGTGATGCCCCTGACCCAGATCGAGATCTTGATCTAAGCCGCTTTTAGCAATTTGGATCGGGTTGTTGAACTCGGTTTCTTGCAGCGCAGACTTTAGCGTGATAGCAGCCGGATTAGAGCAGACTATCGCGGCCTGAGGCGTCAGCGGCAGCAGAGCCTTTAGCGTTTCAATCCGGTTGGGATTGGTGTGGCCGATAATAATGTAGTCAATATCGTGCGGGTCAATCTCTGCGCTGAGCGCTGCTAAAAAAGTCTTCGTAAAAGACGCACCGGGGGGATCTATCAGCGCTATCTGATTGCCACGAATCAGGTAGGAGTTAGCGGTTGTGCCTTTTTCCAGGGCGTATTCAACTTCAAAGCGCAGGCGTTCCCAGGAGCGCGATCGCAGCACGGTCGTATCGGCAGCGATTGGCAGCACCTGCACATCTCTGTACCCCGAGCTGGCTTTGTCTGCCTCAGTAGATGCCTGAGAGGTTGAAGTTTGGGCCGTCATGTAAATATCTCCCTGCGGTTAATACCCTTTGTTAACGCTCTGCATTTAATGCTTTTTGAGTGCTTTTTTTAGTAATAGTTGCCAACCTTGCGATGATGCACAGCCGTCTGCGCCTCTTCTTTGGCCACCTTCCCTTGATCTACGGTGCAATACACCAGCCAGTGATCGCTTAGCTCCATCCGACTGGCTACCTCGCATTCTAGATAAGCGAGCGAATCGGCCAAAATAGGAGACTTGTTGTAGGCCGGACGGGTTCGTACGCCTGCAAAGCGATCCGCGCCGGGTGGAAAGCGCTTGAGAAAATGCTTCATTAGCGGCAGGTGATTGCCTTCTTCCAAAATATTGAGCACAAAAGTATCGCCTACCTGCATCAGCGACTCAATCGCGCGGTCTTTGGCGACGGCGACGGTAAAGCCCAATGGCTCAAAGCTTGCCTGCGTAATCCAAGAGGCCAACATCGCTGAGCTGACGTCTCCTTTTGTTGCGGTGATGATGTACAGCCCGCTGCTGATGCGACCCAGCGCTTTTTGCAGGTCAGCATCTAAAGCCTTGATTTTTTTGATTTTCTTGGACTGGGCTAGCGCTTGGCCCAGGTCAGTTCCGGTTTCCTCACAGAGCTGATAAATCGCTTCGCTGGGCGTGTCTTTAACGCGAATCGGCTCAAAAGCGACCTTTAGCTCCAAATCTTGCAGCTTGGTTTGTAGCGTATCAATCGGCTCATCGTCGCCACCGTACGACTCAAACAGGCCAAAGGTTTTCTTGCCGCTAACGCCCGCTAAAATAGTTGCTAGCGCCCCTCGCGTATCTTCTGAGCCCTTGCCAGTTGAGGGCGGCATCCCGATGATAACGCCCGTCGCTCGGCTGACGATCTCATTGACTTCTTGAGCATCAGCCGAGCGCAGATCCACCATTTCAACGCCGACGCCTGTTTTACTGATGCCCCGGGCAATGGACTGCGAAAGGCGATCGCTATACCCATAGTCGGACACATAAAACACCGCGACTAGCGTTTCCGCGTCGCTCTTCTGCTGACTCCACTCACGATAGCGCCGGGTCAGCTCTTCCACATTGTGGCGCAGTAGGGGGCCGTGCCCGGTGGCGATGGTGTCAATCGTGCCCTCTAGCTTGTCCATTCGCTTCATGGCCGAAATTACCGAGCGAGCGTTAGGGGCCATCAGGCAGTCGTAGTAAAACCGGAAGTCTGGCGAGAGCGCTTCTAGATCTTCATCAAAGATATCGTCGGTGCAAAAGTGTGCGCCAAAGGCATCGCAGGTATAGAGAACGCCCGTTTTATGGTCGAAGGTGAAAATAGTGTCGGGCCAGTGTAGGTTAGGCGCGTTGGTAAATTCTAGAACGTGACCGTTACCCAAATCGAGGGTTTCGCCGCTTTTGACACCCTGGCTCTCAAAGGGGGTATGAATCAGGTCTTCGAGAAAGGTGATCGCGACTTTTGCACCCACCACTACCGCATTTGGCGCTAGCTCCAGAACGTCTTTGATCAGCCCGCTATGATCGGGCTCAGTATGGCTGACTACGATGTAGTCAATGGTGGAGGGATCGATTTCGCCCTTCAGCGTGTCCATATATAGCTGGCGAAACTTAGCGTGAGAGGTGTCTACGAGCGCCGTTTTTTCGCCGCGAATGATGAAGGAGTTGTAAGTGGTACCGTTTTGCAGGCCAAATTCGATGTCGAAGCGATCGCGATCCCAATCTAAAGATCTGATCGTCGTCGTATCTTCAGCAATGCTTTCAACCTGCATCGACAGGCGCTTATGGTCAGGCTCTGAATTAGATTTTTTAGCTTGAACAGCAGCAACCATTACGAATCTCCTATTTCCTCAATGACTTCCTCAGCAACGCTCAAATTAAGCTATGGCGAGTTTAGCAACACAAACGTTGCTTTAGTATCATTGTGCCGCAGTTTTCAAATTTTGCCAGTTTTTAATAGTTACAAATACTTATCGGACGTATTAAGCTGACCTGTCTTGGGCTATGCTCGTCGCAAAAAGGCCAAACGGGTGCTACCGTAGCGTTTTTCTTTGACAACCTCCAAACTGGCAGGCAGATGAGCAGGTTGCCAATGAGCCTCGCTATATTCGACGGCAGCTTCTCCTTGCGGGCTCAAGCACGCTGAGAGCATCATAAAAACCGAATCATACAGCTCGCTGGCGTAAGGCGGATCAAAATAAACAAGGTCAAACAGCGGCGCATTAATTAGCCTGCGCTCAAGCATTTGAACCACATCACCTTTAATCACCTCAAACCGCTGCTTGGGTTTGGCAACCTTCTGCCAGTTTTGCCTGATCATCTCACAGGCCGCGCCTGACTTCTCAACGCCTACAACCTCAGCTGCGCCCCGACACAACGCCTCTGCGCCCATCGCGCCGCTACCTGCACACAAGTCTAGCCATCGGCAGCCCAAAACTTGCCCTTGCCATACGTTAAACAGCGCCTCTCTCACCCGCGCAGACGTTGGCCGGGTCATCGCCCCAGGCAGCGTTTTAATTTCTCGATTGCCGTAAATTCGGACTGACATTTAGCTTTCCATGTGGCTATAGGCTATCCAAACAATCAGTTAGCTCTTCAGGCGTTGAAAGATCTAGTAGGCGATCGCCCAACTCGTCAAGCTGCTCATTCGAGAGCATCTCAACTTTATCAGCGGTGGTCTGTGGCAATTCCCCAAACTTACGAACAAGCTGTCTGACAATGACTCTACACTGGCCCTCTTGCCTGCCTTCTTGCCTGCCTTCTGCTAACGCATCTTGATAGACGCGAGTTTCTTTCATTGAGTAAAGCTCAAGCATAGTAGCGATGACCTCTCGTTCAAGATTAGGGAACTTATATACAACTATTGTCTCAACTAATTCAAGAATTTGCGACTCGGACACATTTGAATAAGTTTGCGATTTTATCCGGCTTATGAGCACTTTAGCTCGCTGTATGGCCTCTCTCGGGTTCGTGACAATCAGTTGCAAGATGGCAGCTTCCCAAGAATCCGCTGAGGCTTGCTGAAAATCTTCTAGGTAAATGACGTGAAGCTGAGGACTTTGCAGCAATGTCTGAAAAGGTAAACGCTGGTGCTGGTCAGGTTCACGACTGCGCCGCTCAAAAATGACCAGCGCTTGCCAGTGCGCGACATTTGGGTTATGACGCAAAAATATGAAAATCTCAGCAAAAAGGCGTCGGTAAAACCGGACATCTTTTTGAAACTGAACCTCTACAAATACGGTGGGCTGATCGGCACTTTCCGCTGCGGGCGTCAGCACACCATCAAAACGAAAGGCCGTTTCTTTGACCTCTACAGAGGAAAATTTATAGGTCGCAGTGGGCTGCTTGCCAATTAGCTTAAGGACAAGCCCCGGAGCCGTCATAAATAGAGCGTGAAAAATGTGATCAGTCGGCATCTGCTTCCTCGTAGGAGCACCAGTCGCTCCAGCCGCCAGGATAGAGCTTGTGCATAGGATGGCCTGCTATAACTAACGAAAATAAGTTAACGCAGGCAGTAACACCAGAGCCACAGTACACGATGATTTCGTCGCTTGGGTTCAGCATAGCCCAATGCTCAGATAATGCATTGGCACTTTTGATCTGACCTATTTCCGTCGTATTTTGTTGCCAAAAGGCGTTGATTGCGCCTGGAATACTGCCCGCAATCGGATCAATCGGTTCTACTTCACCTCGGAAGCGTTCGGGCGATCGCGCATCAATCACCACCACATCCGATCTGTTCTGCTGCTGTCGCACCGCTTCAATATCTACCGTCCAATCAGCCTGTGGCTGCGGCCTAAAATCACCTGCTTTTAGGCTAGGAACGTCCGTGCTAGTAGAATATCCGGCGCGCTCCCAGGCTTTAATACCGCCGTCTAATATGGCTACTTGCTCATGTCCTAAATATCGCAGCATCCACCAAAGCCTAGCCGCAAAAGCAAGGCGGGAGTCGTCGTAAATTATGATTTGAGTCGGGCCTGTCGGCGCAGCAGAATAAATGCTCAACTGGTTGAGCTTATTTGCAAACACAGCCCAGTCCGGCAAAGGATGACGCCCCCCGTGAGATTGAACAGCGCTAGAAAGATCTTTATTGAGATCTAAATAATAAGCGCCGGGAATGTGTCCTGATAGATACTGGCTGTGGCCCAAATCGGGCTCTGACAAAGAAAAACGAGTATCAACAATAACAACTTCTGGTGTGCCAGGGCCTTCAGCCTTAACCCGCTGTAGCCGCTGAAACAGCCAGTGAACATCCACAAGATAAGGACACTTTTCCACGTTAGAAACCGAAGCAAACAACGCTTCATTATCTTATAAAGACCTCCGCTTTCGTAGATTCCAGCGTCGCCGCCAGGGATTAGTCAGCATTAAAGGTGAAATAGATTGCGCTTGGATACGCCGCTCTAATATCTCTTTCGCCGTTGATTGCAGCGTTGGATCTCGATAGGGAATAGCGGCTCTAGTCTGCAAATGCTCTTGTTCCTGCTGCGATAAAGGAAGTAAGGCGGCGGCTAGCTTGCTGGTTGCATGGCAGGCTACTGTACCCGGCCATTTACGCGCTACTGCTCGGGTTGAACCAATGGCCAGACCCACAAAATCTAGGCTGGCTCGAACTGCCGCCGCACAGGAATAGGTTGCTAGCACACCATCAGAACTAAGACTTTGCGCTACGAGGTTGAGGAACTCTGTTGTCCATAGCTGCGGGCAGTTTGGAGGCGAAAACGGATCGAGGAAAATGATGTCAGCCTGCCAATTTTGAGATATTAAGGGCTGAATTTGCTGACGCGCATCACCTAAAAGAATCTCGGCACAAACGCCATTTTGCTCGGCGTAGCTATGCGTTGCTAGCCGTTGTAATACCTGTTGTACAGGCAGTGAGTAATGGCTGGTTAAGTTTTGAGCGATCGCACTTCTCGCCACCTCAATATCAATCTCCAACGCCTTAATTTCGACCAAACACGCCTGATCTATCGCCCAAGCTGTCTCTAACGCTGCCGCTGTGTTGTAGCCCAACCCATAGCAGATATCTAATATTTTCAGCGGCGTATCGGTTGCTATCTTCTGTCGCACGCGCTGCTTCAGTCCAACCGTCTCTATGTAAGTTTGCTGGGCCTCACGAAAAGCGCCTTCTCGGTTGTGAAACCACTCCCCAAAGGCTTCTGAATAAAAGGTACTTGACCCGTCTTTTGTAATCACTGGTACGAGCATTAGCGTCTCTGTCTAGCTGCAAAAAACATAGCTTAATCAGGCAAACCGTAAGGGAAAGAGAGATTAGCGCTGATGCTTCGCTAAAAACCGATCTAGCTGATTGGCAAAGTTAGCCTTATCGCGATTGTTTAAAGGCGGTGGCCCGCCGCCAACGGGTTCTGCGCCGCCGCGAAAAGATTCTAGTAGATTGCGAACCGAGAGGCGATCGCCAATATTGCGACTCGTATATTCATCTCCCCTCGGGTTAAAAACAAAGCCACCCTTATCCAACACTTTTGCTGCCAAAGGAATATCTGCGGTAATCACCAAATCACCAGCCACTAGAAGCTCTACAATTTTATTATCCGCGCCATCAAACCCCGAAGGCACCACCAGCATCTCGGCATAAGCCGGCACCTGAACAGGCTGATTGGCCACCAGCGTCAGCGGACATCCCGCCCGCTTAGCCGCCCGAAAAATGATCTCCTTAATCGCATTTGGACAGGCATCTGCATCCACCCATATCTGCATTGGCTAACACTCCCCTAGCACTTTGGCACAACTGTTAAGTAGATTCACGTAGAGGCTACCAAATAAAGGCTCGCGTCCTAACCATCAAGCTTAGTCGATTTCACTCACGCGACTTCTCGGTGGAATAGCCTATGCTGTCAGGCAGTCTCGCCATCTTTGCCTACCGCCCACCAGAGCTTGCTATGTCCAAAATCCAACCTACCCTCCGTCCAGTGTGCCATCTGGTGTGTGATTGGGGACTTACAGCCGCTGTTTCAATATTAATTGTCATTGCTTCTGCCCAAATTGCCCCAGCGCAGACGAATCGAGTGCGCGCGACGCCAGCACCAGGGCTCACCACCGCCGGAATGACCTTTCAGCAGGCGATGAATGTGGGCTATGCTGCCTCCCGTCAGGGCGACTTTGACACGGCCTTAATCAACTTTCAAAGAGCGCTGATGATTCGTCCCGGCAATCCATACGCTTCAGCCGCCGCTGATAACATGGCCTACTACATTCAGTACGAGCGAGTGTCTACTCGGCAAAGGGCCATTGACCAACTGCAAGCTCGATTAACCGCCTCGATTACTCAAAAAGACTGGGTGTGTGCAGCCACCACTATCGATCAGCTTACTGCCTACACAGCGCCCAACTCCCTCAATCGCGAGCGCTTAATTGGCCAAAGAGGAGAAATTAGCGGCCTGCTAGACGCCCGTATCGATAATGAGCGCTGGTCAACCGTATGCGCAGCGCAAAGACCAGTTTACTAGCACAAATCGTTAACACATAGGCTTTGCACCGCGCGGAGCATTCATTTTCTAAACGTGTTGCAACTAAAGTTACACTTTGTTACATTGATATCAGGTTAACAAAACTTTTTATTTGTAAGCGCTAGATATCAACCCGGCATAGGCAGCAAAGAAAATGGACGCCGATCAACTTGGTGCTGATCAACTTAGTGCTGATCAACTTATTAGGAACTGTACAGCAGGGCAAATTAGCCTTGAGCGGATGGATTTGCGTGAAGCTCGTTTGTCTTTTATTCAATTAGAAGATGTGCGACTGTGCTGGGCTGATTTAACCAGGGCTGACTTGAGGTCGGCAAACTTGGACAATGCCAATTTGACTGGGGCAATGATGTGGCGAGCTGGCTTACAGGGCGCTAGTTTTCGCTGGGCTAATCTGCATCAGGCTGTGATGGTACATTGCGCTGCGGACAATGCAAGCTTTAAAGGGGCCAACTTGCACAGGGCTGATTTGCGGTTAGGAAACCTTTGCGGGGCTAGCTTTGCCGGGGCTGATATGCGCGGTGCAAAGCTTTGCTATAGCGATTTGCGCGAGGCTGATC
>JBARVS010000040.1:0-22454 GCA_049646385.1 Phormidesmis sp. | reverse complement strand
CATCAAGCGACTGATGGACATCGGTTGCTATAGGGGCCGTCGGCATCGTGTGGGCCTGCCCGTACGCGGTCAGCGAACTCGCACAAACAGCCGCACTCGCCGCAGTGGTAAACGAACGATTGCAGGCAAGAAAAAGCCACCCCGTAAGTAAATTGCAGTGGACTCTGGTTGCTATATAGCCTTGCGAGCTTTATTTTTTGAGCGTTGCATTTGCGCTGAGGCAGCTAGATGACAGGGGCGCGCACTGACGAATTTGTCAGTTCGCGTTTTTGCGTGAAATTCCAAAAGTTACAGCTATTCCGCTTTGGATGTTTAGCTTGGAGCAAGTCTCTTTTGACAAATATTTGGATGAGCGCGACCTAACCGCCACTTTGAGCAAGCCGTCACTGTGATTCAACTAACCTGCGGCTAACAGCCTGGTGATAAACGCCCTGGTGGTAAGCCCTAGTGGTGAACAGTGACAACCCACAAATTCCTTGAGTACCTCGGATAAGTAGATATGGCAAAACCGATTAGAAAGACCGGCCCCCGTAAGCAGAAGAAAAATATTCCTAACGGCGTGGCGCACATTCAGTCCACCTTTAACAACACTATCGTCACCATTGCAGATGCTAGTGGCAACGCTATTTCTTGGGCTTCGGCAGGGTCGAGCGGGTTCAAGGGCGCTAAAAAAGGAACGCCTTTCGCGGCACAAACCGCCGCTGATAGTGCGGCTCGTCGAGCAATAGACCAAGGGATGCGCCAGTGTGAAGTGCAGGTGAGCGGCCCCGGCTCAGGTCGTGAAACGGCCATCCGAGCGCTGCAAGGAGCAGGACTCGAAATTACCCTCATTCGAGACGTGACGCCCATTCCTCACAACGGCTGCCGTCCGCCCAAGCGTCGCCGAGTATAAATCTTCGCCTCGCCCGCCATTGGGTCAAGCGTTGAGCGTTATCAAGTCTAAAGTTGGGTCTAAAGTCAGGTCAGTGAGCAAAGAGAGAGGTTAGTGAATGGCATTTCAAGTCGATTGCGTAGAGTCTATTGTTGAGGACGATCAAAGTCAGTACAGCAGGTTTGTCATTGAGCCTTTAGAGCGCAGCCAGGGAACAACGGTTGGCAATGCCCTCCGCCGAGTTTTGCTCTCTAACCTAGAGGGTACGGCAGTAACCTCTGTGCGAATTGCAGGTGCTAGCCATGAGTTTTCTACGATCCCTGGCGTTCGTGAAGACGTGCTGGATATTTTGCTAAATATGAAAGAAACGGTGATGAAGAGCTATTCGAGCCAGCCTCAAATTGGCCGGATGGTTGTTCAAGGGCCGGCTAAGGTCACGGCTGCTAATTTTGATTTGCCTTCTGAGGTAGAGCTAATTAGCACCGATCAATATATTGCGTCTGTCTCGGCGGGTAACACGCTAGAGATGGAGTTTCGCATTGAAAAGGGTAAGGGCTATCGGGCGATTGACCGCAGCCGGGAAGAGACGGGCGGCGTTGACTTTATGCAGGTTGACGCGGTATTTATGCCGGTGCGCAAGGTGAACTATAGCGTTGAGAACTATCTAGATGCTACGGGCGATCGCAAAGACCGCTTAAATATGGAAATTTGGACAAACGGCAGCCTTACCGCGCAGCAGGCCATGAGTGAAGCTGCTGCTTTATTGGTAGACATGTTTAGCCCGCTCAAGGATGTCACCCTTGAGCCCAAGCGCGACGAAGACACCAAGGAAGAAGATCCGACCTACCAAATTCCGATTGAGGAACTGCAGCTGTCGGTACGGGCTTACAACTGCTTGAAGCGGGCTCAAATCAACGCAGTTTCAGATCTATTGGACTACAGTCAGGAAGATTTGCTGGAGATCAAGAACTTTGGTCAAAAGTCTGCCGAGGAAGTCGTCGAGGCGCTAAACGTGCACCTGGGCATTATGCTGCCGCTTGAGAAAACGGCCAAGTCTGTGTAGTGGATGTTTTTATGACCGAGGGTGCCCACGAGGGGTGCCCCTACGGGTTATTGGTTCATTTTTTTTGTTGATTCATTTTTTAGATAGGGGGAAAACAAATGCGACATGGTCGTCGTGTACCAAAACTAGGCAAGGCCGCTGACCAGCGCAAAGCCTTGATGAGAGCACTCACCACTGAGCTGATTCGCAACGGTCGAATTAAAACGACTGAGGTGCGAGCCAAAGCTATTCGCTCGGAGGCAGATCGGATGGTGACTTTGGCCAAAGATGGCTCACTTGCTGCGCGTCGTCGAGCGATGGCTTACATTTATGACAAGCAACTAGTTCACGCTTTGTTTGACCAAGCGCCCGAGCGCTACGCTGATCGTAAGGGTGGCTACACTCGCATCGTTCGGACGGTGAGCCGTCGCGGTGACAACGCTCGTATGGCTATTATTGAGCTGACGTAGCGTCAGAGGTAGGGTGAGGGCACAAGGTAGTAAAGCGCCGTGGCTAAACAACTTGCCAAGCAGCTTGCCAATTTGCCGCTAAGCAAGCGCAGCACTCAACGGGTTGCTTTGGTGATTCAGTATAAGGGCACTGGGTTTCACGGCTGGCAGCGTCAGGCCAAAGAGCGCACCGTGCAGGCTGAGATTGAGGGGGCGATCGCCGCCGTCCTCGGCTATTTCACTACGCTTCAAGGCGCAGGTAGAACCGATACGGGTGTTCATGCCGCCGCCCAAGTTGCACATTTTGAAGCGCCTGAGGTCATTCCTGCCGAGCGCTGGGCCGCTATCCTCAACGACCGCCTGCTTGACGATGTGGTGATTCGAGCTTCCGCAGCAGTTGCCGATGATTGGCACGCTCAGTTCTCAGCCGAGTGGCGACGCTACCGCTACACCTTCTACACCAGCCGATATCCCAATCTGTTTGTGCAGCCCTTTGTGTGGCACTACTACTTCCAGCCCTTAGATGAGCGCCTGATGCTGGCCGCGCTAGCGCCCATGGTGGGTTATCATAACTTAGCCGCCTTTCATCGTGCTGGCTCAGATAGAGCCCATTCCTGGGTAGAAATGCAGGCTGTACAGTGCGATCGCTCAGGTCACTTTGTGCAAATTGAACTGCAGGCCACAGGCTTTTTATACGGCATGGTTCGCCTGATGATGGGCCTAATTGTGCAGGTAGGGCAAAAACAGCTATCTCCCGCAGATTTTACCGCCATTTGGCGCAATCAGCGCCGCGATTTGGTAAAATACTCAGCCCCCCCTCAAGGGCTTTGCTTGCTAAGAGTGGGCTATCCCGACTTTCCATTTCCTGCCGAGGCATGGGTCGATACTCAGCCTCAGTTTTCACTCCCTTGTTAATTTCTCTCAGCTTTTCTTCATTCACGCCGTTCCACCCAACTCACGAAGTCCACAAAAACCGTTATGTCTACTAAAACTACCCTTACTCCTGTTAAAGAAATCGAACGCGATTGGTATGTGGTAGATGCCGCCGACCAGCGTTTGGGTCGGCTTGCAACTGAAATTGCACAGGTGCTACGCGGCAAGAAAAAGCCTAACTACACCCCAAATATGGACATAGGAGACTTTGTTGTCGTCGTTAATGCCGAGAAGGTGGCCGTCACTGGTAACAAGAATTCTCAAAAGCTTTACCGTCGCCATTCGGGTCGTCCTGGTGGTATGAAAACCGAGACCTTTGACCAGCTGCAGGCTCGCATCCCCGAGCGCATCGTGGAAAAGGCCGTCAAAGGAATGCTGCCTAAAAATTCGCTAGGCCGTAAGCTCTTTACCAAATTAAAAGTGTACGCTGGCCCCGAGCATCCCCACGCCTCTCAAAACCCAACCACTATGACCGTCAATACTACAAACGCCAAAAATACAGGAGCTAAATAATACCCATGGCTGATTCTGATCGCGCTGTCTATTGGGGCACTGGCCGTCGCAAGTCTTCTGTTGCTCGGGTTCGCTTAGTTCCGGGCAATGGCAGCATGACCATTAATAAAAAAGCAGGCGCTGACTATCTTCAAAACAATCCTGCCTATCTAACCTCTGCTAAGGCACCATTAGAGACGCTAGGACTAGAAGGCGAATACGACATTTTGGTTAACGTACGCGGCGGTGGTTTAACAGGTCAGGCCGACTCTATCAAGCTTGGCGTTGCGCGCGCGCTGTGCCAGCTAGATCCTGACAACCGGATGCCTTTGAAGACTGAAGGCTACCTAACTCGCGACCCGCGCCAAAAAGAGCGTAAAAAGTACGGCCTGAAGAAAGCTCGTAAAGCTGGTCAGTTCTCGAAGCGCTAATTTTCACTCTCATTCTCATCAACTTTTCACTACCCATTTTTTGTAACCATGCCAAAAGCTGACATTCATCCCAAGTGGTACCCCGAAGCCAAAGTATTTTGCAACGGCGAGCAGGTCATGACCGTTGGCTCAACTAAACCTGAGCTGAGCGTTGACGTATGGTCGGGCAATCATCCTTTTTATACGGGCACACAAAAGATCATTGACACGGAAGGCCGCGTTGAGCGCTTTTTGCGTAAGTATGGCATGTCTACTGAGACTGATATTCCTGAGGCAACAGATCCTGATGTGGCTAAAGGCGACGCGAAGAAGTAGCTGCTATAGCCTTGTGAAAATATTCCGAGTGGCGTGCCTTTGCGGGTGAGCTGCTCGGAATATTTTTTTGATGGTCGTTATAAATCTTCTTAGCAAACCACGGGAAAAAAATGGCTGAATCTTACTTACTCGAAAAACTGGCGTCGGTGGAGCAGACCTTTAATGAGCTGACTCGGCGGATGGCTGATCCTGATGTTGCTAGAGACCCTGATGAGTTTCAAAAAATCGCAAAGCTGCGAGCATCTCTAGAAGAAACGGTAACAACCTATCACGATTGGCAGCAGGTGCAAGAAGAGTTAAAAGGCGCTCAAGAGATCTATAAGGAGGCCGTTAACGACTCTGAAATGCATGAAATGGCTGGCCTAGAAGTTGCCGAGCTAGAAGAGAACGGTGAGAAGTTAGAGGAGCGGCTGAAGGTGCTGCTGCTACCCAAAGATCCTAATGACGATAAGAACATCATGCTGGAGATTCGCGCGGGCACGGGCGGCGATGAAGCTGGCATTTGGGCAGGAGATTTGCTACGACTCTACAGCCGCTATGCCGAAGGCCAGGGCTGGAAGGCAAACTTGCTAAGCGAATCGCGAGCGGACATGGGCGGCGTGAAAGAAGCTGTCATCGAAGTTAAAGGCGATCAGGTTTATAGCAAGCTGAAGTTTGAGTCGGGGGTGCACCGGGTGCAGCGGGTGCCGCTTACAGAGTCGGGCGGAAGAGTGCATACTTCAACGGCGACGGTAGCGATTATGCCAGAGGTGGATGATGTGGAAATTCACATTGATCCTAATGATATCGTGATGACGACGGCTAGGTCAGGCGGCGCGGGCGGTCAAAATGTGAACAAGGTAGAGACGGCGGTTGATTTGATTCATAAGCCGACGGGGATTCGGGTGTTTTGTACGGAAGAGCGATCGCAGCTTCAAAACCGTGAGCGGGCCATGCAAATTTTGCGCGCCAAGCTATACGAAGCCAAGCTACAGGAGCAAAACGACGAAATCAGCTCCATCCGTAAGTCACAAGTTGGTTCAGGCTCGCGCTCTGAAAAAATCCGCACCTACAACTACAAAGACAACCGCATGACCGATCACCGTCTCAACCAAAACTTCTCGCTAGGCAGCATCTTAGAAGGCGATATTGAAACCGTCATTCAGTCATGCATCGCGCAAGACCAGCAGGAGCAGCTAGAAGAATTAGCGGCTTCTACTGCGGAAACGGTTTAAAGTCAAAAAAATCACAGGCAAAGCGATCAATCTGATAAGTGATGTCGCTACTACCCGCTACTAAAAAAGCTCCCGCTAACGCAATGTTAGTAAGAGCTTTTTTATTTCTATCTCATATTTCTACCGCAAAGCGTTAGCCTGCTGGCTCAAAGCGCCTTTGCACGAGTGACCACGTTATCAACAGTATATCCAAACTTTTCCATCACCACGCCACCTGGAGCCGAAGCGCCAAAGGTATCAACGCTAATCATATCGCCCTCGTCACCAAAGTATTTCGCCCAGCCAAAGCTGCTCATCGCTTCTACAACTAAGCGCTTCTTCACCGCTTTAGGCAGCACAGACTCTTTGTAAGCCGCATTTTGCTCTTCGTAGAGCTTCCAACAGGGCATAGAAACTACGCGAACCTTTTTGCCTTCACCGCGTAGTTTTTCAGCGGCATCTTCGCAAAGCTCTACTTCACTACCCGTACCGATCAAGATGATCTCAGGCGTACCGTCTGAGTCAGACATGATGTAAGCGCCCTTAGCCACCGCATCAATGGAGGAGCCGGGGAGATTGCGCAAACCTTGGCGAGAGAAGCACATCAGCGTAGGAGCATTGCGCTTGTTCACCGCAATTTTGTACGCGCCGGAAGTTTCGTTGCCGTCGGCAGGGCGAATAACGTACAGATTGGGAATAGCGCGCAAAGAAGCGACTGTTTCTACCGGCTGGTGGGTGGGGCCGTCTTCACCGAGGCCGATAGAGTCGTGGGTCATGACGTAAATAACGCCTGCTTCGGAAAGGGCCGAAAGGCGAATTGCGCCGCGCATGTAATCAGTGAAAACTAGGAAGGTGGCACAGTAAGGGATGAGGCCACCGCCGTGCAGGGCAATGCCGTTGCAGATTGCGCCCATGCCATGCTCACGAACCCCAAAGTGAATGTTGCGATTTTCGTAAGCGCCCTTTTGAAAATCGCCAGAGATCTTCAGTTCGGTGAGGTTGGAGTGAGTAAGATCGGCAGAGCCGCCGATTAGCTCGGGTAAGACGGGAGCTAAAGCGTTTAGCGTTACCTCAGAGTTCTTGCGAGTTGCTAAGGCTTTATCGTCAGGGGTGTAGGTAGGTAGCGCGTCTTCCCAACCATCGGGGAGCTTGCCCGAGAGAAATCGCTCAAATTCGCTGGCTTCGTCAGCATACTTAGTGCGATAGGTTGCGAGCGTTTCTTCCCACTCGGCCTCGGCGCTAGCACCTTTGTCGATGGCCTGACGGTAGCGGCTAAGGGCGTCTTCAGGAATCTCAAAGAAGTCGTACTTCCAGTCTAGGTTTTCACGGGTTGCAATGGTTTCTTCGTCGCCCAGCATTGCGCCGTGGATACCGCCCGTGCCAGCCCGATTGGGTGAACCGTAGCCAATGGTCGTAGTGACCTTAATCATGGTGGGCTTGTCGGTAACCTTTTTGGCTTCAGCCAGCGCTTTTTCAATAGAGTCTAAGTCGCTGTTGCCATCTTCTACATGCAACACATGCCAGCCATAAGCTTCAAAGCGCTTGCTGACGTCCTCGGTGAAGGCGATATCGGTGGAGCCGTCAATTGAAATGTGGTTATCGTCGTAAAGTGCAATCAGCTTGCCGAGGCCCAAATGACCGGCCAAGGAGCAGGCTTCACCTGAAATGCCCTCCATATGACAGCCGTCGCCCGTGATGGTGTAGGTGTAGTGATCTACAACTTTGCAGTCGGGCTTGTTAAACTTAGCAGCGAGGTGCGCTTCGGCCATGGCCAAGCCTACCGCGTTGCAAATACCCTGTCCTAGCGGGCCAGTGGTAACCTCCACACCGGGCGTTTCAAAATTCTCGGGGTGTCCAGGGGTAGATGAGCCCCACTGACGAAACTGCTTGATATCGTCTATGCTCACGCTGTCGTAGCCTGTGAGGTAGAGCATGGCATATTGCAACATGCAGCCGTGGCCCGCTGAAAGCACAAAGCGATCGCGGTTAAACCACTTGGGATTCTTAGGATTGTGGCGAATGAACTTGTCCCACAGCACAAAGGACATCGGCGCAGCGCCCATCGGCAGTCCGGGGTGACCCGATTTGGATTTATTAACGGCGTCAACCGCCAAAAAACGAATGGAATTGATGCATAGGGTTTCAAGCGATTGAGTTGCGACAGCCATGGTCTTTCTTTTTATATGTGTGTGAGTGGTTGAACTAGAAGGGGATAATACTTTTTAGATCACAAGCCTTGATAAAAGCTCAGATATTTCAATGAAGTCATTATATCGGTGAATCTAGAATGTTTGCGATCGCCCATCAATCACAAACACCTCAGATCGCAAAAGATCGCAAACACCTTGGAAAATACGACGCTAACAGGTTGAGTGCCTCTACTTATCAAATTTTTTAAAGGCCAGCGTCACGTTGTGTCCGCCAAAGCCAAATGAGTTAGAAAGCGCTACCTTGACCGTTTGCTCGCGACTTTGGTTGGCTACATAGTCCAAATCACAAGTTGGATCGGGATTGACTAAATTAATCGTAGGCGGCACCTTATCGTGAGCTACGGCCATCACCGCCGCAACGCCTTCAATTCCCCCGGAGCCACCAAGCAAATGCCCCGTCATGCTTTTGGTAGAGCTGACGGTAATTTTGTAAGCGTGATCGCCTAGCACGGTTTTAATAGCAGCTGTTTCATTCGGATCGTTAACTGGCGTGCTGGTGCCATGGGCGTTAATGTAGCTAATTTCTGTGGTTTCTAGGCCACCGTCTTTGAGCGCCATGCGAATGGCCCGAGTCGCGCCTTCACCACCGGGGGCAATCCCGGTCATATGGTAAGCATCACAGCTCATGCCGTAGCCCACCATTTCAGCATAGATGCGAGCCCCTCGGCTGAGCGCATGTTCTAGCTCTTCTAAAATTAAAATGCCGCAGCCCTCACCGAGGACAAAGCCATCGCGATCGCGATCAAACGGGCGACTTGCATGAGCAGGATCGTCATTTCGAGTAGACATCGCTCGCATAGCAGAAAATCCACCAAAGGTCAGCGGGGTCACAGCCGATTCGGTACCGCCGCAAATCATTGCCTGCGCGTAGCCGTTTTGCACCAGGCGAAAGGCATCGCCAATCGCGTTAGAACCCGCTGCACAGGCAGTTACCGGGCAAGAGTTTGGCCCTTTAGCGCCCGTTTGAATCGCCGTTAGGCCAGCGGCCATATTAGCAATCATCATCGGAATCATGAACGGGCTACAGCGGCTAGGGCCCCGTTCGAGATAAATCTCCTGCTGATCTTCCATAACTTTGATACCGCCGACGCCCGTGCCGATCATCACGCCAATTTGCTCAGCGTTAAGATCGGTGATGGCGAGCTGGGCGTCGGCTAGGGCCATTTGGCTAGTAGCGATCGCAAAGTGAGCAAACCGAGCCGCTCGCTTGGCATCCTTACGATCCATAAAATCGGTCGGATCAAAGCCCTTGACCTCGCCCGCGATTTGACTGCCGTGCTGTGAGGCATCAAAGGCGGTTACCGGGCCAATGCCGTTTTTACCGCTCATCAATCCCTGCCAGTAGTCTGCCAGGGTATTACCGATAGGCGTAATAGCGCCCAAGCCAGTAATCACAACGCGCTTTTTTTCTAGCCCTTTCTTTAAGTTAGACATAGTTCTTAAGAGTCAACCGAACACCATCGGCTCAGCGCTAAGCTAAGCAGCTTTCGCCTTAATAAAATCCACGGCTGCCTGCACCGTGCTGATGCTCTCAGCCGACTCGTCAGGAATTTCAATATCAAATTCTTCTTCTAGAGCCATCACCAGCTCTACGGTGTCGAGAGAGTCAGCGCCCAGGTCATTGGCAAAGTTGGCCTCTGGCTTAACTTCGGCTTCGTCTACACCTAGCTGCTCAGAAACAATTTTCTGAACTTTTCCTAAAATGTCGTCACTCATTATTGTAGTTACCTTCAAACAGCGGCAAAACGCGCAAAAAAAACACCCTTGATTAGGATACCGATTTAGCCAGTGCTGCAAGTCAACACAGCAGATCGTCTCTAACGTTAGGTTTAATCATCTTATAGGAAAGCGTGACCTCTGTTGAGACGCCCCCCTTTCTATCAGCGCTGGCTGGAATCACTCATACCTGCCACTAACCTTGGGGATTGTATGGGTTGCGATCAGACCCGGTTAATATTACATTCCATAAATTTTTGTCCTTGCTTTTGTGGGATCTCTCATGCTCGCGGGATAAACTGCTACTGGGTTGGAGAACCCTATGCTTGCGGTTAGCCTGTTGGTTGGCTGTTTTGGCAATCGGCGACATTGCAATAATATTTTTTGGAGTCTATACTTCATGTCTCATTCAGTAAAGATTTACGACACCTGCATTGGCTGTACGCAGTGCGTTCGCGCTTGCCCTACAGACGTTTTGGAAATGGTGCCCTGGGATGGCTGCCGCGCCGGACAGATTGCTTCTTCCCCTCGGACTGAAGACTGCGTTGGCTGCAAGCGCTGTGAAACGGCTTGCCCTACCGATTTCTTAAGCATCCGCGTTTACTTGGGTGCAGAAACAACCCGCAGCATGGGCTTGGCTTACTAAACTCTGCTGCTTACTAAACTCTGCTGAGCAAATATAAAAGTCAGTTATGCTGACTTCAGCCCAAAATCCCTCGTCGAACGCTGTATAGTGGCAGATACTGGCGAGGGATTTTGAGTTTTTTTAGATCTAGGAATAAAGGCAGTTAGGTTTGCACTTTAAAAGCTCAAGAAAAGCTCAAGGTTAAAGGGATTGCTTTTGACAAGCGATTATTATCTAGCGGCCACTTTTTTAACGGCGAGCACGCTGCCGACTAAGCCAATCCCTGTGCCCAAACTAAGCAACGCGGCTGGTAGCAACATCCCTTGCTGGGGCGTAAGCTGTAGCCCGTTGACCAAAAATTCAATAAAAGCGGGCTGCTGAGTGGCCGATAGAGACTTTAACCCTTTTTGGACGGCTAGCAGCAGTGTCCATGAGCAGCCTGCACCCAGGATGCCAAACGTAGCGCCCTGAAAGAGAAAGGGTAGATAAATCCAACTGCGGGTGGCGCCGACAAGCTGCATGACCTCGATTTCGTGACGGCGAGCGATCGCAATTAGCCGAATGGTTGTAGTGACCACTGCGATCGCCGTCATACTCAGCAGGCCCACCACCGCCAAGCTCACCCAGCGCAACCCCTGATTTAGCTCTCGCAATTGCTGAATCACTTCACTGACATAGAGCACATCGCTGACGCCGCTCATTTGCTTAAGCGTTTGTGCCAGCTGAGGCACCTGCTCGGCTTCTCTGGCCTTTACCTTCAGCTCATCTACCAGCGGATTACCCTTGAGCTGAGAAGACGCATTAGACACATCCGACAGGCCCAAATCTTCGGTAAGCTGCGCCCAAGCCTGCTCTTTGCTGACGGCTTCGACATTGACAACTCCCGGCAAACGCTTGACCTGGGCCGTCAGGCTACCCGCATCAATGCCGCTGTCTAAATAAGTAGAAATCACGAGCTGCGAGCCAAACTGATTGAGCAGCCCTTCTACCTGCCAGCTTGCCTGCAGGCTAACGCCGAACAAAAACAGCAGCACCGTCATCGTGCTCATAGCTGCCCAGTTCATCCAGCCGCCGCGTCTCAAGCCTCGCAGGGTCTCGTGAAGCAAATAATCCGTTTTGGTTAGCGATTTTAGCAAGGCAAGGGCGGCTCCACTAGCGAAGATGGCGAGAACTGACTTTAGGTTGCCCTTATCAAGAGAAGTTGATACTAGCCGTTCAAAAACCTTGGCCGATTAGACGGCAGCACTCGACTAGCTAAACTAATTTATGGCGGCTTATCTCGAAGTGATTGTGAGTTGTTACAATAAAGACTGCTAGCCGATCATTAAAAGAAATCATGGCCGCCGTTCTCGAAGTTGAAAAGAAAAAGCTCAAAAACCCACCGCTGACTATTTCTCGTTTGGGCGATCGCGGTTTGCGTCAGCCCGCCAAGCGCGTTTCTAAAATAGATGCTGATCTGCGCGAGCTGGTGCGAGAGATGCTGCAAACGATGTATAGCGAAGATGGCATTGGCCTAGCAGCGCCTCAGGTGGCGGTGAATAAGCAGCTTTTAGTCATAGATGCCGATCCTGAAAATGCCGCCGCGCCGCCGCTGGTGCTGGTTAATCCTAAGGTCTTACGCTACAGCAAAGAGCTAGCCAAAGGGCAAGAAGGCTGCTTGAGCATTCCAGGCGTTTACTTAGACGTCATTCGACCGGCTGCGATTGAAGTGAGCTTTAAAGACGAAGCGGGCAAGCCTCAAAAGCTAAAGGTTAGTGAACTGGTGGCCCGTGTCATCCAGCATGAGATGGATCACCTTAACGGGGTGATGTTTGTAGATCGAGTCGATAATGCGATCGCCCTCAATCAAGAGCTAAACAAGAACGGATTTGCCATCAAAGACGTTAAAAAAGTAAGCTAGTCAAGCTTTAGACAAATCGTTGGAGAAAAGTGCTGTGACGCCTAAAAGTGGTGCGTATTTGGGAATAGCCTGTTTGAGCGGCATCGCAGCCGTGGGCTCCATGTTTGAGCTTTCCTCTGGCGATCCCGACTGGGGCCAAGTGCCGACTGCTCTCATTTTGGCTCTGAGCATTCCGGCGGGCATCACTGCCTTTATGTCTGCCGTTAAAGACGCCCGCGCCAACATGTAACCCGCACCATTCCTCACCCGTAGGGCACCCCTCGCAGGTGCCCAATGCCGATTCGGAGAGCAACCACAAGGGTGAACCCTACGATTTTGGGTAATTACGTTTTTTCCTAGAACGGATTTATTCGTATAGCCAAGGCTTTAGGGTAGGCTCCCAGCTGCAAAGCTCACCCTCATCAAACCACAGCTTGATTTCCGCTTGAGCTGTCTCAGGCGCGTCCGAGCCGTGAATGAGGTTGCGGCCAATCGTGAT
Source organism: Phormidesmis sp. (assembly GCA_049646385.1). Classification (GTDB taxonomy): domain Bacteria; phylum Cyanobacteriota; class Cyanobacteriia; order Phormidesmidales; family Phormidesmidaceae; genus Phormidesmis. Next base: position 9,799 of record JBARVS010000040.1, on the reverse strand, counting down.
GCCGTAATCACCCCGGATGGTTCCTGGCTCGGCCTCTAGTGGATTGGTTGCGCCAATGAGCTTACGCGCCGAAGCGATCGCACCGTCGCCTTCCCACACCATGGCGACTACAGGGGCAGAAATAATATAGTCAACTAGCCCCTTAAAGAAAGGACGCTCCTTGTGAACGGCGTAATGTGATTCAGCTAGCTCCCGAGAAACCGACATTTGCTTCAGGCCAACCAGCGTAAATCCCTTGGCCTCAAACTTGCCGATAATGCTGCCAACTAGCCCGCGCTGTACGCCATCGGGCTTGATCATAATAAAACTCTTTTCCACGGATACCACTCCTAAAATTGCGCTTAAGGTTTAAACCTTTCCTATGCTCAGCAACTAAGGTCGGTTTGTAAAGACCCTCGGTAGAATTAGCTACCAATTGCCGTGACATCTATCGTGACTATTCGATCATCTGCGCTGTAGGCGCGGCCTCTAATAATAGGAGACTGGTTGACCAACGGTTGACTAGCGTTATCTTGCAGTGCTTGATTTACAGGCGCGAGAGCAGCCTTCTTTGCAGTCGGTTTTGGATCTGGATAGCCGCTTTCTTTCGGTAGTTTGATGACTGGTTTGCTAGCTGACTCAGGGGCGCGATCGCTTTGAGTGCGCTTAGGGCTAGAAGGCGCTTTTAAGTCCACGCTGATGGCGCTTTTTGCGGTGCCTTTAGCAGCGGCGGTCTGTTTGGAATGCAGCGTTCTAATCTGCTGGGCGTTGCTCCAGGCGGTATGGGTCGCAGCGGTATGCGCGGCATAGGCAGCATGGGCTTTTTCAATATGGGCTTGCTCTACTTTAGCCTGTGCAGAATAAGCCCAAACAGCTTCGGGGTGGGCTTGGTGAGTGGGGCCGCTAGCTGCCGGACTGAAAAAAACGTAGACGATATCGCCTTGGGGCGTTGTTTCAAAAAAAGCTGAAAAAGCCTGCGCCTGCGTGTTGAGATAGGCTTGGGCCGCTGCACCGTCGAGCTGAGTACACATAGCAAAGTCTAAAACGCTGATGCGGCCTTGCTGCTGCTGTAAGAGCTGATAGAACTGAGCGTTGAGGCGAGCATTGAGACGCGCCTGCTGCTGTTGCCTTTTGCGGCGCAGCTGCCATAACCAATAGCCCACAGCGCCCAGCCCTACGATGGCCAACAGCGGCAGCAGCAGGCGCAGTAGCAAAACAACGACCAGGCTTAAAAGACCTATGCCCAAAATCAGACGAGACTTCATCTCAAGATCAGAACGAGGTTGCATTTCAACTTAACCTAATATGCACTTATCACCTATCAGCTCGGAAAAAAGCTGTCACTGTACTCTAGTGGCAAGGGCGAATATTGGCTACTGATTGTTAGCAAAAATTTGGTAGGTGGCGATCGCAATTCGCTCCAGGTCTTCATCTAACAAAGGTGGCCACTCGGCCCCAGCCGCCCGACCCGACTCAAACAGGTTACGGCCCTCATAAGCGATCAAAAACAGCGACAGGGCCAGCTCGCGATCTAGCACCGCAGCTTCCTTTGTGCCTTCATAAATCACCTTTAAGGCCAGCAGCAGCGAGGTGAGCTGACCTGGCACAGGGGGCTGACCCGCTCGCAGCCGCCCTAAAAACGTGTCGTTGGTTTCGTGCTCTAAAAGGGTTTGATGAGCGAGCACCTGACGAGCCGTTTTAAAGTCCATCGGCTTTAAAGTCCATCTATAGAACTCAGAAAACTAAAGATCTTGATGTAACGATATCGCCCTAGCAGGGCACTCTTGAGCTATCTAATCAAAGCCTGTTGAAGTAATTTAGGCAAGGTTTACACAAGATTCATTCTTAGGCAAGGCAGTTGGGGGCTATTTAGCTCAAACTGATATAAACCTCAATGGCCCAACTTTGTTAACGTTAACCCTGCCGACACTATGCACTCTCACAGCCCTGAGCCTATTCCATTTGTCGATCTCTCTTGGCAGCACCGCCCCATTCACTCAGACATTTTAAGAGTGGTTGAGCAGGTGCTAGAAAAGGGAGACTACGTGCTGGGTCAGGGCGTTGCTGACTTTGAGACGGCTTTTGCAAGTGCTTGTCAATCAGGCCAGCAGACAGTTGAGCAGACAGCCTATGGTGTGGGCGTGGGCTGCGGAACGGATGCTATTGCCCTGGGGCTGCGAGCCTGCGGCATTGGTGAGGGCGATGAGGTGATTTTGCCAGCAAATACCTTTGTCGCCACTTTAATTGGCATCGTGCGAGCGGGCGCAGTTCCCGTCTTTGTCGATTGCGATGCGCAAACTGCGCTAATCGATTTGGTCGCGGTAGAACAGGCTATTACGCCTAAAACTCGTGCAATTGTACCCGTGCATCTTTACGGTCAAATGGTGTCGCCATCGGGTTTGCTAGCGCTAGCTGAGCGCCATGGCTTAATCATTTTAGAAGACTCGGCCCAGGCTCATTTAGCTGAGCGCGAAGGCTATCGGGCGGGCTCAATCGGTATAGCAGCCGCTTTTAGCTTTTATCCCAGCAAAAATTTAGGCGCGCTGGGCGACGGAGGCATGTTGGTGACCCAGCAAGAAACGGTGGCCCAAACGGTGCGATCGCTGCGCAACTACGGGGCCACACGTAAATATTTTCACACCGATCCGGGCGGTACCAATAGTCGGCTGGATACGTTACAGGCGGGTGTGCTGTCGCTGAAGCTGCCTCATTTGATGGACTGGAATGCAGAGCGCAATCGGCTAGCGGCTTATTACGATGCGGCGATCGCCCCGCTAGCTAGCTGCGGCCTGCGGCCAATCAAAAACGTCAGCGGCCAAGGGCATGTTTATCATCTATACGTCATTCGAGTCACCCGCGACTGCCCAGTAGATCGCACCCGCCTGCAGCTAGAACTCAACCAGCAAGACATTCAGACTGGCATTCACTACCCCATTCCCTGCCACCTACAGCCCGCATTTCAGTCGTTGGGCCATCAAGTCGGAGACTTTCCTCATTCGGAGCGGCTCAGCCAGGAAATACTCTCGCTACCAATGTATCCCGGCCTGACAACGGCCCAAATTGATCGCGTCGTCGCGGCTATTAAGGCAGTTGTTACCGCTGAGCAAGCCTTAACGTTCACTCACTGACATCTTGCCGACTAGCCCATCAACTCAACTTATCTTGTCGCTATTTCGCCTACTGAGCCTGCCATGATTGCTTCTAAATCGCGAAGATCATCACCCCTGCCGCTCGAAGCCGTTACGATTGCTCTGTTGGGCGTTCTTTATGGCCCCTTGCTGTGGCACTGGGTCGATGGCTGGCTTAACAAGTCCATCAGCATTCAACATGAATATTTTAGCCATGGGCTGCTGGGCATTCCTTTCGCGGCTTATTTGGTTTGGGAACAGCGATCGCAGTGGCAGGCGCTGCCCCATCGCACTCACTGGTTTTCTTTTACGCTCATGCTGGGCGCGATCGCCTTCTACAGCAGCGGCCTAGTTGACTTAATGAATCTATCTCTACCGCTTTTGCTCGCTGGCGTATTGCTAACCCTCAAAGGCGTCCCAGGGTTTCGCCTATACCTGTTCCCCTGGATATTAGTGCTGCTATCTACGCCTACTCAGCTACCCTACCTAATTGAGCCCTACGTACTGCCCCTACAGGCTTTTATTGCCTCGGTTGCAGGCTTCATCCTGCTGCAATTTGACGTAGATGTGCAAGTCGATGGTATTTATCTATCCGTCAGCAACCAGCTAGTAGAAGTCGCGCCGCACTGCGCAGGTCTTAAAATGCTGTTTACAAGCCTTTACATGGGGCTGATTTTAATCTATTGGACGGGCCTACACCGCTCGCGCCTCAGAACAGGCTTATTTTTCATCGGCATTGTCTGCATTAGCGTAGTGGGCAATATTATTCGCAACGCCACGCTCACCTACTTTCACGGCGCTCAGATGGATAAGGCATTTGACTGGCTGCATGAAAGCTGGGGTGGAGACCTTTATTCAGCCGCCATGTTAGGAATGCTGATTGTGCTCATTCGCCTATTCGAGCAGTATGCACCCGATAGTTTAAAGATTAGCAACACCCCTGGCTTGCCCCCTGGCTTACCTTCTGGCTTACCCTCTGGCTCATCCCATCACAGCCCTAATATCAACAATAGGAATACCGACCCTAGTCATCAGCCACTACCGCCTGTTACGCCTCCCCGCCGCCCTGATTATTTTTGAAGAGAGCCTTTGCCTGTGTCTTCTACCTTACCTAGCCAGTCGCCTGATGGAGCATCCCAAAGGCTTCCTAAAAAGGCTCCAAGAAAATCGATTGCCCAGCTAGCAGTTGTGATTGTCTTAGCGCTCTTTGTAGCTATCAGCGCATTGCCACAGTATGTCGATGGCTGGGCGTGGACAGCGCCGCCCAAAATGGTGAAAGCCACCCGCAATGCGCTTCAGGCAATTCCTGAGCAGGGTCTAAAAATTCCTGGTTGGACAACCACCCAACAGGATAAAACCAAGCTAGGAGGAGAAACCTGGTCTATTCAGCAGCTGTCCGCTGCAACGCCAGCCGTTAAAACAGCGGATGGTAGCGATATTTCCTCTGTTTTTCTGCTCTTACGCGCTCAAACCTATGAAGGCGATCAGCCGGAAGTAGAATGGCTTGACATTAAAGGCGCTCAGCACTGGAAAACCGACTCTCACCAAAAGCTCGCCTTTTCGGTGCCCGACATGGCAATGCCTACTTCAGAAAATAAGGTCAATAAAAGTCAAACCGTCCGGATTAATGGCGATTTCCTTCGTGCATGGAGTAAGGATCAAACTTACGCGGTCTTACAGTGGTATGCCTGGAGCAAAGGCGGCAGCGCTTCTCCAGCGCGATGGTTCTGGGCCGACCAGCAAATTCAGTGGACTCGCCACCAGCGAATGCCCTGGGTTGCCGTTAGTATTTGGGTACCTATTGCTCCCTTTAGCGATATCGCGCTAGTTCAAGGATTAGCCGAATCACTCGCCAAAGAAACTCAGCAAGCGCTTCTGAAAGAGATTTTTCTGGCAGGTAGTGCTGGCTTAAATTCGTAGCCACATCTTTGAGCACCTTTTTGAGCACAGGGTTTGATTACGTAGCAGCACTGTTGCACTGAGTTATGTTGAGCTGCTATGAGGCTATATGAGGCTACAAGAAGATTTGCTGATGTTGGTTTTTTGACACTGTAATTTCCGTGAGATCGTGGGATAGAGTGGCGGTAGTTGCCAACCGCCTTTTTACTTAAATCATCAATTAAGTCAGGACTATGAATAACGGTTTATCAAACTTCAATGGTATCTTCCTGCTTCGGTCAGCTCAAGCGGCTCAAACAGCAGCTAAAGGGCTAGCTGGCACGCTGGGGATGACTGGTCTAGCTGTTGGCGGCCTGCTGATCAGTAGCATCCTCCCTGTGCAGGCCCAGGCTCAGAGCAATGAGGGCCTACCTGCGCTCTCGCTACCTGCTGAAAACAGCGAGCCAAATCGACTTGACTTACCCGCAGGCGCACCTCCGGGCGAATACCGTAGCCGCACAGAAGCCGTTTTCTTTGAGCCCACTATAAATCCTCAGCCGACGACTGGTATTCCCAGAAGCCTAGCCGTTCCCGGCACCCAAACAACCCCGGCTAATCTCTCCGAAAGTTTCAACGGATACTATCTTGGCCCAGGCGACTCTATTTTTGTAAGCGTGCAGCGCTACCCTGACCTAAGCTTTGAGGCCACGCTGGATTTACAGGGCAATATTGTGCTGCCCATTGAGGGCGCTATTTCTTTAAGGGGGCTGACGCTGCTAGAAGCGCGCAACAGGATTCGCCAGATATACAGTCGGTATGTCACGTTTGAGGGGAGCGATCGCGATGTGGCCCTCACCCTCACTGCCCAGCGCGGCGTTGAGGTCACTATTTTAGGCGCAGTGCAGCGTCCCGGCTTTTATCCCCTGCCCGACCCGACCGTAGCAACCGCCTTACTAACGGCAGGCGGTGCGAGTCGCACCTCAGATCTACGCTCAATTCAAATTCAGCGCCGCATCCCTCAGGGCAACGGCTTTGTTGAAGCGCGGGTAGATGTTGACCTATTCACGCCGCTAAAGCAAGGCAGCGCCCTGCCCGATGTTCGCCTAGAAGACGGTGATGTGATGATTGTGCCCGAGCTAGCGCCCAACCAAATTAGCAGCTACGACCGTAATTTGATCGCGCGATCAACCTTAGCGCAGCCGGTCATCAACGTTCGCTTTTTAAACTATGCCGGTGGGCGCGGCGGTATAGGCACGCTTAATGTCAACAACGGCAGCACTTTTCTAGATGCCGTGTCTCTGTTGGGCGTCGATCCTGATGCTGCAAAACTTAGCGATGTCGCCTTGATTCGCTATGACCCTGAGACAGGTCGGGCAGTCACTATTAGCATAGATGCGAAAATGGCAATTAGAGGAGACATTACTCAAAACCCGACGCTTGAAGATAGCGATGTGATCGTAGTAGGCCGCAACTTAGTAGGTCGAGTGACTTTTGCACTGCGAACGATTACCCGGCCCTTCCGTGACGTTCTAGACTTTACTAACTTCCTCAACGATTCAACGGATAATAACTTCTTTAACTAGCTGCTTTTTCTCAAGGCTTTGCTGCTAAAGCCTGTCGTTCGTATTTGCTTCTTTAGCTTTCGTTTCGCACTCCTTCCGCTTATTAAATCCCCAAAGTAGAACCATGGCATCCCCCTTTATCAAACGCTACCTGCTTGCGCTAAACCGCTATAAGTGGCCGGGTTTGTTTACCTTTTTATCTATTTTGGGGGCTTCCAGCATACTGGCCTTCCAGCCCGATCCGCCGCCTGAGTTCTTTTCAGAAGCCGTGCTGGTGGACAACTCGCCGCTAGTGGCCTTTACCGATACAACTGGCACCATCCAAAACCAAGGGCGCGGCATTATTGACGAAGATTTGCTGCGCTCTGATATTCTGCTTCAGGAAGTATCCAATCAGCTTCGGACTCAGGGCATTGTGCTGCCGCCCGAAGAGCTGCTAGAGCGCACCCGCATCGCCGTTGAGAATTCAGGGGATGAGAAAAAGCCCGAGACGTTCAAGAGCCAGGTTACCGTGCGCTATGCAGGGCCAGATCAGCAAGAAGCTAGCACGGTTATGCAGCTAATGGTGCAGGCCATGATTGAGCTTAGCCAAGTTACCAATACTCAGCGGCTGCGAGATATTCAAGCGGAGTTAGATAAGCGCCTGCCCGATATTGAGCGCGAACTTCGCACAGCGGAACAGCGATTGGAAAAATACGACCGGACGGAGGGCCCTGCTATTCAGGCGGCCCAAGACGGCAGCTTGCTGAGCGCGATTACGGGTAGCCAGCAGCAGTTTCGTACCAACCAAATCACGCTAGCGGGCATTGAAGCCCAGATGCAGAGCCTACAATCTCAGCTAGGGCTGACGCCCGCTCAGGCTTATGCTTCTTCGGCGCTTAGCGCGGATCCTTTAATTGCCCAGCTACGCGCCCAAATCTCTGATGCTGAAACTCAGCAGGCGCTGCTAACCAGTCAGGGCCTCAAGGCAGAACATCCCAGTCAGCGGGCGATTCAAGAAAGTCTAGTAGCCTTGGGCGGGCTGTTAGAAGGACGCGCAGGAGAAGTGCTCAGCGGTGACGGCATTGCTCAGCCCATTTCAGGTAGCACTCAGGTACGCCAGGACAGCAGCCTAGATCCGGCTAGAGCGGCTTTGGCCAATCAGCTAGTGGGGCTAGATACCCAGCGAGAGGCTCTAATTTCTCAGCAGGCGGTAATTCAGCAGTCGGCTAGAGACCTTCAGCAGCAGTATTCTCAGCTACCTAACAAGCAGCTAGAGCGCGATCGCCTTGCCAACCAAGCCGCCCTGCGCCGCGCCCTGTACGATCGACTGCAGGCCAGCCGAGTGGATGCCCAAGCCGCTGAAGCTGAGACGGTGCCGAGCTTAACAGTCGCTAGACCGCCTTTGACAATAGAAAATGTACAGGAACGGCCTGCGCCTGTGCTGATTTTGCTAGCGGGTGCGCTGACGGGTCTGATTGTTGGCGGTGGCGTCGTCTATCTGCTAGACATGCTAGACGGCACGGTGCGAACGCCTGACGAGCTAGAAGATCTTTTGCAGGCTCAAGAAGTCCCGATGCTGGGCATTATTCCGGCGATGAAAACGCGCTCTTCACGGGCGGTACCTGTTTTGGTACAGGCCGATTCTATTTACAACGCTAGCTATGAGCGATTTTTGAGTCGGCTGCGGCTGGTGGGAACGGAGGAAAGTTCTATTGGCCCTCGGATGATTGTATTAACCAGTACGCGATCGCAGGAAGGTAAAAGCGTGAGCGCCTATAACTTGGCGATCGCATCGGCGAGAGCAGGCCGACGCACGCTGCTAGTCGAAGCCGACTTACGGTCAGGATCTAAGTCAGAAATTTTGGGCTTAATGGCCGATCCTCAGTCGATTATGGAGCCTTTGCGCTATTACAGCGGCCAAATTGGTCAGAATGTGCAGATGGTTTCTCAGGTGGAAAATCTGTACGTGTGCCCTTCACCTGGGCCGCAAAGACAGCCCGCCGCCATTATTGAATCTAGCGAAATGCAGCGCTTCCTCAAAGACGCCCGCTCCCGATTTGATATGGTCATCTTAGATACGCCCTCACTCACCCGCTGCGACGACGCTCTCCTACTAGAGGAGCAAACCGATGGCATCGTACTGGTGACCCGCCCCGGCGTGACTGAAAAGGCGGTGTTAGATACGGCGGTAGAAGAGCTAGAGCTAAGCGACGACGTGCGCTTGCTAGGAGCCATTATCAACGCGGCTAACATTAGCGCTCAAGACTCAACGTTGGGCAGCGATCTGAGCGAAGAGCCGATTGAAATAGCGCGTCAGCCCGAATTTAGCGGTGCGCCTTCGGGTCGTATCGACTTTTAGGATTGGGTGCCATCGTCATGGATAATTCACACTAGGGGCCTTAAACTGTAGAGCCTTAAACTGTAGAGCCCTAAACTGTAGAACAACGACAGCTTGAAACAATGACGACCTACTATTACGTGGCAGCTAGCCAACGCTTTTTGCTAGAAGAAGAGCCTTTAGATGAGGTGCTCAAAGAGCGCTATCGCCACTATCAATCTCAGGAAAAGGAAATTGATTTTTGGCTGGTCAAGCAGCCTGCTTTTTTGGCAGCGCCTGAGCTAGCAGCCGTCCGAGCAAAATGCCCTCAGCCCTCAGTGGCGGTTATCTCTACCGATCCAACCTTTATCACTTGGCTAAAGCTGCGCTTTCAGTATGTCGCCAAAGGTGAGTTTGAAGCACCCTCAGAAACCATTCCAAATGGGCTGGCTTCTAGTGAGGCGATCGCCTAATTTTTGCTAGATTCTATACTGCTAGCAACCGAATTTTTCTATTATCGTCACTCATGCTATCTTCCTCTCGTCTGTCTTTATTGGCTCATGCTGCGCTGGGCTCAAGCTTGAGCGCGAGTCTGGCTGCATCGCTGTCTATTTTAGCGATGCCTGCCTCGGCGCAGTCTCGACTGCCCGCCTGCCCGCCTCCGGCTAATCAAGAGTATTTGCTGCTAATTCGGGGCGAAACAGAAGCAGAGCGCAGTGAAATTGCCTCAATTTTGCCTGAAGCTAATACGGTGCTGGTGTGCCAATATCTAGACGAAACGCTCGTGCGAGCAGGCGGCTTTACAAGCTTAGAAACGGCAAACGCTTGGGCTACCTATATGAAAACGATGGAAGGCTTTGAGAGTTTTGTCTCTAGGCCCTCTAGTAGCCAAGTCGCGATGCAGAGCAACCAAACAGGTGCGCCACCCTCAAATAACCAGTCAAACAGCCAGT
>JBARVS010000039.1:0-11070 GCA_049646385.1 Phormidesmis sp. | reverse complement strand
CCTACAGCCTTCGCCTCGCTCTAGCGCAATTGGGAAACGCCCATAGGTTGACATCACATGCTGGTCGAAAGCATCCGGCTGAAACGTTACCTGCCTTTCTGTGGGTTCAGCGAGTAAATCAGACGGTAGCTCAGGCAGTGAACTAGCAGCAGGTGCATTGGAAGTGAGCGTTTGAGAGACCATAAGTATCAAAAAAGAGAAAAGCTAAGACTATTCTCTCTAACAAAGCAAAAAACTTGTCGGCGATCGCTGACAATCACAACCCCGTTTTAGCCGTTTATCTCAAAATTGCTCTTCTGCTCTCCTTGCTATGACAAAGCCCACATCTGTTGCCTACACCCAATAAAGAAGGCCAGCCACAGGCGCTGACCTTGCTAAAAAACGAATTGGTCGCATGATGAAAGATCCTGCGCGGATAGTTGACTCGATTCGATCAAGTCTCTGATGGTAAAAGCTCTGCTGGCAAACGTCTATCTATTTATGCAACAACATAATAAGACGTTAGCTGTGATAGGGAGCCTCCTCCACATGAATTGCGAAATTCAGGGAATGCGCTTCAGAGTGCAAAGACACTTCCATCACGTAGGTTTTACCAATAGCAGGCTTTGCCAAAGTGAGGTCTAGGGTGCCAGGGTGCGATCGCACCGCTAGCTTCTCCACCTCACCATCGCACAGACTCACCCGTCCGCCGTCTGGCAGCACGGCTACTACCTTAAGCACACCATTAGAGTCCCTAGCGTCACCAGAGTCACCAGAGTCGCCGCTATTAGCGTCATCATCTGCCTCATAGCTAACCGTCAGATCCAGTGCGCCAACGGTTGTTATCCAGCTGCGCTGCACACGGGGCTTGTCAGCACTCACCGAAAAAGTCAGCGCTCCCAATATTTCCTGCGCAGCCAGCATAGATAGCGCTATTTGCTGCTCAGGCAGCGCCGACTCATAGCCGCCCGCCGCGTTAGCGAGCTGTTGAACCACCGCATCTTGGGTAGCCTGTCCAGATCGATAGGCCGGCACTAGCACCATATTTGCAATGGGCTCTAGCATATCAGCGCTTTCTGGGAAAAGGTCTTCTACAACCTTCACCAGCCGAACCCCCTGTTTAATAGGAGAAAGGGCTATTTTTTGGCACCGCTCTAGCAATGTGTTCATCAGCGCCGCAGGCAGTAAACCCGGCACCTTAAGCGAGCCCATATGAGCGCTCCACAAGGGTGAAACCGCAGGTGAAAACACCACCTCAGGGACGCCATCAGCAACTTCAGCCGGATACTCACCCACCTCCGACTCCCAGGGGAAAAGCGGCGGTCTACTTTCGTACTCCAAGAGGAGCCGTTGCTTTAATAAAGCTTGAAAACGTTCTTGCACAGCGTGGATTTCTCCGAAGTTAAACGACTGAGCCGTCTGAGATTCTGTATCTATAGCGGGTACAGTTCTCGAAGCCGCTGAAAATCTAGGCCGCACTGCTCCCGCGAGCGATGCGCTAGAGAATGTAGATGGATAAGAGGATGCCTCCTCAGACCCTTTTTGGTTGACAGGCTTCATAGACGTTGCATCAGACCCGACTTCGAGTAAGCTTGCTTTTGCTGAATGGGCTCCCCATGTAGACCGCTTTCCTGATGGTGAAGAAAATGTCGGGTCAAACTCGTAAAAGAGCCACAAAAGCAAGTTCCGAATGTTATCTGAGTTACTATTCACTGAGTCAACAGACCAGTCCGGACAAAAATGAGGGGTCTGACCCTACACTTCAAATATTACGAATCAAATATTACGAATGTCCCATGCCTGTTCCAATAGTTTAGACCATTGCTTCCGTAGCTGAGTAGGCGTGACGTCGAGGTTTTTAGATATTTCTAAATCACTGAGGCTCTGCTGCTTAAGGCTGAGTATCTTAGCCTGGGTTTGGGTAATTTTGCCTTGAAAATGCTCCCATTGCTGAGGCGTCAAGCCCAAATTCTTCCCTAATTCTGCCCCGAGCCACTCATGTACTAGCTCCCAGTTATGTGCAAATGAAAACTTTAGCAAATGATACTTGAACCGCTGCTGTAAATAATCTCGCTCTCTGGCATCAACGCCCAAAATCTCCTCAATTTCATGAGTAGGCAAATCTATCAGCCGCAGGCTAAAGTAGTCGGCGCAGTCCTGATGCCCCTTTTCGACGAGGTAGTCCATCAGCTGTTCAACCACCCGTTCGCGCACGGTGCTCTCTGATTCGCTTAAGTCTTCACCCACGGTTAGCTCTTCACGCAGGCGCTGAAAAGGAGCCGTTCGAGGCTGGTCGGCGTCGCCCCCTTCAATCGTTTGCTGAATGTCAATGGCGGTTTCGGGGGGCTGCTGCTTCGAGAACGTTTGAGTTCGCAGAATAATCAGCTGCTGCGATCGCCCACGTGAGAGCGGAATCCGCCGCTTTGCATAGCGCTCAGTAAAGGCCATATACTCCGCTAGCTCTAGCGAAGAGCGAGGTCGATAGTCGGGTGCAACTGGCGTCTCTCGGCGAAAGGCATTGATGCTCTCAACGTAAAAATTTTGCAAAAAGTCCTCAATGAGTGACACCCTTGCCTGATAGCTAGACTGCACCTGCGGCGGCGTCATATAGCGATAGACGATAGCGCTGAGGCTGCTGTGTAGCTCTAAGCGACCCTTGGACGAGCCAAAATCGACATAGCGCCTAATCTGCTTGAGCCGATGATTGGCCAAATCGCTGGCCCAGCCCTCTACGTCACCCGAATCTTGAATGCGCTGACTCTCGGTGCAAATTCTTTGGACTTCTTCAACAATTCGATTAGCCACCTCGCGGCAGTTCCGCTGAGAGGCTGGCGTGACCTGACTCAGTTCTTGAAACAGTCGTTCAAAAAGCGTATCCACAGCTAATAACAATTAATTCCCTACAATTAATTCCCTGATGGTTGAACCGTTGGTACGGGCCTACCGCGATGAGGCAGATCCGTAGCAAAACATGCAGATGATTTTCAGGTTAGATAGTTAGTAGGCACCAAGTTGAGAATAGACAAATCAGGGGTAGATCTAAACAATTTGATGTGATATTCACAGAAGTATTAAAGTTGGTAGGTACAATCCTTGCATTTATGACATGTGCACATCGTCAATTTGCGTATTGGCATTGGCACGATTGGAACTTCAGAAGACAAGAATCCGCATGTTAGGCAATGCCTACAGCAAAAAAATCTATGAATATTGACCAGCAGCTTCAAGACCTCATTGAAGGCGCGCCGCCCGAGGCTGATCTTAAACAGGCGATTGAAACGGTTTCGCCGATTATTTTGGCGATCGCAAAGCAGCTAAAGCATTCCGAATACTACATTTTGCAATCGGTTAATAAGCAGTGGCTCCAAGCAACCATTACCCACAAAGACAGCCCAACCCAACCCAAAAAGGTCGTTTATGCCTATCCTTCTCTAGCCGCCGCCGCCGCTGACAAACTAGCCAAGAGCAACCCTGGGCTAATGGCTCTACCCATTCCCGTTGCTCGACTCCTGTTTCAACTGCCCTCCATCGAGCCCGTAGACAGCCTTATTTTTCTAGAAACAGATGCTCGCGATCAGGCTATAGAGGTTCGTCGCACCGATCTCAAAACGCTCTTTCAAAATCAGCTTACTCACAGCGACAGCAGCGCAAAATCTAAACTACCCCCTAACCTTGCCTAGCTCCTGGCCTAACCCCTTTGGGTCAAACGACACCCTTCACACAGTAGCGAGCGACGATAAAAGTAGAGTGCAAAAATCCTGCTTACTATCGCAGTAGGCAGGATTTTTATAACCTACTTTTAGAGCGTTGCACGTTGGTGAGTAGATACTTGCGTGTAACAACAGATCAACTAAGGACAGCCTATAAAGCGTGATGAGAGATCATTTCAAATACGAGGGCGACAACAATCCCCACCATTGCCAGCCTACCATTCCACAACTCTGCAAAGGGCGTAAATCCCAAGCGTGGTTCAGGGCGATAGTATCGGCTAGGATTAATGCCCAACGTCTTGGGCTCCAAAGCAGCACTGCTGAGCGAAGAGTCAAGTTGGCTAGGGTGTTCCATGAGGAGTGCTTTATTTATTTTATTTAACGTCTATTAAGAAAGTATAAGCGATGCCCTGCCATATTGCTGTATCGGTAGGAACATCACCGAAAAATTTGTTTGATAAACTAAATTTTAATTAGGGTTGCTAACCGAACCTTTTTTAATGTCCCTTTTTTGCGCTTTTATTTGGACTCGGCTTACCTATTGATTGAGCCGAAGCATCAGGAATAGACATGTCTGGAACCTCTAGAAGGGGCAGCTCGGATAGATCTGAACTGTCTGGCTCTGAAGTATCCGTTGCGGGGGCACCCGCTTCGCTAGATGATAGGCCCGGTGTTAAGGGAGGTGCTATCAGCCCGACTTTATCGGTTGCGCTGTCTTCAGAGCTGCCTTCAGAGCCGTCTCCAGAGCTGTTTACAGCAGCGGCGTCGCTCGGTTTTTCATTGGCCGCTGCACTAGGCTTTTCGTTAGCGTCTTCATCTAATGCATCCAACCCTGAGCGATCAATATCAAGATAGGGATGTGCGTCGCGGTTGTCTGCTTCAAATCGGTTTAGTGCTGCCGCTTTTTCCTTCGCATCCAAAGCTAATGCTTCTGTAGGGGAAGCTAGCTCTATTGTTTCTGCTTCTTCATCAGTATCAATCGGTTTGTCAGCGCCTCTGCCTAAAGGTCGAATACGTCGAATGGGTAAATTTGCCGTTAGCGCGGTGACCCGCTCATTAGTTGCTAGCGAAAACTCCAAAGATTCAAAGTCCACCTCGACGTAGCGAGAGACAACCGCGATGATTTCCTGCCGCATCATTTCTAGCGTCTGAGGATCGAGCGCTAGCCGATCATGAGCGAGCACAATTTGCAGGCGACGCTTTACATCGTCACGGCTGTGAGGATCTTCGGCAGGGCCAAAAAATCTTTCTATAAGGTCGCTGATAATAGGAATTGCCATTAGATTAGTCACCGTGATGTCGCCATTCTAAGCTGGTTGCCCAGTCAGTTGCCTGTAAGCTGGAGCACTTACAAGGGGGAGCCTCCAAAAAGCTTCTTCAGCCGAGTAAAGAAGTTTTCTTGGGGAATGCTTAAGTCCATAAGCGGAACTTTTTCGCCCTGCAATCGCTGTGATACGTTCATAAAGGCAATGCCTGCTTTCGATAGTTTTTCTTCCAATACTAGGGGCTCTCCCTTGTTGGTTGAAACAATTACCTGCTCATCGTCAGGCACGACGCCCAGCAGCGGAATGGATAGTATGCCCTGAACATCCTTGACAGACATCATTTGCTCGGCGGCCACCATAGCAGGTCTGAGTCGGTTGATGACGAGACGAACGGCCTTAATGTCGTTGGCTTCTAATAGGCCGATGACCCGATCAGCATCTCTGACGGCTGAAATTTCTGGGGTTGTCACAATGATAGCTTCGCGAGCTGCTGCAATGGAGTTGCGAAAGCCCATTTCGATGCCAGCTGGACTGTCGATTAAGATGAAGTTATAGACCTTGGTCAGCGCTTTGATCAGCCGCTTCATTTGCTCGGGCTTAATGGACTCCTTTGAGCGGTTTTGGGCGGCAGGTAGCAGGGCTAAGTTGGGCTGCCTTTTGTCCTTGACGAGGGCCTGATCCAACCGACACTCACCCGCTAAAACGTCTAGCGCGGTGTATACGATACGATTTTCGAGACCTAGCAGCAGATCTAGATTGCGCAGGCCGAAGTCAGCGTCGACTACGGCGACGCGCTGTCCGGCTTTGGCTAGGGCCATACCTAAGTTTGCAGTGCAGGTAGTTTTACCTACGCCTCCCTTGCCGGAGGTCATAACAATAATGCGGCTCATGGGCTTTTTGTACTCTCTTCTGGGCTCTCTATGCTCACGGTGCTCACTGTTTTTTTATTGGGGTTGGCTCTGTTGGGTCGTTATGTCAGCGGCGGTAAACTCGGCAGCGATCGCAATGCGAATACCATCAGGGCCAATATAGGCTACTTCAGGCTGATATTGCGCGGGCGGGTCTTCAGGTGAGCGGGCCACCTGATCGGCAATGCGCAACTGGGTGGGCTGCATGTGCAGAGCCATAATACGGCACTGGCTGTTCCCATCGGCCCCAGCATGGACGACTCCTCGCAATCTGCCCCAGATGAAAATATCGCCCTCAGCGACGATAGAGCTGCCCGGATTTGCATCGCCCAGCACGATTACCGTACCCCGATGACGCACCTCAACGCCCGATCTCAGCGTAGTTTGCAGATAAAGCGGCTCATCCATGGCCTGCCGGGAGGCTTCTTGGCCTTGGCCTAGGTGACCTAGCGTGGTTTGCTGCTCTACTGAGTAGCCTGCTGTGGCAGCGGCTACGGCGCTTTGACGGCGACTGGTATAAATTCTTTTGAGCGGTAGCTGAGCGGCGCTGAGCAAAGCGTCTATTTCCTGCATTTGCTGGCTGTCTAGGAGGCGATCGCGCGCAATTAAGTGCACGGGCGTATGGGGCTGTAAAAAGCGTTCTCCACCGCTCAGCCGACGCTTTAACTGCTCTCTTAGGTCTTCCCAATGCACTGGGTTTCGGCTTTTCTCAGGGGCCGGTGGCAGCAGCAGCAGTAGCCTCCCCCGTTCGCTTTTAAACTGAACCTGCAAATTAGGGTTACTTTCGGGCTTAGTCTGAACAGCGTCTTCCTGAGTGGTAGCCGGATCGGGCTCAATCTCTAAGATAAAATTATCGAAATCAATCCCATCAGCAGGCTGACTACCGGGCTGACTACCAAGCTGACTACTTTGTGAAGATGAAAAATCTGAAACCATTTGTTGCCGCCCATGATGTGCCGCTCTTGATCTGACAAAAGCTTGATGTGCCAAAAGTGTGTCAAACATTCAAACTTAAAGCCGCCTACACCAAAGCCAACAAACCAAGCCATGAGCCTTGGCTATCTTAGAACACTATTGCTTTATGGAGAATAGTGCGTGGTCAAATGTATCAGATTCGTCCAGGCATATTGATACATAAACCCCCTTGACTACAGAGGAAACCCTTTGACAATGTAGCCATAGCGCAGGCATAACGCCCCAAAATGACAGCACCTTTGTAAAATGCAACAAGGACGCTTTATTCATCTTAAAGATTGATTTAAAGAAAAGATAAATTCGTTCGAGAATTTCATCAAGCTGTCATAACGTGATAGAGACATAACCATCGTCGCAAATCGTCATAAATACGTCGCAGGTGCAGCAGTCATCTGGTAATTTCTATCTGGTAATTTCTATAGTGTTATGGACGGCGACGATTGGCCCTTGACTTAGTAGTTGAGTCAGATTAGTTGAGTCAGCAGATAGTGCGATCGCTTCACAGCCTAAAAGTACGACAAGCGCCTATCTTAAAAGCTCACTCAAAAATCAAAGTTATCCCGCCTTAACGAGGTGCAATCGAAACAATGGTTAGCCGTAAAACAGCATCAGCTTTCACACCAGCGCTTACAATAGCCGCACTGCTTGCCTGCACTACCCCAACGCGATCGGTTGCCACCTACCTAGTGACACCCCTCATTGGCCAAGCTGCTCCTAGCTTCCCAGTTCCTGATGCGGTTGCCAAAGGAACCAAAATCAGCGTTGCCAGCAGCTCTAACAACATGAACGCAGTTAGCCAAACGCTCGCTAAAGGCTTCAAAAATCAATATTCAGGCACGGTTGAGGTAACCTCTACAGATGTCAATACAGCTATTCAAGACGTGCTCAACGGCAACACGGATCTTGCGGCTATCAGCCGTCCTTTGAGTGCGGAAGAAAAAGCAAAAGGTCTGATCGCCGTTCCCGTCCGCAGAGAAAAAATTGCCATTGTCGTTAGCAAAGACAATCCTTTTGCGGCTAGCCTGACAAGCGATCAGTTCGCTCGCATTTTTAGAGGCGAGATTAAAGACTGGTCAGCGGTCGGTGATTCGGCTGGCCCCATTAAAGTAGTAGATCGGCCCGCCGCTAGCGAAACCCGTCAGGCGCTTAAAACCTATCCTGTATTTGCTAGTTCTGAGTTCAAAACGGGCAGTAATGCCACTCAGCTCAGCGAAGATTCTGCTGAAGCACTTGCTAAAGCTGTTGGAAAAGACGGCATCGGATATGCCTTGGTCAGCCAGCTAGAAGGTCAGCCTGGAATCAAAGCCATTGAGCTGCACAAAACCTTACCTGACAATCCTCTCTATCCTTTCTCTCAGCCCTACTCATTTGTATATGCGGGTGGCGCTTCGCCTGCGGTGGCGGCCTTTTTGGGCTACGCTACCGGGAATCCGGGTCAAAGCGCACTCAACGGCGCTGGTCTTTCTGGCTATGCGGTTCTGCCAACAGCGGGCACGACAGCAGCTAATAGAACAGATGCAGGCTTAAACGCAGGCACAGCGGCAGGTGATGGCGCGAGTTCAAATGCAGCGGCGGAAGGAACGGCGGGCAACTCAACTGATGGCACTGCTGATTCATCAGCGAACGGAAATGCCGTAGGCAGTGGGGCTACGGAGGGTACGAGCAGTACGGTGATCGTCGAAGAGGACGATAGTGCTGTTTTGGATGGAAAGGATGGTTTGCTGGGTGCAGAAGACGGTGTTTCTGCTAACCGTGGTCGCTGGTGGTGGTTGCTGTTACCTTTGGCAGGCTTGGGGCTGCTGATTTGGGCAGCGAGCAAGCGCGGCACCGAGGAAGAAACGGGCTATATCGCTAATGGAGGTGCCAAAGGAGGAAGCGTAGATAATGATGATGACAAAGTTCGCGGCGCTTATCGTAGCGCCGACAGCCTGCCAAAGGCTGGGCCCAATGCTGGCTCGAACGGTGAACTAAACTCTGTAGCAGCGGCAGAAGCGGACGGGATAAATTCATCTGTTGGCATGGACGCTGACGCTGGTATGGGCGCTGTCGGTGTGAAGCCAGCTGGCTTAGGGTCTGGCGAGATAGCCGCTGCTGGAATTACAGGAGTGGCAGCAGCAACAGCAGGCGCAAGCGCAGGATTAGGCCGAATGAGAAATACAAGCGGCGATACCACCATAGATTCAAACATAGATTCAAAGAGTATTTCTGGTTCTGTTGAAGACGGTATCGGTAGCCGTAAAGGGTCAGCTTTTCAAAGCGGCTCTGAGGATATTCAGGGAGACACCCGAGAAGGGTTAGGTAATCTACGCGCCAACGTGCAGGGGGGAGTAGCGGGCGATCGCACTAACAGGCAAACCAACGTGCAAGCCAACAGGCAAGATGGCAGCATCGATCCTATCATGAACTTAGCCAACGACAATAGCGTTGAAGAAGCTGACAGCACTTGGCTAGATCGCGCTAAGGCACGAATCAATGAAGCTACCGAACAGGTAAAAGACCCGGCCTCCGACGTTGAAAATGACACCAGCGGAAAGAAGCTTTAATCTCCATCAAGCTTTTGCGACAGTAGATAGGCAGGACAGCAGAGCACACAACACTATGGCTTGGTCTGCGGCCCATGCTAAATTACATACTCTTTTAAGCAAACGAACTTTGCTTCCTAAAGATAGTTCTATACTGATGGCCGTTTCCGGAGGGCAAGACTCACTTTGTTTAGCTCGCTTGCTCGTCGATCTCCAGATTCGGTGGCGGTGGTCTTTGCGTCTGGTTCACTGTGATCACCGCTGGAGGGATGACTCCGCTGATAATGCCGCATACGTCTGTGATCTAGCTAAGCAGTGGCATATACCCATCTGGGTGGAAGCTGCAAAGATTTCCTTAAATAGTGAAGCAAAGGCTAGAGAATGGCGTCATGAGACGTTTACTAAGGTTGCTAGATCTCATAGCTGTTCCTATGTGGTGACCGGACATACGGCGAGCGATCGCGCCGAAACCACCCTCTACAACCTCATTCGCGGCAGTGGCATCGACGGCATCAGTTCTCTACCCTGGCAGCGCTCAATCGATAGCTATCAACCAACAGTTACGCTCGTTAGGCCATTATTAAGCTTTAGTCGGCAAGAGACCGAAGACTTTTGCCAGCAGCAAAACATCTCCGTTTGGGAAGACAGCAGCAATCTAGACTTGAAGTTTCGCCGTAATCGCATTCGTCAAGAGCTGCTGCCCTACTTGCGTGAGCATTTTAATCCGCAGGTAGAGCGATCGCTTTCACAAACAGCCGAAATTGCCACCGCCGACCTTGCCTATTTGCAAGCGCAATCGGCCAACCTCTACGCCCAGGTAATCACTGAAATATCATCAGATAGCGATTCAAACAGCTCAGCCAAATGCCCCAAACACCATAGAGCATGGGAAATTGACGCGCCGCAGCTTAGCCTTGCGCCCTTAGCATTGCAGCGCCGGGTCGTTCGACAGCTGCTGCATCGCAGCCTCCCGCAGCCGCCTAACTTTGAGCAAATAGAGGCCCTCGTAAACCTGTTGCAAGCGCCTAATGGAAGCCGCACCAGCACCTATCCCGGTGAGCTGGTCGCTCAAGTGCGCAAGCCTGCTATTTGGCTGGGCCGTCTCTCATAATTGACCGAATCGGCTTAACATTTCTCAGGATCAAAGCTGCATATTGAGTAAATGAGCCCAGAGATACGGGAGCGATTCAGCTCGCGTTGAGACCTAATGAGCACAGACGTAAGCATTGACATGTATAGCTCACAAGCGATAGATCTGTATATAACTGAAGGCAAAAGAAAAGAGAGGCGATCGCCCAAAACAAATGAGCAAACACTTACCTAATGTTCAATTAACTTTACAAATCTAGGAACTTCTGTTACTATTATTTCATAGGCGAAAGGCATCTTTTTGTGGCTCTCGTCCATACGTACCTAGATAACTAAAAAGGATTCATAATGACTACTACACTACAACAGCGCCAAAGCGCTACGTTGTGGGAGCAGTTTTGTCAGTGGGTCACAAGCACCGAAAACCGCCTCTACGTAGGCTGGTTCGGCGTCTTGATGATTCCTACACTACTCGCTGCTACCGCATGTTTCGTGATTGCGTTCATCGCAGCGCCCCCCGTTGACATCGACGGCATCCGTGAGCCCGTAGCAGGCTCATTGATGTACGGCAACAACATCATCTCTGGTGCGGTTGTGCCCTCGTCCAACGCGATTGGCCTGC
>JBARVS010000038.1:0-5617 GCA_049646385.1 Phormidesmis sp. | reverse complement strand
TCAGTTAGCACTGAAAAACGCAAAGCAACGATTCAACAGCTGTTTGATAAAGAGTTTCCTCGCGGGCAACACGAAGGCTTGAACTTTTCGATTGAGATGGGCGATCCTACCGCTGAGATTATTGACTACGCAGAGCAAGAGAACATAGGGCTGATTGTCATGCCCTCGCGCGGTCGAACGGGCATTTCGCGGTTTTTCATGGGCTCTATTGCTGAAAGAGTCGTGCGATTTGCGCATTGTCCGGTCTTAGTGCTTAAGCAGTAGAGGCTTAAACGGCAATGACGTCCGTTTGTGTTCTATTTCTTCGGCTGAGCTGTTTTATGCCTATCGGCTTTTTGCATAGGCACTATCGGCTCAGCCTTTTGTTGTTTTAAGCGGCGCTGGCTACATTGGGAATATCTTCTTCAAGGTACTTCAAATGGTTGCTAATACGTCTTCTAGTACGTCTTCTAATAAGTCTTTTAGTCCACTGCAAAACCACCGCCAGCCCGCTATAGTTCGGGCTTTGCAGTGGTTTTGGAGATTCAGCCAGTTCTATGGCGAATATACGGTCAGATCGCCTCAAGAGCGCCAAAGATGGATCAAAGACCAGACTGGCTAAGGGGCGCTATGCTGCTGCGTAACGCTTCGCTGATGAGGTGGACTTATGCATCGCTAGAAACTGCTATCGGCTCATTCATCACCATCTGGCCGGAGGTGAGCCGTCCCCAGTAGTTGTTAAGGTCGCCAGCTACCTCATTTGAGAGGATATAGCAGCCTAGTAAATTGGGAAACGCCATGCCCAGCAGCAGCAAATCGCTAAAGTCAATAATCAAGGAGAGGCTCGTTAAGCAGCCAAGGAACGTACACACCACATAGATAAATTTGAACAGCAGCGTGGTTTGCTCGCCAAACAGATAAGTCCATGCCTGGATGCCGTAGTAACTCCAAGAGATAATGGTTGAAAAAGCGAACAGGCAAACCGCAACGCTCAGCACAATGGGGAACCAGCCAACCACCGAGCCAAAAGCATTGGCCGTCATCGCCACGCCGCTGAGTTCTTCACTGGTGTCTAAATAAGCGCCCGTTAAAACAATGGTGATGGCGGTTAGGTTACAGATAATCACCGTGTCAATGAGCGGCTCTAGCAAGGAAACCAAACCTTCTCGAACGGGCTCATCTGTGCGGGCAGCAGAGTGGGCGATCGCCGCTGAACCGACACCCGCCTCATTGGAAAAAGAACTCCGCCGAATGCCCTGCACCATAACGCCTACAAAGCCACCCACCGCCGCTTTGGGTACAAACGCTTCGCTAACAATCGTGACAACAGCGCTAGGCACCTGGGTGATATTCGCGATAATCACCACCAAGCAAGCGATGATGTAAAGCGCTGTCATCGCGGGCACTAGCTTTTCGGCGACTGAGCCAATGCGCTTAATGCCGCCAATAATCACAAACGCGGCTAGCGCGGCTAGCACTAAGCCAAACAACCAAGCAGGTAGCGCCGGAACTAAGCCCGAAATAGCTGCATAGGCTTGGTTTGACTGAAACATGTTGGCCCCGCCCAAGCTGCCGCCTAAGCAAAGAATGCTAAACAGCACGGCTAAACCCTGGCCCAACGGACGCATCCCGCGAGCGGCTAGCCCCTGGTTGAGATAGTACATCGGCCCACCCAAAATGGTGCCATCAGGGAGCTGACGGCGATATTTAACGGCGAGTGTGCATTCTACAAACTTACTGACCATGCCGCAGAGTCCGGCAACGGTGAGCCAAAACATAGCGCCGGGGCCACCGAGCTGAATGGCGATCGCCACCCCAGCAATATTGCCCAGGCCAACCGTTCCTGACACCGCTGTTGCTAGGGCCTGAAAGTGAGAGACTTCACCCTCATCATGTGGATCGTCAAACTTTCCTTGCACAACGGCGATCGCGTGCTTAAGCCCGCGAAAGTTAATAAAGCCCATCCGGAAAGTAAAAAAGATAGCCGCGACAAATAGCCACAGCACAATAAAGGGAAATCCATTTTCGCCGCCGATTTTAAAGAACAGCAGCACTGATAAGAAATCGACCACTGGCTGAAAAATACTGTCGGCTAAAGAGGTGGGCTCAGCAGCTTCTTGAGCGATCGCCGCTGGAGCCGCGATCGCCATTAATACCAGCAGCATCGGCAGCATCGCCCAGCCATCTGGCCCATGGCGAAACCACCTAGCCGAGAGCCGGGTTAATCGTTGCCAATATCGCTGGCCTTTGGCCGCAACTTTAAGCCTGTACAAATTCTCACGATTCATCATCTAAGTTTCACCTGAGGTTTACTGTTTTGAGCTGTTGAAAACTAGCTACAGGTTCACATTTTCAAAGACAAGTTAAACAGCTACACACCGAGCCGCCTGCAACGTAGAGTTGCAAACTACTTAGTTAAGCCATGAAACGATAGCCATAAAAATGCGCCCATCGTAAACGACCTCCGATCAGCAGCTTTTAGCTAATCAAAGACACAAAAAACACATGGTTGTTTAGACCCCTGATCGCCAACCAAACGCCTACAGCGAAAGGCTTACCGTTCAAAGTTTCACCGATAAAACGCAAATTACCACGCTATCTACACAGAGCGTCGTTAAGTTAGTTGCCGCACTATGTAGATATGTCTAAAGATAGATCTTTATTCGTCTGAACGCAAAAAATTATTCTTCTAGATGATCTTCTATCAGCGCTGAATGTGTCCAAACGCTGCGACTGTTGTAATAGCGGATCAGGCGTGACCGTTTTAGCGCTGCTTTTTGAGGCCGATCTGCCGCTGATGCTGTGTTCTGAGAGCGCCCTTTCTGACTGCTGAGCCAGCCAGCTTCTATACGAAACTCAACGTCTTTTTTAAGAGTGTGTGGCATTAGGCAGTAAGTTCCGTTAGGCAAAGGCATCAGCTGATAGGTCAACTCTCCTTCTAAAAGGATCGGACGGCTGAGTGAGAGAACCGAATGGTCATAATGGTGAGTCAGTAAAAGTGCTTTAATCTCTTCTTCAGCTGCTTTGTCAACTTCTCTCTCAAAAGCATCTTGACAGTTCAAAGCTGAATGATTCAACGTCCAGTTGCTATGGCCTGCTGTCATTGGCTCCATGCTGGCACTTAGCACAGATGAGGTTCCTCGCCAGGAGCCCATGATCTGCGCAGGCGTTAAGTCAAGCTCTGTAAACTGACTGCCGCCTGTTCGGGTTTCGCGAATCAGCGTGACGTATTTTATTGGGCTAGTGCCGTCGCTGGTGCCCTCATACATAATCACGAATCGGGCGCGGCGATCGCCTAGCTTAATCGACATTTCAGCCCCAAACCCTCCGAACGCCGCCCATTGGGAAGAACCCTGCGAAAAAGCACCGCTCTCAAAAAAATAAACATAGGGCGCAGGGCCAGGTGCTGTAAACTCTCTTCGAGTCGTCTCTGTGCTGCCACCCAGCGGCGATCGCTCCAGGGTAAGCTGCATTTTTTTGCCCGGTTCAGTTTCTGCCAGGGTCAACACGCTAGGCGTATCTTTTAGCTGCTCACCGTCAGGCGAAAACTGAGTGAAAGAGCCCTGCCAGGTGCCAATATTTTTTTGAATGCACTGCCATTGAGAAGTCATATTTCAACTGCGTAAAACTTATGTAGAAACGGCTGCTGTCTCTTCAGCCGTTAGCGGCGGACGAACAGAGAGGTAAAAAACAACGCCCAAAAGTGGGAGGAGTGTGGCCGCCCAAAACAGCGATGGAGAGTGCAAATCGCGTTTGGCCATGTCGTCTTTTACTAAGGGCGAGACAATCAGGCACAGCAGACAAAAATCGAGGCTCATCACGTGGATGAATTGGCTGGTCTGCCACTGCTGGGCAAAATTGTGCCAGTCGCCATAGAGCAGTCCATAGCCCAGCAAAACGAGGCTAGCGATCGCCAACATCCGACCTAGCCAAGGCGAATCAAGCAGGCCAAGCAGCTTAGTTTTAGAACCCTCAAAGGTAGGATTACTGGCGCGCAAGGCCAAATAAGGCAATATCGCAAACGCACCTACCGCAAACGATGCCGCGACAAAAGGCCAAGCCGGAATTTTTTGGCCCACGCCATCAATCAGCGCAAGGCAGGCATACACCATAGGCCAAACGCCCATCAGGTTAAATAAAGCAATAATAGCCGGGTTAATGCCGTCCCACTGCCCCGAAGAAAGCCTGATGATAAGATCGAAAGTATCGGGCTGAGAAGGGGGCGCTAAGGTAAAAGCATAAATGCTAAAACCTATCCACAGCAAGAAAAATCCAATTTTTTGAGTTGCTTGATTGGCTGAAGTCACAGATCTTAAATCCAACGGAAGTCACGTAATAGAGAACGGCTGAAGTGAGAGAAGCTAGGGCAATTATTAAAATATGTAGGGATTTCTTTAAGTTTTTAGTGGCTATGTGGTGTTGTCGAATCATTTGCCCCTAACTGACGAATTACCCATTACTTTAATGAAGGAGCAAGGCTGCTTTTTCTATTGAGTATTTCTACTCAGTTGACTTAAATTAGCTTAAGTAAGCTTTGCCCTTGCAGAAAAATCTGCAAGTTCTTTCTAAGCACCGTTAAGCTTAAATTAGGCTACCTTATGCAATCCCAAGATATCCTACGCCTTTATGAAGAAGGCTATCGAGATTTCAAAGGTCTCCAGCTGGCAGGGGCCGATTTTTCAGGTCATATTTTTGTAGGGGTCAACTTTGCGGGCTGCGACCTGAGCGGCGCAAACTTTAGCCGTACTTTTTTAACTAAGGTTAACTTTACCAATGCGAACCTTAGTCGGGCGAACCTGATGTACGCCAAAATGAGCGACAGCCGCTTTACGCAGGCTCTGCTAAATAAGGCCAACCTTCAGGGGGCCTTTGGGGTAAGAGCCAACTTTACCCGCGCCCAAGTTAGCGGCGCGCAGCTCTCACATGTGAATTTGCGGGCGGCGCAGCTCACCGAGGCAAACTTTACGGGCGCAAACCTCACCGGGGCAAACTTACGAAATGCGCAGCTCACGGGCGCAGATTTCGCCTGGGCAAATTTGAGTGGGGTTAGGCTAATTGGCGGGGCGATCGCCCAAACCCGATTCAACGGTGCCAACTTCAGCCGAGCGTTTCTCAGCGGCCTTGACTTTAGCGGCATGAACCTCAGCGGCGTCAGCTTTCAAGCCGCCCGATTAAAAGGCGCATGTTTTCAAGAAGCCGATCTAACCGCTGCCAACTTCAGCGCTGCTAGCCTGCAAAACAGCGACTTTCAAGATGCTCAGCTAGCAGGCGCAAACCTTGACTGGGCGCACCTTCACCGCGCCAAGTTTCACCGCGCCGACATGCGCCGAATTAACCCGGCCCACGTAGACTGGTCAGATGCTGATCGAACGGGAGCTTGCTTTGATGGCCCGGTTGAGTGTAATGGCCCCATTGAGCTAGAGCCTTCTGTTGCCTCAGCAGCATCGGCGCTATTGTCTTCGTAACCTAAATTTCCCACAGGGTTAGAACTTCTCAGCGGCCAGCGTCTTAGGATCATACTTGTAGCGGCGGCTGTGATCGGTCACGCCATACAAATTAAAAGAAATAGTGGGCTCGTCGCCAATCGGCGCAACCTGATGGACGGCATTTTTTGTAAAGCCGATGATGTCGCCAGGAT